>DARA01000065.1 GCA_002503135.1 Methanomicrobiaceae archaeon UBA207
CGTTGCGCTCGATCGGCGACGGTGTTATCGTGACCGATACAGACGGCAACGTGACCCTGCTCAACAAAGTGGCAGAGGATCTCACCGGGTGGAGTGAACATGAGGCTTCCGGCAGACCGCTTTCCGAGGTGTTCCACATCATCAATGAGAAGACCCGCGAGGTATGCGAGAATCCTATCGAAAAGGTGCTTGAGACCGGGCTGGTGTTTGGTCTTGCCAACGACACGGCTCTTATCGCCCGTGACGGGACAGAGCGGTCGATCGCCGACAGCGGTGCGCCAATCCGCGATAAAGATAACAAGACCATCGGTGTGGTGCTGGTATTCCGTGACGTGACAGAGAAGAAGCGGGCGGAAGAGGCGCTGAGCGAGTCCGAACAGCATCTGAGTGATATCATCGAGCACCTGCCTGATGCCACGGTAGTCATCGATAATGAGAGGCAGGTGATCGCCTGGAACAAAGCGATAGAAGAGATGACAGGTGTCAAAAAGGAGGCTATGATCGGCAAGGGTGATTTTGCGTATTCCACGCCATTTTACGGGGAGAATATCCCGATGCTGATTGATTCAATCTTTTCGGGCGGGGATACGATCGATTCCCGGTATACCAGTGTCAGAAGCGAGGGGGACACAATTATCGCTGAAGTATTTCTCACCTCCATGCATGGCAGAGAGGGGGTATATATCTGGTGCACTGCCTCGCCCATCTATGATACCGAAGGAAACGTCATTGGTGCAATCGAATCCATCCGCGACATTACTGAATGGAGGGAGGTGGAGGAGGTACTCAGGGAGAGCGAAGAGCGGTACCGGAACGTTGTTGAGGACCAGACCGAGTTCGTCTGCCGTTTCCTTCCCAACGGGACACATGTTTTCGTGAACGAGGCATACTGCCGGTATTTCGGCAAGAAACGTGAAGAGATGGTTGGTCAGAAATTCATTCCTGATATCCCCCCTGAAGATGAGGTGCGGGTAAAGAACTTTTTCAGATCACTCACCCCCGATCATCCTGTAGCTTCAATCCGGCACCGCATTATCATGCCGGGTGGTGAAGTGCGGTGGCAGAACTGGAATGACCGGGCGATATTTGACGAGAATGATGAGATTATTGAGTACCAGTCGGTGGGCAGGGATATCACAGATATCATAAGAGCAAAATCTGCCCTGGAGGTCGCAAACAAAAAACTCCATCTCCTCTCCGGCATCACGCGCCACGACATCCTGAACCAGGTCACAGCTCTGGCAGGCTACACCGACCTCCTCAGTGATGTGCTGCCCGACGATGTGGAGATGCGGAAGTATGTCGAGAACATCATAAAGCTGACCGCCACAATCGAGGAGGAAACCCGGTTTACAGCGGATTATGAGGAACTTGGCATGCAGCCGTCCCGGTGGCAGCGTGTGGCTGATGTGGCGGGGCGGGCGGCATCAGGCACCAGCGTCAGTGTCAGCACCGCTACCGGCACGCTGGAGATCTTCACCGACCCGATGCTGGAGAAGGTATTCTTCAACTTATTTGACAATGCGGTCAGGCACGGCGAGCACGTGACAGAGATCAGTGTCACCTGCCGCGAAGAGGACGGGAAGATGGTCATCGCCGTCGAAGACGACGGTGTGGGTGTGCCGGCAGGGATGAAGGAACGGATATTCAAACGCGGCGTAGGCTCCAATACCGGTTATGGTCTCTTCCTGACACGGGAGATCCTCGGCATCACCGGGATGTCGATCAGGGAGACCGGCGAGGAAGGGAAGAGCGCATGCTTCGAGATCACGGTGCCGTCCGGCGTGTGGCGTGGGGGGTTGAAGTCAGTAGGAATGTGACTGAGCCGACACATCAGCCATTATTTTAGCATCAGGTAATCGAATCAGCAGCTATAACACCAAAAAATACCGGTCCCAGGCTCAGGCGGATGCGCGATTATAGTGGCGAATGTTTCTTTTTGGATTAATGGTAAATCGAGAAAGTTTTTTGAAAACTTTCGTTTACCATCGTTTAAGTTGATGAAAAGAGACGCTTGGCACTATATTGAAAAAACTAAACATTCCTAGAAGTTTAGTTTTTGACTGTAGCCCATCCCTGGATTTCAGGGGTCTGCATTACGCACCTATGTCCGGCATCCGCTCTCTTTTTTTCGGGAACCCTGCAGAAGCCCTGCCCAGCCGGTATACCCGCAGTAGATGCAGCCGACGCCATCACAGTGGCGGCACTTCTCCGGAGGCTGGGCGACCATCACAGTACCGGACCTGTCACAGTAGAGACAGCCCAGCCCGCCGCAGTGCCCGCAGGTTTCAGGTGCATACTCCGTCTTCTCTTCCATAATACGCGGTTTAAACTCTGCCATTAAATATCTTTTGACAGAGATCTCTGCAGACAGAGATGCCGCAGCCTCAGGGTGCCGGGGGTGCCTATGGTGTATGCCGGGACCAGCCGAAAACAGAATCATCTCCCAGTGCTTCAAAACGTTTTACCGAGAGGTCGAGATACTCAGGATTTGAATCAATACCGATGAACCTCCTGCCATGCCGGTATGCGGCAAGCCCGGTCGTTGAGCTCCCTGTGAACGGATCAAGCACAAGGTCACCTTCATTGGTGCTCGCAAGTATGATGCGTTTCAGGAGCGCACATGGTTTCTGCGTCGGGTGCCTGCCAAACCGCTTCTCAGCAGGTCCGGGTGC
>DARA01000017.1:0-5077 GCA_002503135.1 Methanomicrobiaceae archaeon UBA207
GTTAACTGGCAAAGTTGGGTTAGACCAATTAATGAAGAAAACAAAGATCCCTTTGAGACAAATACAAAATATTGCCATTATGATGAAGTTCATAGCGATTATGTTTATCAGGAATCTTGGTTTCAGTTTATAATTAATTTAATCAATAAAAAACAATTATCTCGTGAGTCTTGGAGAGAGAAATTCAAAAACAAAGAAAAATTAAATATTAAGGTGTTTGAATGAAAATGAAACTCAAACCCTATCCAAAATACAAGGATTCAGGCATTCAATGGATTAGAGAAATTCCTGAGGGGTGGGAAGTTAAGAGGTTAAGATTTAACGCATTAGTAAATCCATCAGGTAAGAAAGTATTGTCCAATCCTAAAACTTTAGTTAACTTTTTACCAATGGAAAAAGTATCTGAAAATGGAGAATATGAACAGGAATCTGAAGCAGAATATCAGGATGTTTCAACTGGATATACTTATTTTGAAGATAATGATGTTTTAGTTGCAAAAATAACTCCTTGTTTTGAAAATGGTAAAGGAGCTTTAGTTAATAATTTAGAATGTGGTTTCGGATTTGGTACAACGGAATTTCATGTTATAAGAAGCTATGATCTGTTAGATTCAAAATATTTGTTTTATCTCACCAGAACGCACTTATTTAGGGTTACTGGGGAAGCTTTTATGGAGGGTACTGCTGGACAAAAAAGAGTTTCAGCGGATTTTGTTAAAGATTTTATGATGGTAACTCCCTCAATAAGAGAACAACAAAAAATAGCCCAATACTTAAACAAAGCCACCACAAAAACAGACAAAACCATCCAGAAAATTGAGAAGAAAATCAATCTCTTAGAAGAATATAAAAAATCCTTAATCCATCATGTTGTTACCGGCAAGGTTGATGTGAGGGGGTTTGTATAAAAAAGATTATAAATACAAATTTACTAATATAAGTAAAATGTTACTTAATAATAAACTGCAGATACTTGCAGAGTTCTTAAAATACTTTAAGGTAGGATTGACAGGTAGTTTCATTGCTAAAAAAATGCAGGTTAATCAAAAAACAGTTGCAACCTATTTGAATAAGTTGGAACAAGAGCATATTCTAAAGAGTAAAACGCAGGGGAAAAATAAATTATACTCATTAAATCTGGAAGATAAGGAGATAACAAAACATTTTATCATAGCAGTAGAGCACTTGAGAACAATAGAATTTTACAAAAAGAATTTGTTAGTAAAAGAAGTGTCAGAAAAAATTCAACCCTACATTAAAGGAATAGCACTAATCTTTGGGAGCTATGCGAAAGGCATTCAAAAAGATGAGTCTGATATTGATATTTTAATTATTGGAAAATGTGATGAGAACAAAATAGAGGAGATCTCCAATATATATAAATTAGATATCAGTTTGAAAATTTATCCTGAATTAAAAAATGATATTCTAACAAAAGAAGCAAGAAAAAATCATATAATCATAAAAAATGCAGAACAATACATAGAGGGAATCTTAAATGGAAAAAATTGATTGGTGCCTTAAACAAAAAAACGGGATAGAACTCGTTGAGCCAAATGAAGATTTATCAAAGGCTTACTTAAAAAAAGCAGAAGATTCATTAAGAGCATCAGTAGCCTTGAAAGGCAATACAGATTGGGAGATATCCTCAGCATATTATGCACAATATTTTGGGTTATATGCAATTTTAATGAAAATAGGGATAAAATGTGAGATTCACTCTTGCACTATTACATTTATGAAAGAATATCTTTATGATTATTTTACTCAAGAAGAAATGGAATTCATTTCTAAATCACAAAAAGCGAGAAATAATATGCAGTATTATTCAGATAGAAGCATCTCTGATAGATTATACCTAAAAATAATAAAAAACACTCCTTTGTTCTTAGTAAAATGCAAATACATATTGAATGAGATCAATGAAAAAGAAATAAAAAAAATAAGAGGAAAACTACATGGCAACTAACACTTCTGAAAAAGCGTTTCAGAACGATATAATCGCCCATTTGATCAGCACCGGCTATCATAAAAGAGACAATGAGAATTATAACGGGGCATCATGCCTTGACCCCGAATTAACCCTGAAATTCATTCACGACACTCAGCCAAGGGAATGGAAGAAATTTGAGAAGGTTTACGGAGATGAAGCAGAACAAAAATTCTTCTATCGTTTGGTGAACGAGATTGACAAAAAAGGCACAATCAAGATCTTAAGGAATGGATTCAAAGATGTTGGATGCTCCTTTAAATTGTTCTATCCAAAGCCAAACAACAGGAAAAACCCTGATCTCTTTGAGAAATTCGAGAAAAACATCTTTTCTGTCATTGACGAGCTGGAATACGAGCAGAAAGAGGGCGGCAACAGACTGGATTTGGGTGTTTTCATCAATGGGTTGCCAATAATAACCATTGAACTAAAAGATACATTTTCTCAGGGTGTTGAGAAGGCAATAACACAATACAAACAGGACAGAGATCCGAGAGAGCCTATCTTTCAGAGATGTTTTGTTCACTTCGCCATGAGTGATGAAAAAATATACATGGCAACGAAACTGGAAGGACTGAAAACCAGATTCCTGCCATTCAACAAAGGGCTTGAAAACCCAGAAGTAAAAAACGACTACAAAACATCCTATTTGTACAATGATATCTTGCAGATAAACAAACTCTCAAAATTAATCTCAAATTTTGTTTATAGAGAGAAAGATGAAAACACGAGACAAACAAAACCAATTTTTCCAAGATATCACCAGTTGGATTGCGTCAATCTGTTGCTGATAGATGCTGAACCAAGCAGAAACTACCTGATAGAACACAGCAATGGAAGCGGGAAAACAAAAACCATTGCCTGGCTTGCGCACGGTCTAATAAATAAATTCGATACCTCTGATAGTCGGGTTTACGACATGGTAATTGTTATTTCCGACAGAAGAGTGATAGACAAACAACTTCAGGATCAGGTGCAATCTATTGAAAAAGTAAAAGGAACTGTTGAAGTTATTGATGAGAAGAAAGATTCAGATGATCTCAAAGAAGCACTAAAAACAGGAAGCAATATTGTTGTTTCAACCCTGCAAAAATTTCCCTATATACTAGAAGAAGCTAGGGATTTGCCAGAACGAAAATATGCCGTAATAATTGACGAAGCTCATTCCTCTCAAAGCGGGATTATGGCAAGAAAAATGAAACAGGTTCTCAGCACGAATAGTCTTGAAGAAGCCGAGGCCTTGGATGCTGAAGAAATGGACAAGGTTGATGAGGAACTTCTTAAGGAAATTGAATCTTACAGGAACCTGAAAAACATTAGTTTCTTTGCATTCACGGCTACCCCTAAAGGTAAAACGCTAGAGATGTTTGGAATACCCGATGAATATGGTCATTATCATCCATTTCACACATATACAATGAAACAAGCAATCGGAGAGGGTTTTATTCTGGATGTCCTTAAGAATTATCTAACCTATGCAAGCTACTTCAAATTGGTTAAGAAAATACAGGATGACCCTGAATATGAGGAAAAAAGGCAAAGAGATTGCTGAGAACGTTTGTAGAGAAACATCCTATTGCAATAGCAAGAAAAACCGAGATTATGCTGAATCATTTCATGAGTTCTACAACACACAAGATAAAAGGAAAAGCTAAGGCAATGGTTGTGACTAGGTCAAGACTTCATGCGGTTTTTTATAAAAAAGCATTAGACAAACTGATTAAGGAAAATAATTATCCAATTAAGACTCTGGTGGCTTTTACAGGCACAGTTAAACACGATGAACAGGAATATACTGAAAACTCTATGAACGACTTGCCGAGCAGAAAAACAATTCAGAAAGCATTTGAAGAAGAGCCATATAGGACATTAATTGTAGCAGATAAATTTCAGACCGGCTTTGACCAACCCTTATTGCACACAATGTATGTTGACAAGGTGTTAAATGGGATCACCGCCGTTCAGACTCTGTGCAGGGTAAACCGGATACATCCAAATAAAAATGACACTTTAATTCTGGATTTTGTGAATAAAACAGAGGTAATTCAAAAGGCGTTTCAGCCGTACTACGAAGCCACATTCCTTAAAGAAGCCACAGACCCGCATAAGCTGTATGAATTAGAGGACAAAATACTGGAGTATCAGGTCTTTGAGCAATCAGATGTTGAAACTTTTGTTAAGGCGTGGGGAACTGGGGAATCACAACCCAAGCTGCACAATATCTTAAGCCCGGTCGTAACTGCATTCAAGGAAAAAACAAAAAAAGAGCAGGTTGAATTTAAGAAAACTTTGGGGAGATATCAGAATATCTATTCTTTTCTATCACAACTTATCCCCTTTTCAGATGTTAATCTTGAAAAGCTGTACATATTCAACAAATTCCTAAACAAGAAACTGCCAACGATAAACGATCCTCTTCCATTCAGTGTTTTGCAGGATGTGGATATGGATTCATATAAAATCGTAAATAAAGGTAAAAAAGAGATAAATCTTGTATCAGAAGGAGAACTAGGACCTATAGTTCCGGGGATAGGTGAATATATCTCAGACATCGATATCAAACTATCAACAATTATCAAAGACCTCAATGATGCGTTTGGAACAGATTTTACGGATGATGATAAGGTTTTCTTAGGTAGAGTTAAAGACAATCTTTTAGAGAATAAACAATTAATAAACAAGATGGCATATAATTCAAAAGAGAATGTTAAAGCAGTATTTGATAAATATTTCAATCAAGAAATGAATAAATTATTAAACGGTAATATGCACTTCTACAAAAGAGTGGTTGATAACGAAAAATTAAGAGAGAGAGTGAAAGCAGATATATTTGATCTTCTGTATCTTGAATACAATAAGATGAATGAAATAAGCAGAGATTAGGGATGAAATAATATAAATGCCCTCTTCCTTCAAGCTTTTAATTTGCTCACCTCCAAAAACAGGTGCTGTTTGGGACACACGCCCCCCACTCATCACCAGAAACCCCAGATTCCTCTCATTTGCCCTGTGGCAGGAATGGTCTCAGTGAAGATGCAAGTTTTGCTATATCCATCGACTGGACTATCACCTTTCCCGGACCTGTCA
>DARA01000017.1:5390-34148 GCA_002503135.1 Methanomicrobiaceae archaeon UBA207
CTGTCAGAGTTGTGAGGAAGAGACCTTCGCCACCAAAGAATACTGTTTTAACGCCGCCTGCAAGTTGAATGCTGTACTCAACAGTGGATTCGAAGCCAACCACAAGCCCGGTCTCCACCCGGACGGTCTCACCCGGAGCAAGATTCATCTCAAGAATGTCTCCACAGCAATGTAGGAAGACCATCCCGTTGCCCGACAACCGCTGGAGAATAAAACCCTCGCCGCCAAATAAGCCGGATCTGATCTTTTTTGTAAATGCAATTCCAAGCTCGACACTCTCATCAGAACAGAGGTAGGCATCTTTCTGCGCAATGAATTCATCCCCGTTCAGTTTCCGTTCAAAGATCCTGCCCGGCACATTCCCGGCAAATGTAACAAAACCCTCGGCGCCCTCAGGGGAGAACCGTGTAAGGAAGAGGGTTTCGCTTGTTACCACACGCCTGAGTCCGCCTAAAAGCCCGCCTTTCAGCTGGGTATCCATCTTCATGTTCCCGCTCATGTTCACCATGGCACCTGCTTCAGCGTTGATGACCTCTCCGGGTGCAAGGGTTAATTTTACCATCTGGAGGTTGTCTCCGAAAATTTCGTGTTTCATGTTATTGCCAGCCTGATCATTTCAGTGTGGGTTAAATAGATTATCTCTTCAGTGTTTTTCTTTTTGATATAGCTTTTTGCGATATACGATTCGCACGCACGAAGTGAAAAGGTAACGAAAAGAGGTTTTGATGAACAGTCAGCACAGAAGACTACTGTAAGTGTGCCGGATGCTCAAGCACAGGAGTTGATGCGTTTATACTTTCAAAGACATGATATTGTAGCCACATTATGAGAACTTCGTTGCTATAACGTCAGCGATGATCCCGTACACGATGCCGAATGCGATAACCGTAAAACTATCGGTTAGACTGGTATCAATCATGGACATTATTGCCATTGCCAGACTTAAGAGTGCGCCAATTAATGCTCCTCTGATAACCGGATGAAGCGGGATGTTATCTCCTACGCCAATAAAAAGACCGATTAGTATTCGATTATATACGATCAATACTAAGAGTCCGGTTGTGACAACAAGCGCAGGTGTTGATCCTGCAATCTGGAATGTCCCGTATGCGCAAAACAGCCCGCATAACAATCCTATCACAGTGGCGATTATTATTCGTTTGCCGTTCCTGCTTTATGACCTCATCTACTAATCGTCATTGTGCAGCCCTTATCGGTGAACGCAACGTCCAACGTGAACCCTAAATTCTTTGCTACGCGTTTGAAATACCCGTCAATGCAGCCAGAGCAATGCTGCTCCTTTGTTATTGGTATGCCTTTCTCTCCGAATTCCAATGCCGCCTCTAGGTTATGGCATCTCTTCATATTGAGTACCGCTTTTTCTGGATTCCCAGCGACTTCAACGTCACTGCCGAAGATGTTCTTGTTTACGACGGCATAGTTCATTGCGAACTTCAATGGATCGTCAACTCCCCGTTCTTTCATATCTGCGGCGCAATGTTCCCCTGCCTCGTCACTCAACTCTTCCAGCGCTTCCGGACCTAATTTCCGCATGATGAAACCCATTGGACCCATCATCGCGCCGAGCCACATTTCCATAAACAATTTCTGTTTCTCTTCTTCCGATAAAGTCGGTATTTCCATTTTTCGTTCACCTTATTTCAGGTAGTTGTCTTGAAGTTGATAAATTCTTCGCTTATTTGACGTAGTGTGGTAGAGGTTGTCCAATTCCCGGAATGACGAGTCAAACAGGTTCTGATTCACACATTTCGGTATCTTACTTTCACTGATCAGATATAAAAAAATTCACGATACCAAATGCCGCTCACACGACTGATCAGGGCATACCGTCATAGACGTTCTTCCTGTCCCCTGCTTTCAATACCGTAATGATCATCTTCCCGCGTTCAATCCTCATGATGATGCGGTAATCACCCGCCCTGAGCCGGTGGTAACCTGTCCCGGCAACAGGCTCAACAAACCTGAAAGGATCATCACGGATGGACCAGATCTTTTTTAAAATTCGTTCTCTGATCTGGCGGGGCAGTTTCTTCAGACTTTTTTCGATATTTCCCGGGATGATGATTGTATAGGGCATATAAATCTCAATCGACGCTCATGCCCTCTTCTTTCATCACCTCTTCTATCGTCCTGTACCGCCCGTGCTTCAGGTCATCGAGTGACTTTTCGATATCCATGATATCCTCATCCGTCAACCCCTCCCCACCGCAGGCATCAAGCATCCGGGTGATGACATCGCCATAAGACTCGCGCTGGTAATTCTTCATGGAGTCAAGCCGTTGCTTGACATCATAATCAACACGGATCATTGTTGACTTATGCATACATGTGATAACACCTGATAACCGTAAATAGTTTTTGTGAGGAGACTTACTCACTCACCTCCAAAACCAGGTGTTGCCAGGGACAGACATAAAAAAGATCGGACCGCGATTCCCAGTGCGCCGACCGGGACTCGAACCCGGGTTTAGGCGTTGGCAACGCCTAGTGATAACCACTACACTATCGGCGCAGTGCTCTAAAAACTGCACATTAAAAGATTATAAATATATCGAATCTGCCGCACTTCAGGTCAGGGAGCCGCAGCCTCATCATCGGTTGTATTGTCAGTTGCGAAGAGGGCAGAGATCTCCACATCTGATTCTCCCACAGTAACAAACACTAATTCGTCTCCAGCCTTTATAGCCGGATCTTCTCTGTAGAGAAAGAAACCGGCATTCCTGTAGAGACCGATGGGTGCGCTCTTCTTTGGCAGGTTGAGGTCTGAGAGCCGTATCCCCTCGTGTTTTTCAGTTGCGATATGACTTGTAAACCGTACATCGCCCCGTACCAGGGTGGAGAGTTCAATCGTGTCAAGACCACGGAGCGCATCTGAGATGATCGCGGACGTCGTCTGCGGGGGGTTGACGACATGGTGGAAACCGAGGCTCTTCGCGACGGTATGGAACTCTAGGTCGTCGGTGCGGATGATGATCTCACCCACACCATAATTCCTGGCAATGAGCCCGATCAGGATATTGTCCTGGTCATGGCTGGTGCAGGCAACGATGGCATCTGCTTTGCTGATCTCTGCTTTTTCGAGTATGTCAGGGCGTGTGCCCTCTGCCTGAATGACAGTGCAGTCCAGTGTCTCTGCCAGCTCCTCCGCCCTGCCGGCGCCCCGCTCGATGATGATCACTCCATGCGCTTTTTTAATCAGGATCTCTGCAAGATTGCGTCCAAGCGCACCTCCGCCCACAATAATAATCCGCATGTCGCCTACCTCTTAATCCATGTACGCGGGAAGAATAATATACATAATGGTATGATCTCGACCCTCCCGAGCAGCATATCAATAATCAGTACGACCTTGAGCAGTGCCGGCATTGCGGCGCCTGTAATCCCAGTGGAGAGCCCCACCGTCCCCAGAGCGCTGGAGACTTCAAAAACCGCATTCTCCATCCCTATACCGTGCATCATGAAGAGAAATGCAGATACAACCACGACCATGAGATAGAGTCCAAAGAATGCAAGCGTGGTGTTGAGCTCATCCTGCTCAATGACATTACCCCCCACCTTCAGGGGCGTCAGGGTCTCCCGTGGGACAAAAAACCTGATGAAGATGATACGGATCGCCTGAATGAGGATGATGATGCGCATAATCTTGAGTCCGCCAGCCGTCGATCCCACACACCCGCCGATCCACATCAGCACGATGAGCACTGCTTTTGATGCCCCTGGAAGCAGCCCGGCGTCAGTGGTTGAAAAACCGGCGGTTGTCAGTGCAGAGAATACCTGGAACACTGCAACCGAAACCCCTCCGCCGGCAGGCGCGGTAGCATGGAGTGTGGCGATCATGAGGACTATGCCGGCAGCAGCGATGCATATGAAGTACTTCACCTGCACGTCCTGGAGCAGCATCTTCGGCTTCTTCAGGAGGTGGGGGTATATGGCAAAACTGGTGGCTCCCGCAATGCAGGCAAGTGTGATGGCGGCAGGCACCATGAACCCGGAATAGGCAGCGACAGAGTCAGGTCTCGTTGAGAAGCCGCCGGTCGAGACGGCGCAGAGTGCGTGGCATACCGCATCGAATGGCTCCATCCCGACAGCGAGCAGGATGACGACGGCGCTCAGGGTGAGAACAAGATACACCTTCCCGAGGAGTGCGGCGGTTGCCATAACACCCGGACGGATCTTCTCATCACCCACATTGGCAGTATAGAGGCGGGCAGCACTTGTCCCTGGCGGGATCATTGCCAGGAGGACGATGAGGACGATCCCGATACCGCCTATCCACTGGAGCCATGAACGTGCAAACAGGAAGACCGGACCGGCGTCTGCCGGGGCGAGGGAGAGACCGGTGGTGGTGACCCCGGAAACCGCCTCAAAGAAGGCGTCCAGCAATGGCATGCCTGTCGCGTATGCGATCGGAAACGAGCTGATCAGGGCGACAAGCGGGAAAACCAGCCCTGCAATGATCAGCGCCTCTTTCCATGCCAGGTCATAGTCTGGCAGGAGCCTGTTAAGGATGTAGCCGGCTGCCGTGACAGCGCAGGCGGTGACACCATATGCCAGAGCGGTATACACCTCCCCAAATACCAGAGCAACAGCAAGCGGGACAACCATCACGGCGCCGATGCCCATCATCACCTGAGCCAGGTACTTCAGCACCGCAGCCGGATTGACAGGGGAGACGAGCTCATACATTCAATGAAGGATAGGAATGAGAGGATATAATCCTTCACACCATCCCTCCTATATCAGGGAATGCCGGAGCGCCCCCATCCCAGACAGATGCCCCTGGAATACTGTTGCAGATCAGGAATCTGCAACTCCCATTAAATCTCTGATTTACTGCGACAATCCAGCACCTTAATGTAAACCACCAGCCCAGTAATTACAAATGATCCCTCTCATGCTTGACCTGACAGAGAGACATGTGGCAATATTCGGAGGGGGCGAGGTCGGCGCCCGCAAAGCTGCATATTTCATGGCAGAGGTGGATGTGGAGGTGATAAGCCGTTCGTTTTCACCGGCATTCGAGAGTCTTCCGGTCCGGCGGCGCAGCATGGACCTCTCCACGGCGTCCGATGAGGTGCTCAGGCAGGTGCTGGAGGGCGCTGCCCTCGCGGTGGGCGCCACATCCGACCCGGCACTGAATAACAGGATTGGGAGGATGTGCAGGGAGATGGGCATACACTTCAATAATGCTGACGGTGAGGAGGGTGACGTGCTGATACCGTCAGTGATCAGGGGGGAGCACTACTGCATCGCAGTCAGCACATCCGGAAAAAGCCCTGCAGTGCCCCGCTATGTCCGCCAGGTGCTCGAAAAAGAGATCCCTGATCTTGACGGGATGATCGAGCTCCAGAGCGAACTGCGGTCAGCCCTGAAAGAGAGAGGCGTGCCCAGGCAGAGAAAGAGTGCCATCCTGAGGGCGGTTCTCATGGACCCTGAAATCAGGGATCTGCTCGCAGAGAACCGCAGCAAAGCGTATGAATCCGCAAAAAAGAGGTATCTCGATGCCTGATACATACCCCGCTTCCCTTGCGATCGCATCCCTGAGCCACCATCACGCCGATGTCGCTGCCCTGGAATCTTTCCGGTTTCCAGATGAAGAAGCGTTCCTGGCACGTGCGAGGGAGTTCTTCAGGGGCGTATGCCTGCTGCAGACCTGCAACCGCGTGGAGGTGATGGTGGACGGGGATGCAGAGATGCTCAGGGCGTTCCTCACAGAGCAGGGCAGGGATGGTTTTGCGATATCTGAGGGTCTGGACGCGGTCCGCCACCTCTTTGAGCTCGCTTCAGGTCTCGACTCAATGATTGTGGGTGAAGACCAGATCATCGGACAGCTCAGAAAATCCCTCGCACACTCACAGAAGGCAGGTGCATGCAGCAGGCGGATCGAACTCTGCCTCACCAAGGCGGTGCATGTCGGCATCCAGGTTCGCATGCGCACCGACATCAACAAAGGCGCGGTATCCATCGGTTCAGCCGCAGTGGAACTGGCTGAGTCGATGCTGGGAAGCCTCAAAGACCGGCACATACTCGTCATTGGAAGCGGGGAGATGGGGCAGCTCGTTGCCCAGGCACTCGCTGCAAAAGACCTGACCGCCATCTATGTTGCAAGCCGGACATACAGGCGGGCAGAAGCACTTGCCGGGAAGATCGGCGGCACCGCAGTCGACTTCAGCGACCTCTACCACTATCTCAGCCTCTCGGATGTGGTCATCTCCTGCACATCCGCACCCCACCCCATCATCCATCCTGAAAAGATGAATGAAGTGATGGAAGTGAGGCGCTGGCCGCTTGAAGAGCATCCCCATCCCCTCATCATCATCGACATCGCACAGCCCAGGGATGTCGAGGAGAGTGTCGGGACGATTGATGGTGTCCATCTCTACACCATCGATGACCTCCGCACTGTCAGCAGTAACAACCTCTCCAACCGCAGATCCGAGGCTGACAGGGCGGTGGCGTACATTGAGGATGAGATCACACACCTGGACAGTCTCCTGAGAAGGAGCGCCGCCGATGATACGCTTGCGGCGCTCTACACCTGGGCTGAGATGATCAGGATACGTGAACGGGACAGGGCACTGAACCGTCTTGGTCCTGACTGCAATGAGAAGACCACAGAAGTGATTGATGACCTGACAAGAGTTATACTCAGGAAGCTCCTCTCCGATTTGACGGTCTCCATCCGTTCATCTGCCGAATGCGGCGATGTTTCAACCGCGGAATCGGTGCTGAGAGCGATCACACAGGGTGAGAGATTATGTTTCCACAGAGAAGAATGAGGCGCATGAGAAGAGAGGTGATCAGACCGCTTTTTGAGGAGACCCGCCTAAGAAAGAGCGATCTGGTTGCACCGGTATTCATTGACGAGACGATCACTGCCCGGGCGCCGATCAGTGCAATTCCAGGGCAGTTCAGGTATCCGGTGGAGAGTCTCCCGGCTCTCTCCGGGCGACTCCGGGATGCCGGCATCAGGGCGGTCATGCTCTTTGGCATCCCTGCAGAAAAAGACGAATCTGCCACTGCCGCGTATGCAGATGATGGCGTGGTCCAGCGCTCGGTGCGTGAGATAAAATCTGCTGCACCAGCCCTCGTCGTCTGCACCGATGTCTGCGCCTGCGGTTACACTGATCACGGGCATTGCGGCATCACCGGCATGACGCGGGACGGACCAGACCTCCTGAATGATCCCTCGCTTGACCTGATGTGCCGCATCGCAGTGAGTCACGCAGAGTCGGGCGCCGACATCGTCGCCCCCTCGTGCATGCTCGACGGCATGGTGGCGGCGATCAGGGAGGCGCTTGACAGTGCCGGGCACCAGCACGTCCTCATCATGTCGTACTCCTCAAAGTTTGCCAGTGCATACTATGGTCCTTTCAGGGAGGCTGCGGATTCCGCGTACACCTTCGGGGACAGGCGCACATACCAGCTCAGCCCTGCAAATGCCCGTGAAGCATTCGCAGAGTCGGAACTTGATGCCGGTGAGGGTGCGGATATCCTGATGGTCAAGCCTGCCGGGCACTATCTTGACATCCTCTCACACCTGAAAGTGCTCGGACTTCCGCTTGCGGCGTACCAGGTGAGCGGGGAGTATGCGCAGATCAAAGCGGCGGCTGAACGTGGCTGGATCAATGAACGTGAAGCGGTTCTTGAGAGTCTCACCTGCATCAGGAGAGCGGGTGCGGATCTGATAATCACATATTTCGCAGAAGATGCTGCAGGGTGGCTGGATGAAGAGCAGTGAATTATACCGACTGGCAGAGCGTATGATGCCTGGCGGGGTCAGCAGCCCTGTCCGGGCGATCAGACCATACCCGTTCTATACCGCGCGGGCTTCCGGGGCACGGCTGTACACCATAGACGGTGAGGAACTGATCGACTGCTGCCTTGGATACGGACCACTTATACTCGGACATGCGCACCCTGATATCATGGCGGTGATCAGCGAGCACCTCAAATCCGGGTGGCTCTATGGCACACCTGCGCCCTGTGAACCCGAGCTCGCCAACCTGATCATCGGTGACCACCCGGGTCTCAGCATGATCAGGTTCGTCAGCACAGGCTCTGAAGCCACCATGGCGGCGATCAGGCTTGCACGCGGCTATACAGAGAGGAAAGACATCATCAAGATCGAGGGCGGGTTTCATGGCGCCCATGACGCCGTGCTCGTGAAGGCAGGCTCTGGCGCGACCACCCTTGGCATCCCCGACTCTGCCGGCGTGCTCCCTGAACTCGTCTCCCATACCCTGCAGGTACCCTACAATGACCCCCAGGCACTTGATGATCTCCTCACACGGAAGGAGGATGTCGCGGCATTCATACTTGAACCCGTGATGGGCAATATCGGACCCGTGCTCCCGCAGGACGACTACCTCAGGGAGGTGCGTGCCATCACAAAAGCCCACGACGTCCTCCTGATCTTTGATGAGGTGATCACAGGATACCGCATCGGCATCGGCGGGGCGCAGGTGCATTATGGCGTAAAACCGGACATCACCACGCTTGGAAAGATCATCGGCGGCGGTCTTCCGATCGGAGCCTTCGGCGGCAGAAGGGAGATCATGGAACTTGTCGCACCCGCAGGACCGGTGTACCAGGCAGGCACATTCAGCGGCAACCCCCTGAGCCTCGCGGCAGGGATCGCCACGATCAGGTACCTGCACAGGAACTCCAGCATCTATGGTCTCCTTGATGACCGTACACGGTGCATAGAGGAAGCCATCCCGGAAAACGGCGACGGGGTCTTTGTCAGGCTGGGTTCGATCTTCAAGTACTTCTTCCGCGGGAAGGCGCCGGTCAATTATCTGGAGGCGAAGGAATGCGACACCGGTGCTTTCAGGGAGTTCTGGGAGAGGATGCTCGGGCACGGGATATTCCTGCCGCCATCGCAGTTTGAGACCAACTTCCTCTCATGCGCACACGGCGAAGAGGAGACAAAAGAGATCGCATCGGCATACAGGAAATGTCTCTGAGAATCGGAACACGGGGCAGCGCCCTTGCACGGGTGCAGACAGGGAAGGTGTGCAGCCACCTCGCAGAGATGGGCGTGGCAGTGGAGACCGTCATCATCACCACAGAGGGGGACACCGCAACCAGTGTTCCATTGCATGAGGTTGGGGGGCAGGGCATATTTGTACGGGCACTGGATGATGCGATCCTCAGGGGGGAGATCGACTGCGCGGTACACAGCATGAAGGACATCCCTGCAGTGCGCCCGCAGGGCGTGGTGACCTGTGCCGTCCTTGAACGGGACTCCCCTGCAGACTTCCTCGTCCATGACGGCGCGATTGAGGATATCCGCATCATCGGCACATCAAGCACGCGCCGCCGGGCGCAACTTCTCAGGCACGATCCCTCGCTTGATGTCAGGGACCTGCGCGGCAATGTGGACACCCGTCTCAGGAAACTGAAGGGCGGGATGTATGACGGGATCATAATCGCAAAGGCAGGCATTGACCGGCTTAACCTTGATGTGAATGGCACGCTCCTGCCAACAGATCAGTTTGTCCCGGCGCCGAACCAGGGGGCGGTTGCTGTCGTATGCAGGGACGATCCCGCCCTTATCAGGCTTCTGGGAGCACTTGATTCCCCTGAGACGCGGGCGGATGTGGAGATCGAACGTGCGGTCATGGAGGAGATAGGAGGGGGTTGCTTCACACCACTCGGAGTATACTGCTCAGCAGGACGCCTCACTGCCGAGATACTCTCAGCCGACGGTGCACGCAGGGAGCGGATAGAGATGGAGGTGCACGACCCTGATGACGCCAGGGAGTGTGCCCGCATACTGGGTGCACGCGCCGCCGGTCTGATCAGCGAGGCGCAGATGAAAACCGGGGTGGAGTATGAAAGGTAAGGTATATCTGGTGGGTTCAGGTCCCGGGGGCATCGGGCTGCTCACGGTCAGGGCACTGGAGGTGATCAAAAAGGCGGATGTGGTGCTCTATGACCAGCTGCCGGGCAGGGAGATCATCGCAGCACTGCCTGATAAGGCAGAGCGCATCGACTGTGGGAAATACGGAGGGCGCCATACCCTCAGGCAGGAGGAGATCGAGGAGATCATGGTCGACCGGGCAGGGGCAGGGAGACAGGTGGTCCGGCTCAAGGGCGGCGACCCGTTCCTCTTCGGGAGAGGCGGCGAGGAGCTCGAGAGGCTGCGCCAGGAGGGGATTGCGGTGGAGGTGGTGCCTGGTGTCACAAGCGCGGTGGCGGTCCCCGGGTGCGCAGGCATCCCTGTGACGCACCGCAGATATGCATCGCAGTTGACGGTGATCACAGGTCACGAAGACCCGGATAAACCAGAGTCGGGTCTTGACTGGGAGGTGCTGGCACGCCTCCGCGGCACCATCGTGGTCCTGATGGGTGTGAAGCACCTCCCCCTCATTGCGCAGTCGCTGATGGAGCATGGGAAGGACGCGCAGACTCCCGTGGCAGTCATAGAACGCGGTATGCGGCAGGACGAGCGGGTAACTGTCGGAACGCTCTCAAATATCGCAGCCCTCTCAGGAGAGAGGGGTGTGAAGCCACCTGCAGTGATCGTCATCGGCGGGGTGGTCAGCCTCTACCGGGAGGGCGAGCCCGGTCTCTGCCCTGACAGGGGATGAGGAGAGGTCCTGGTGACGGGGCTGCAGGTAACTGGGGACCTGCCGCACACCGGAGTGTAGTCAAATACCAGACTTTTGGGAAAAAGTCTGGACCCTCTCCAAGCATTTTTAACTCTTTTAAATCAATCCCCATAGGGAAAGAGTATGCGGAGTGATGAGGTTAAATCAGGGTATCAGCGGGCGCCCAACCGTTCGCTGCTTCGCTCGCTTGGCGTGACTGACAGGGAGATGGACCTCCCGTTCATTGGTATCGCAAATGCCTGGAACAATATCGTCCCGGGACACATCCATCTCAGGGCGCTCTCTGAAAAAGTCAGGGAGGGCATCTGCGCAGCCGGAGGCGTGCCTTTTGAGTTCGGGGTCATCGGCATCTGCGACGGCATCGCGATGGGTCATGAAGGGATGAAGTACTCCCTGCCTTCAAGGGAGAATATTGCAGATTCTGTTGAGCTGATGGTGGAGGCTCACCGCCTTGACGGACTCGTCTGCGTCTGCACCTGCGACAAGATCGTTCCTGGCATGCTGATGGCGGCAGCCCGCTGCAACATCCCAGCCATCGTGCTCACCGGCGGTCCGATGCTGACAGGACACCTCGGTGGGCGCGACCTCTCACTGATAGATGTCTTTGAGGGAGTGGGAAAGTACGCTGCCGGCGGTATGTCGGAGGAGGACCTGAAGGACCTTGAATGCGCTGCAATGCCGGGATGTGGGAGCTGTCAGGGGCTCTACACCGCAAATACGATGGCATGCATCACAGAGGCGATGGGGATGTCGCTCCCGGGCTGTGCTGCAATTCCTGCAGTTGACGCAGCAAAGATGCGTATCGCGCGTGAGACAGGTGAAAGAATCCTGGTGCTGGTGAATGAGGAGGTGAATGCGCGCGACATCATCACCCCGGAGAGCATAAAGAATGCGATCACGGTGGACATGGCGCTCGGCGGCTCGACGAACACTGTCCTGCACCTGATGGCGATCGCTGAGGAGGCGGGTGTGGAACTTGACCTTGAGACATTCAACCGGATCAGTGAGGGCGTCCCGCACATCTGCCATATGCAGCCTGCCGGACCACACCCGATGCAGGCGCTCTACCAGGCAGGGGGTATCCCTGCGGTCCTAAAACGCCTGGAGAGCTACCTCAATGACGCCGCCACCGTATCAGGGCAGTCCATCCTCGCCATCGCACGCGCCGCCAGGATCATGGATGAATCGGTCATCAGACCTGTTACAGACCCGGTGCATACGGGAGGAGGTCTGAGGGTCCTGAGTGGTTCCCTCGCACCCGGCGGGGCGGTCATCAAGTCTGCTGCAGTGAACGAGGAGATGTGGGAGCACCGTGGTCCGGCACGCGTCTTTGACGGCGAGCAGGCTGCCATGAAGGCGATCCTCGGGCAGGAGATACAGGAGGGTGATGTGATGGTGATCAGATACGAGGGACCGCGCGGCGCCCCTGGCATGCCTGAGATGCTCTCGCCGACGTCTGCCCTGATGGGGCTGGGCTACCAGAGGGTGGCACTCATCACTGACGGAAGGTTTTCAGGCGGTACCCGGGGTCCATGCATCGGGCATGTGGTGCCGGAAGCCGAGGTCGGAGGTCCCATCGCACTTGTGGAGGACGGGGATGAGATCCTCATCAGCCTCAATGAGAAGAGGCTGGATCTTCTTGTTCCTGGCAACATTCTGGAAGAGAGGCGCGCCGCCTGGCAGCCTAGGGCGCGCCGCCTGAGTGGCGTGCTTGCACGCTATGCCGAAACCGTGGAGCAGGCTGACCGCGGTGCTGTGCAGAGATAAGACGCACCCGGCTCCTGTTTCAGGGTACAGGGATGCAATCTCACATTAAATCCGAGATTTAATGGGAGTTGCAGATTCATAATCTGCAACAACCCCAAAAGACAATTCACTACCTTTTTTTAGATTCATTCTAAACACCCTTATCCGGCAAGACCGACCGATGCGGTATGACCAGTCTCCGGATGTGCCATGATGATGGTATGCCGCACGGATGATCCGCGTTATAATGCACTGCTGAAGAAACCATGTGAGGTGACAGACTATGATTGAGAAGTATATCAAAGGAAACAGACGGTTTTTAGAGGAAGATTATTCAAAAAATGAAGAATTCTACCAGAGCATCGCGCACGGGCAAAGTCCGGGCGTCCTCTGGATCGGGTGTTCGGACTCGCGCATCAATCCGGAACGGATCGCTGGCGCAGGCGCCGGAGAGCTGTTCGTGCACAGGAACATCGGCAATATCGTGGCAGTTGGTGATCTGAACTTTGCCACAGTCCTTGAATATGCAGTAAAACATCTCAAGATCGGTGATATCGTCGTCTGCGGACACTCTGACTGCGGCGCCATAAAAGCCCTCGACCATATCTCAGGTGAGGACACCTACATACCAGAATGGCTGGGTAACGCGATGGAGGCAAAGACCAGGGTGGATGCAAGGATAGATGAACCCACCACAGATGCAGAGAAAAAAGAGCGGCTGCGCCAGATTGAACTTGAGAATATCAGGCTCCAGATCGAACACCTCAGGGACTGCCCGATCGTCATCCAGGCAGAGAAGAATGGCAGTGTTACCATTCACGGGCTCTACTTTGATCTCGAAACCGGCAATCTGAAAAAGATCTGTTGAGGTTATTCCAGACCCGTTAAATCTCTGATTTAATGCGAGATTCAATCTCTTTTTTAATCAGAGGAAGGGATATCCTGCCGATCGGAGTGACACGCCCGTTTATGAGTATGATAGGCAGGGGCGGATGCTGCCTCTCAATGATCTCCTTCACATAGTCAGGGACACCCTCGTCAAGCAGGGTGAGGTTCAGGCTGATCCGCCCGCCATAGAGATTGTCAAGGCTGCTGCTCAGGGATTCAAATGCCTTCACAAGACTGTTTGTAGGGTGACAGGTGTCAAGACCGCATGTCCTGTTCTCGTCGCAGGGAAAGGGTCCGCAACTGGAATTGCTGAACCCGATGACCTCAATAGTGATCCCATGTACCATAGAAGATGATCCATCTCCCGCAATATAGGTTTTTTTTAATGGCATCCCCCGGCGATCGGCATCAACAGGGAGTTCACTCCGGTTCCTGCAGGTGCATGGAGGCGCCGCACCCTCAGGCGCCTGGTCTGGATATTATATTATGGCTGTACGACCAACCCTTTATGGTATTTCATGAAAGCGGTTCTGGGGCTGGAAGATGGTACATCTGTTATTGGTGAAGGGTTCGGGGTTGAAGGAGAGTGTGCAGGGGAGCTGGTATTCAATACCCTGATGACAGGGTATATGGAGGCGCTCACTGACCCGAGCTATGCGGGTCAGATCCTCCTGTTCACGTATCCGACCATAGGGAACTATGGTGTGGATACAGAGAATTTTCAGAGCTCTGCGGTACAGGCACAGGGATGCGTGGTCAGAGAGGTCTGCGGCAGACCTGCGGCAAATCAGCCCCTTGCCAGGTATTTTGAGGAAAATGCTCTGATCGGCATCGGTGGCGTCGACACCCGCATGCTCGCAACAAAACTGCGTGTCCATGGCACCATGCGGGCGGCGCTGGTCACAGGTGAGGACAACAGGGAGTATGCAGTGGCAGCTGCACGATCCGCACCTTCTCTCACGGAATGCGACCTCATACCAGGAGTATCCTGCACCGCACCATACCATCTTCCTGGCAGCGGCAAACGGATCGCTGTCCTGGACCTCGGGATCAAGAAGAATATCATTGTCAGTCTCAGGAGGCGCGGGGCTGACCTCCACATATTCCCGCACAATGCAACACCTGATGAGATCGCCGCATCTGAACCGGATGCACTGTTTATAGGCAACGGACCCGGCGATCCGAGGCGTGCCGTCCATGCTGTAAAGTGCGTAAAACATTTCCTGGGCGAACTGCCGATCACCGGCATCTGCATGGGCAACCAGATCGCCGCCCTTGCCCTGGGTGCAGAGACCAATAAGATGAAGTTCGGTCACCGCGGCTCCAACCAGCCTGTGCGGTACCTGGACGGGCGCATCTACATCACAACCCAGAACCATGGCTTTGCAGTGGACGCGGATACGCTCCCTGAAGGCTGTCGGGTATCCTACACCAATGTGAATGACGGTACATGCGAAGGATTTGAGAGCCCTGACCTGAATATCTCCTGCGTCCAGTTCCACCCTGAAGCGCACGGGGGACCGCGGGACACGGAAATTCCTTTTTTTGACGGGATCTACAGGAGGATATCATAATGCCAAAGAAAACAGGGATCAGGAAGGTCATGATCATCGGCTCCGGTCCGATCCAGATAGGGCAGGCAGCTGAATTTGACTTTTCAGGCTCACAGGCATGCCGTGCGATGAAAGAGGAGGGAGTGAAGGTCGTCCTCGTCAACAGCAACCCTGCCACAATACAGACAGACCCTGAGATGGCAGACGCCGTCTATGTAGAGCCGCTGAGAGCGGATGTTATCGCTAAAATTATCAGGAAAGAGAAACCTGACGGCATTCTCTCAGGTATGGGCGGGCAGACCGGTCTCAACCTGACGGCAGAACTCTCAGAGATGGGGGCGCTCGATGGCATTGAAATCCTCGGCACCCCGCTTGAGGCGATCTACCGTGGTGAAGACCGTGAAAAGTTTAAGGAACTGATGGAAGAGATCGGCGAACCCGTCCCGCGCAGCATGATTCTCAGGTCAATGGACGAGATTGATGATGCACTCAGAGAGGTCAGTCTGCCGGCGATTATCCGTCCGGCATACACACTCGGAGGCTCAGGCGGGGGTGTGGCGCACACACCCGAAGACCTCAGGAGGATCATTGAGATCGGGCTTGGCAGGTCACGCATTCACCAGGTGCTCATCGAAGAGAGTGTAATCGGCTGGAAGGAAATCGAATTTGAGGTTATGCGGGATGCTGCAGACACCTGCATCATCATCTGCGGTATGGAGAACGTTGATGCCATGGGCATCCATACCGGGGATAGTGTGGTCGTCGCCCCCATCCTGACCCTCAGGGATGATGAATTCCATATGCTGCGGACGGCAGCCATCAAAATTATCAGGGCACTTGACGTGCAGGGCGGGTGCAATATCCAGTTCGCATACCTCAACGGCGACTACCGGATCATAGAGGTGAACCCCAGGGTATCGAGGTCATCTGCCCTCGCCTCAAAGGCGACCGGCTACCCGATCGCGCGGGTGGCGGCAAAGATCGCCATAGGTCTCCACCTCGATGAGATCATCAACACCGTAACCGGCAGCACCCCGGCGTCATTTGAACCGGCAATCGACTATGTCGTCGTCAAAGTGCCAAGGTGGCCGTTTGACAAGTTCAAATCGGCAGACAGGACACTCACCACGGCGATGAAAAGCACAGGTGAGGTCATGGCAATCGGACGGACTGTTGAGGAGGCGTTCATGAAAGCCCTCAGGTCGCTCGACACTGATATCACCCGGCACACAGACCCGCGCGAGATCAGGATGATCCTCTCCAGCCCGACAGACGAACGGTTCAGCTGCCTCATGGACGCCTTCAGCCAGGACTTCACAGTGGAGGAGGTGGCGGATCTGACAGATATTGACCCCTTCTTCCTTGAAAAGATCAGGAACATCGTTCTTCTTCAGCGTAGACTGAGAAACAATGCCAGAGACGAGGATATCAGGCGCGCAAAACGCTATGGCATAGCCTGTGCTGAAATCTCCAGGCTGACCGGGAAAACCTGGGATGAGATCATGGCACTCACAGGCGAGCCCACCTACAAGATGGTGGATACCTGCGCTGCGGAATTCCCTGCACAGACTCCTTATTACTATTCCACGCAGGAAGAGGAATGCGAGATCGCAAAGAGTGACAGAGAGAAAGTCCTCATTCTTGGCTCAGGACCCATAAGAATCGGGCAGGGGATCGAATTTGACTACTGCACCGTGCATGCGGTCCAGGCACTGCGTGAGAACGGCATTGAGGTGCATATCGTCAACAACAACCCTGAGACCGTATCCACGGATTTTGATACTTCAGACCGCCTCTTCTTTGAGCCGATGAATCTTGAGGATGTGGTGAACATCATCAGGAAAGACAGGTATCAGGGGGTAATGGTGCAGTTCGGCGGTCAGAACTCGGTAAACCTGGCGCTCCCGCTCGAAGAGGAGATGAACAGGCTCGGGCTTGTCACGAAGGTACTCGGGACCAGCCCGGATGCGATGGACATGGCAGAAAACAGGGACCGCTTCAGTCAGCTCCTGAACAGACTCCGCATCCCAAGCCCCCCGAATGGTTCCGCATATTCAGAAGGGGAGGCGCTGGAGATCGCAGGCAGGATCGGATACCCTGTGCTGGTGCGCCCCTCCTATGTGCTCGGTGGCAGGGCGATGGAGATCGTCCATGACGAGGTGGAGATGGTGGCATACATCAAAGAGGCTGTGCGGGTCAGCAGGGATCACCCGGTACTGATTGACTCATTCCTGCAGAGTGCTACAGAGGTTGATGTAGATGCAGTCTCTGATGGTGAGGAAGTACTGATCGGCGGCACCATGGAGCATATCGAGGAGGCAGGTGTCCACAGCGGTGATTCGGCATGTGTCATCCCGCCGCAGTCACTTTCCAGGTCAGTGATCAAGCGGATAGAGGACTACACAGAGAAGATCGCCCTTGGCATAGGTGTGATAGGTCTGATCAATATCCAGTATGCGGTCAAGGATGATGTCGTCTATGTCCTGGAGGCAAACCCGCGCGCAAGCCGCACCGTCCCGTTCGTAGCCAAAGCTACAGGCATCCAGCTCGCAAAACTGGCGGCAAAGGTGATGATGGGCGCAAAACTCCGGGACCTTGGGCATGTCAGGCGCGAGATCGACCATGTCGCGGTCAAGGAAGTCCTCCTGCCATTCAACAAGCTCCCTGGTGTTGACACTGTACTCGGTCCGGAGATGAAGAGTACAGGCGAGGTCATGGGCATTGACTATGACTTTGGCAGGGCGTATTACAAGGCATGCCTCTCAGCCGATAACGAGCTCCCGCTTGACGGGAATGTATTCATCTCTGTCACAGACGAGCAGAAGGAGGAGATCATACCCATCGCAAAGAAACTCAGGGACCTCGGGTTATCCCTCTATGCCACAAGCGGGACAGTGGAACACCTCAGCCGGAACGGCATTGACGCCAACCTGGTAAGAAAGGTGCAGGAAGGCTCACCCAATGTGATTGATATGATGCGGCGCGGCGAGATCAGCCTCATCATCAATACCCCTGCAGGCAAACACGCAAGGCAGGACCACCTCCAGATGATGCGGGTTGCCGTGGACTACAATGTCCCGTACATCACCACACTCCAGGCAGCAGGGGCTGCGGCGATGGCGATCGATGTGATGCAACAGAAAGATGTGACGATTGAGCCGCTGAACCACTACATCGGCGGAAAGTGAGATGCAGACCATGCCCACTTCACCCCCTATGATCAGAGAAAGGACGGCAGTGGTACATGGATTTTCATCATCATACCACCCTTTTATGGTTGGAAAATTAAACTGATAGATACAGGGCTCATTGATTATGTTGCAGATTAGGAATCTGCAACTCCCATTAAATCTCTGATTTAATGCGACAGTCAAAAACCAAAGAATGAGATCATGTGATTACAAGCGGAGAGAAGATATGGGAAAGGGAAAAGTTATCCTTGCATTCTCTGGTGGTCTTGACACCTCGATATGCGTCCCTCTTTTAAAAGAGCGCTACGACTTTGAGGAGGTCGTAACTGTTGCAGTCGACGTGGGACAGCCGGAAGACGAGATCGCCGCAACTACCGAGAAGGGGAAGAAGATCAGTGACAGGCACTACACCATCGACGTGAAAGAGAGGTTTGTTGATGATTACATATTCCCGTCCGTCAGAGCGAATGGATCATATGAGGGCTACCCGATAGGCACCGCACTCGCCAGACCACTCATCGCAGAGGAGATCGTAAAGGTCGCGGGAAAAGAGGGTGCAGGGGTGGTCGCCCATGGCTGTACCGGAAAAGGCAATGACCAGTTCAGGTTTGATTTCATCTTCCGGTGTGCAGGGCTTGAGATCATCGCTCCCATGCGGGACCTGAACCTCACCAGGGAATGGGAGATCAGGTATGCACAGGAGCATGATATCCCGGTCACTGTGGTGAAGGAGAAGCCGTACAGCATCGACGAGAACTGCTGGACGAGAAGCATTGAGGGCGGAGTGCTCGAAAACCCTGCCAGGCACCCCCCGGAAGACATCTATGCGTGGACTGTGGCACCGCAGGACGCCCCTGACACGCCTGAGCTGGTGCAGATAGAGTTTGAAGAGGGGATACCGGTAGCGCTGAATGGCGAGTTTCTCTCAGGACTTGCGCTGATCAGGCGCCTGAACCTGATCGCCGGGCGGAACGGCGTGGGCAGAAACGACATGATCGAAGACAGGATTCTCGGCATCAAAGCCCGTGAGATCTATGAACACCCTGCCGCGACAGTCCTGCTCGCCGCCCACTATGACCTCGAACGTCTTGTCCTGACCCGCCAGGAGCTTGCATTCAAGGAATCTGTTGACAGCAAATGGTCAGAGCTGGGCTACCTCGGGCTGGTGCATGAACCCCTCTTCTCAGCACTAACCGCCTTCATCGCCAGGACGCAGGAGCGGGTCAATGGCACTGTTGATCTCGAACTCCACAAAGGTGCGGTCCGGATAAAAGGCAGAAATTCGGTGTCAGGACTCTATTCAGATGACCTGGTATCATTTGACAGCAGCACGGTTGACCAGACCCATGCAGTCGGATATTCAAACTATTTCGGGCTGCAGGCACGCCTGGCAGAAAATCTCAGAAAAAAATAGGATTATATAATCTTTTTTCCGGCTCCCGGACCTGGTGCACACTCAAACACATCAGTAATTTTCAGGACCAGGAGAGATTTCGCCGGAAGTCCGGGTTTCTTTTCCTGCACCATTGCATGCATCTTCTCGTAATCCGCCCCTTCCTTCTTTACTGCAACACTGCCCTTCACCTGATAACATTTTTTGGATTCCGGGTCCCAGAGATATATCGCTGCCCTGGGATTCTCCTGCACATTGGCAAGAGTCTTTAGCATGAAATTGTCTGCCAGCCAGATCGTTTCATCATCCACCAGGCGGACGAATGCGATCGGCACAACATTCGGAACACCCTCTTTTGATGCTGTTGCCACAGGGAAGAGCTGCACCTTTGCAAAGACATCTTTCATCTCCTGCGTTAATGCCACCATAACACTTTTCACCTCCACAGATGGGCTCTACCGCGGATGCCGGTACGTAATGCCCTCTTTACATGCTTCATGTTCTTCATGCACACAGATATAGTTGTCGGGGATGCTGAGGGCACCAGTAGTTCTCTAATTTACCTCTATTAGAATATCCAATCTTCAATTCAACTCCCTCAAATTTCTCATCCGGCGGTCTCAACACGGGTATTTCCCTGACTTTTCCACATATCTTTCTGAGTCCTTCCCAGACCGGAATCCTGAACAGATCGAACCTGAACAAATGTGCCTGATAAATCCCCCCCTCTCACCATGAAACAGTTAGTTTCAAATGGTGTCGGTTCATAAAAGTGAACATATGTTCGATGAATTGAACATAATGTCCAGAACCACATTTGTACTTCTCCGGTTTCTGGGGAGACACTATCGTGAAGGGTTTTATGTTCGTGAAATTGCCCGGTTGCTTGGTCTTAGTGCGGGATCGGTCAGTGAAACACTTGTACGCCTGTCCCATGCCGGCCTTCTGCATCGGGAAGAAAGAGGGCGGCTTGTGCTGTACCAGGCAGCGATGGAGAGTCCGCTCCTCAGGGAGGTAAAGATCTGTGCCACGCTTATTGACTTAAACCCGCTGATTCTCCGACTGCAGGGAGATGTGACGAAGGTGATACTCTTCGGGAGCTCGGCAACCGGTGAAGACACCGATGAGAGTGATATCGATCTCTTCATCGAAACGGAGGATAGAATAAGTATTGGTGAGAGCATTGCGGCGGTTCAGACCGGGATTGACCGCGAGATTTCGCCGATTATCCTCACGCCGGGCGAGTTCCGTTTGTTGAAAACGACTGACCGCGCTCTCTACGAGCGCATTCTTGGTGGAAAAGTTTTAATCGAGGAGTACGATGAAGTATCAATTTGAGCAGTGCCTGAAACGAGGGAAGATCATACGCATCCCGGTCGATCAGACACTGATCGCGAAAGAACTGCGGGAGGCAGACAACGACCTCAATGCTACAGAGCACTCTCTCACAGAGGAGAATATGAAGTGGGCGATCATCCAGGGGTACTATGCGCAGTTTCATGCCCTTCGTGCGCTGGTATTTGCCAGAGGATATCGAGAAAAGAGCCATGCCTGCCTTCGGTACGCCGTCGAGGCATTATATGTTGATGAAAGCCTTCTTCCATCATCGATACTTGAGGATTTCACCTTTGCCATGCGCATACGCGAGGGCGCAGATTATGGGTGTGTGTACTCGGAGATGGATGCCCGGGATGTGGTGGCATCAGCCAGTGTGGTGCTCAGCCAGGTCCGAGCCGTGCTCGGTTGATGGGAAAATTGGGATTTATGGCAGAGCGTGAAGACGGGCGAGGACGTGAGGAGTCACGGGGTCAGCGCCGGCGTCGGTGCTGGTGAAGCTGCTCGGCGGGGGGGTGAAGATCCTGACGGATACTTTGGACATCCCAAAATAAAAATCAGGGGAAAACAGAATATATCTCTTCTCTGCTTTTTACCCGGTAAAAGATTATGTTGCCGTCATCAGCCAATTCAAACCCGATACGCTACTTGCCGACACGAATCCTGAAATATCCTGGCATCCCTTTCATCCTGCTGATATCAAATTCAGAAAAAATGTCATCCGCTTCAGGAATTTTCCTGAAAACCAACTCTTCAATACGTTTTTGGACGGGATTCGGGATTCGGGACAGGTCCTTTAGAAATGTCTTTTTATAGAAACAGTCGGGCATTTCAGGCAGATTCCTTCAGACCCTTGTAATATTTAAAAGCGTCGGAGTGGCTCAGCGGTTCTTCGTCATCCGACTCGCTGATATATTTTGCAAGGCCATAATTCTCAATAACGGATTCAATTTTTTCGAACGTTAAGATATCTATTACCACGCTTACGGGTTTGTTATCCTCTGACATTATATACCGACGCTTTATCTCAAGCATCAGACCCTGACCTCCATACTCACATATCCCTTTCTGATATAAAACCTGTATGCAGCATGCAAATCTGAAAAGATCAACTACCGGGATTCCTCCAAAAGGTCCGACCATCGGGAGAGAAAACGTATGAGTCTCTCAATCTTGCCCGCTCTTCAGGGTGCGGCTTCAGGACCTGTGTTATGACCTGTGTTCGTGCACCGGGAGTTTCAGCCCTGTTTCTTCATCATATACCCTTGAGACTTCCATCCCAATGAATTCCGTGATTACAGCCTCCACAACAAGATACACGGCAGCTTTCCCTCTCAGGCAACCGGTGAGCGCGCTCTCACCCCTCCCGACAGATGCATGGTAGTGGATGGCGGGACCTTCATCACTCCTGTAAATGGTTGCAAACCCCACCACTTCCCAGCCCCCGCTGAACATCTGGACCTGCGGAACAGGCGGGATGACCGGCTTCTCAGGTCCTGTGACGACCGCCCCCTCCTTCAGCGCACCCAAAAAATGGATGGTTCCTGTCATGATCGCTTTTTCAGACACAAAACGTTCTATTGTCCCGGGAAAGTCTTCGCCGTCCTCCACTCTTACGACAAATACCCTGCCCACCCTGCCTTCAGAGTACTGCATAATACTGTTTTGTGCTATGCGACATTTATAGTTACGAACTTCACTTTTTGAACTCATGTTTTCAAAATACGTTTGGAACTATGATGAAGAAAACCAAACTTTTTAGTAAAACGTGCATGACTCGCGTTGTGTCAGGCATTGTTTGATGAAAGTGGCAATTACCACTTTCATGCCAAAGTATTGTTTTCGACTATAATGTCTTGCAACCAACCATATGCCCCCACATTCTGCCGCCTGAGCACCCGCATATCTCAGGTTGTCAATACAGCGAATATTGCCGGTTTGACGGTAAAATGAAAAGATATAAAGATTAAAAAACAGAATCTGGTAATATGTGTCCCAGTTTTCTGGATCGTTTCCGGAGACCAAAAATACATTTAGTCGAGAGCCCGTCTCCGCCCTCCATCATACACGGCGCCGGTATGTTCATACCGGAATACAAGATAAAACCTTACTTTATTGTTGCATCTGTGGAGATGGGTAATACCACAACAAAATGCATCCTCACCGGCACAGACATGGAGACAGGGAAATCATACATCATCAATAAAACCGTCACCATGAGCAGGGATGTGCAACCGCCAAAGCCAGGTGAGGAGATATTCGGTGTGACACTCGTCGGCACTCCGATCACAAAGGAGTCGGTCACCGAGCTGGTGAAGAACACACTCATCCAGTGCCATAAGGAGGCAAAACTCAGCATCAAGGATGATCTTGACTTCGTGGTGCGGAGCACAGGCGTCGTCGCCGCCATGGACTCCCCTGATCAGGTGGGTGACTTTGTCATCGCCCTCGCCAATGGGTGCCTGCTGGCAGGCGTCCCGCCGAGAAAGATGACTCCCCCGATGTCCGTCGAAAACCTCCCTCCAAAACTTCGGAAATTCAGCCTTGGAGACAAAGTAACCTTCTGCGGCACTGTTGCAGGAGTTCTCCCGCCACTGGGGAGCACCGGCGTCGAGATGGTTGCAAATGAGATGGAGGGCGAACTTGCCATGGCAGGCATCAAAGAAGGGGCAAAATGGACCCCGGTGGATGTCCGCAACCCCTGCCTCTCCATAGACTTCGGCACCACACTGGACGGGCGCATCACCAGTGAGGTCTCTCCCAAGGATGAAAACCCGTTTGCAAAGACGATCGGAAATTTCTGCGGTCTTGCAGGAGCAATACCCGACGCCATTGTCCGCGGCACCGGTCTCGTGGAGGACCACACCGGAACAGCGCTCGACGTATTTGGAGACAGGAGTATCGTGGCATCGTTTTCAAAGAGAAAATCCTCGCTTGTCCTGGATTATGAAGAGCGCTGCCACGAGCACATCGACATCTGCATAGTCCCTCCCGAGAGGCGGCACTTTGGCAAAGTGCCTGTCTGCGCAGATGTTGCAAAGGAGTCGAACGTGGCGCTCCTCGGTTGCGACTGTGGCAGAGACGGCAGTGACATGGACAAACTTAAAGAGATCGGTGCTGAGATATATGAGAACCATGGCATACGCCTGCTGAATGATGTGGTTGACCATGTCTGTGCAGGGATGGCACTCCGCCTGATCGATGTCGCCATTGAGAATGACCTGGTACCTGAGAATTCCACCATCGGATTCACGGGGAGAGCAGCGATTTCCGGGAGAAAACCAGAATATATCCTCACCGGACTCGAAGAGAGAGGGATCTATGACAATCCATATGACCGTGTCATCTTTGTTGACGATGGTCTGGCGCGGGGAGCTGCTCTGATGGGGCGGTGCATGAACTCTCTCGGCAAACCGAAAAAGCCGATAGGCGGAGTGCGGGGCGGTCCGTGTATCATCGCACGACGTGTAAAAATCGGTAAATGAAATGAAAGGTACTAACCATGAAGAATGAAGAACTCTTTGACCTGATCATACCCCCGGGCGTGCCCAGGAGCATCATTTGTGACATTGCTGAGAAGTATGATGTCACGGTCGTGGAGCGGAACGAACCGATAGTGATCGGTATAATGGATGGCGATGTGCGGGAATTGCTGGCATTCCGTGGCAAACATGAAGTGTTAGAGCAGGTTCAGGAAGACCTCCTGAAGCAGCTGAAGGAGTTTGTTGGAGAGAACTGAAGAGTTCTTCCCTATTTTTCCGCCGAGAGCAATTTTACCAGCAGGGCTTTCTGTGCATGGAGGCGGTTCTCTGCCTGGTCCCAGACGATGCTCTGCGGACCCTCGATCACCGCGTCAGTGATCTCCTCACCGCGGTGTGCCGGCAGGCAGTGCATGACGACCGCATCAGGAGCGGCATGCTCCAGAAGGTCCTCAGAAATGCAGTAGCCAGTGAACGCCTTCATACGGAGATCGTGTTCAGCCTCTTCACCCATTGATACCCATATGTCTGTATAGATGACATCCGCATCCATGACCGCATCATATGGTGATTCAACAACCATGACATCCCCGCCCACAGACCGGGCGTGCCCGACCACCTGCTGCCCGGGCTGATATCCTTTGGGGCTCGCAACTGCCATACTCATGCCTGTGAGTGCAGTCGAGAGGAGGAGTGAGTTGCAGACATTGTTGCCGTCACCCACCCATGCGATCTTCACATCACGTGACTGACCAAAGTGTTCGCGGATCGTCATGATATCTGCGAGCACCTGGCAGGGGTGTTCGATGTCACTCAGACCATTGATCACCGGCACCGTCGAATGGCTGGCATAGTCAGCAATGGTCTCATGGCGGTAGGCGCGTATCATCACACCTGAGACATAGCGCGAAAGCACCCGTGCCATATCACGGATCTCCTCGCCCCGCCCGAGCTGCACGTCGTGCGGATTCAGATAGAGTGCATGACCGCCGAGGTCAGTCATCCCCACCTCAAAGGAGACCCGTGTGCGTGTGGACGGCTTCTCAAAGATCATGGCAAGACTCTTTCCATCCAGCACTTTGTGCGCCTCACCGCCTGCACGCATCGCCTTCAGATGCACGGCATCCCGGATCAGATCATTGAGATCATCTGCGGTGATATCAAGAATGGAGAGAATATCCTTTTTCATGTTGTGATCTCCTTCATGTGAGCGATCCTCTGCCTGAGCAGGTCTGCGGTCCCGATATCGCTCCTGTGCCTGACCGTCCCCTTCACCGAGGAAGCTGCAGTCTCAGCGATCCTCTCTGCCTCCTCAAGGGTCCCTGCCATGCCGACAAAAGCAAGGGTGCGTGAAGAGGCTGTACAGAGGTGCCCTCCTTTCCTGGTTACATTTGCATAATACAAAATTGCATCCCCATAATCACCAATCTCCAGGGGCTCACCTTCCTTCGGCGACTCCGGATAACCTTCAGGCACAAGGTATTTGCAGACCGTTGCAAGCGGTGCAAACCTGACATCCGCAGACGAGAGCTTGCCTTCAATGAGGCGGGTGACGATCCCGGCAAGATCAGATTCCAGGAGGGACAGGACATTCATCGCCTCAGGATCACCGAAACGTGCATTGAATTCAATGACCTGCGGACCGGTGCGGGTATTCATAAACTGCCCGTAGAGGATGCCCTTGTAAGGCACACCCTCCACCTTCATCGCATTCACCACACCCCTCATGATCTGCAGCGCCTTCTCATAAGTTTCCCTGCTGACAAATGGGAGCATGTGATCAGGAAGGGAATAAGAACCCATGCCCCCTGTATTGGGTCCGGTATCGCCAGGATATGCCCGCTTATGGTCCTGCACCAGCGGCATGGGGACGAGGTGGCTGCCGTCCACAAATGCCTGGAGTGTGAATTCTTCCCCGATGAGACGCTCTTCAAGGATGATGTCCTTCCCGAGGTGCCGTACATACTCTGCCGCACCTGCCTGATCGAGGTGCTCGCCCATGATGCGCACGCCTTTGCCGCCGCTGAGACCCACCGGCTTTATTGCCAGATCACCGTCATACTCCCTGATGAATTCCACAGCCTCCTCTGCATCACCGAAGACCCGGTATTTCGGGCACCCGGCGATGCCGTGCCTTGCCATCAGGCTGCGGCAGAACGCCTTGCTCGTCTCCAGGCGTGCAGCCGCACGCCTGGGACCCACGCAGGGTATACCTGCCTCCTCAAGGAGATCGACGATACCAGCTTCAAGCGGCGCCTCTGGTCCGATGATCGCAGAATCGACACGGTTTTCCAGTGCAAAACCCAGTACTTTGCCGAGATTTGTTTCACTCTCATGAAGCACCTTCTCTGCCAGACCTGCTATGCCGGGATTGGGATTTGCCATAACAGAGAAGATCTTCACATCACTGTTGCGGGAGAGCGCCCGGGCAATAGCATGCTCCCTCCCACCGCCACCCACAACAAGAACCTTCATATCACACCATTTGAGTTTTGTCTTAAAAAATTGTTTACATATTCAGAAGTTCACTCACTGTTGCCAGTGCAGAGAAATGCACGCCAGCCCTCTTCAGTGCCGGTGCCGCACCCTCTTCGCGGTCAATGACAGTGACTGCGGTGCTCACGGACGCACCCGCCGCACGGAGTGCCTCGATCCCATAGAGTGCGCTCCCACCAGATGTGGTGACATCCTCCACCAGAAGCAGATCCATGTCTGCCACATCACCGATGATTATTCCGGTTTTCCCGTGTTCCTTCTCAGATTTCCGGATGACTGCATATGGTCTGCCGCTTGCAAGGGATACAGCAACAGCAAGCGGAACACCACCGAGCGCCACCCCTGCCACGACATCAAAATCATAGTTCTCTGCAATCGTCCTGCCAATTGCGCCAAGCAGCGCGGGTCTGGTCAGTGCGGTCTTGATATCAACATAATAGGAGCTGCTGGCGCCGGAAGCCAGTACAAAGTCTCCGAACTCTAGTGCGCCGCTCTCCCTGAGCAGTACTGCAATTTCATTTACCATGGTACATCCTTCACACCGATTTTATTGCCGATGAGGTTTGCTGCCCTGTGAAGCAGTGGTGTGAGCAGGATGATCCATACCACCACAGGAAGCGTCAGATATGCGCTCATCCACTCATAATCAAAGATCAGCAGGAATGCGAATGCCCCGAGCACGAGATCATACTGGTCAGCGATGATCCACATTTCACCCCGCTCCTTCCTAAACCTTCTCTTGATGAAGCTCTTCACCAGATCACCGGCGAGTGCGCCCGTCGCAAGCAGAGATATGGAGAGGAGCGTATGTGCCGGAAGCGCATGCCAGCCTGCCCACGCCTGGAGATGCATCTCTGCAAGACCGGCGGCAACCCCTGCGATCACACCACAGACAAAACCCCTGTAGGTCTTTCCGTCACCCAGCAGGCGTCTCCCGTCAATGAATTTCGTACCGAGATCAACAGGCGTCCCGCCGCCAAAGAGCACAGCGGCAGGGTTGGGCACATATGCAGGGATCATGATCCAGATGGCACTGAGCAGGGAGCAGATGCCGGTAGCGATATAAATATTACCAATCTCCAATATCTCTAATATGATCACAATTGTAAAGATTAAGGTATCGGAATGAGAAAGAGAATAGAGATAACCCCCGGAGATTCCTACATATGCTGATCAAAAAGACACACAGTCTCTGTCCGGTATGCAATATATTACTCGAGGCTGAGATTACTGAGGAGGACGAGAGGATCTGGATCACCCGCACCTGCCCTGAGCACGGTGAATACAGGGAGTTATACTGGTCTGACGCCGGGATGTACCACCGTTTCGAGGAATTTGAATCGGTCTCCACAGGGGTCTCAAATCCACAGCGGACGCCGCCGCTGAAGGGTTGCCCGCAGGACTGCGGGCTCTGTTCAAACCACCGCTCGACCACCCTCCTCGCCAATATCGACCTGACGAACAGGTGCAACCTCAACTGCGACTTCTGTTTTGCCAATGCACGTGCATTTGGAGCCCTATACGAACCCTCATTTGACCAGGTCGTGGGCATGATGCGCATGCTCCGTGAGGAGAAGCCGGTCCCGACACCCGCAGTCCAGTTTTCAGGCGGCGAACCCACACTCAGGGATGATCTCCCTGACATCATCAGAAAAGCCAAAGAACTCGGGTTTGCACAGGTGCAGATCGCCACAAACGGCATCAGGCTGGCACAGGACCCTGGTCTCATCCAGAAACTCAAGGACGCCGGACTGAGCACCATATACCTCCATTTCGATGGTGTTACAAAAGAGACGAACCCCCAGATCGCGACCTGCAGAAAAGTCGTCGGGAACTGTTCGCAGGTCAGGATGGGGATGGTTCTCGTACCGACGGTCATCAGGGGGAGAAATGAGCATGAGATCGGTGCGATCATCAGATACGCGGCAGAGAACATAGATGTGGTGAGGGGTGTAAATTTCCAGCCCGTCGCCTTCACAGGAGCTGCATCCGATGTTGCGCAGAGGAGCGAACGGATCACGATCCCGGGACTTGCAG
>DARA01000041.1 GCA_002503135.1 Methanomicrobiaceae archaeon UBA207
ACGTGGCCCAATTGAAGGACCGTCCCACTGCAGCAGGGGCATATTGACGAATGCCCTCACCATGTCTGAAAAGACGTGGCCCAATTGAAGGATGATCAGCCCGAGCTTGATATTCTTGTAATAGAGACTCACCATGTCTGAAAAGACGTGGCCCAATTGAAGGGTCAATGAAGCCGCAGCCGTCTGTTCACCTGCCTACTCACCATGTCTGAAAAGACGTGGCCCAATTGAAGCACCACTGGCATTTACACAATCACACTCACAGTAGTCAACTCACCATGTCTGAAAAGACGTGGCCCAATTGAAGCTCTTTATATCCCGACCCCTGCAACTCTTCTCTCATCTCACCATGTCTGAAAAGACATGGCCCTATTGAAGCGCGATCGTGACCGTGGCGCCTCATAAGAAAAGGTGTTAATAGTAATCCTCTATTATTTTTTCCGGTATATATTCAAACCAATTTTGATATCATCGTGCTCAGGAACGGAAACATTCCCTTCAGTGGATGCAATCGTGAACGACTTCCCTGACTTTGATTCGCCGGACTCTTTCGATAGATCAACCGTAATGACGAGTTTATCACCGTTCAGTATCATCTCGATGTTTTTCATTCAAATCAACCTCACATTTAACAATGTATTCTATCTCAGACCATTCGGCGATGAATCTATCGGAATCTCACACCCCTCACACACACCTCCCTCACCCTCTCCGGCTCGTACCGCAGCGTCACCAGGTCTTTCTCTCTCTATAGGTATCTCCTGCACGAACTACTAATCAACTACTAAAACATTTAAGATTAGTATTTCATAGAACTCCCCAAACCGAAATACTAATTAAATACTAAAATATATTAAATTAGTATTTGGCAGGTCTGAGCATGAAGAAACTTCCCGAAAAACCACCCGCGGAGTGGGATGAGAAAAACCTCCAGAAGATCGGCGAAATTCAGCAGGATCCCGACTTCAAAAAAGCGGTGACCGAATACAACAACCGGTACCTCTCCTGGGACGAACTCAAACATCGCATCCCCGACCCGGAGAAGAGGAGGGCGATCTGGGCGATCATGAAGATACTCAGGACGATGCGCTACGAAACCGTTCCCTACCCGTCCCTCGACCTCAGGTACTCGACCACCCCAGAGATCCTGCGGAGCCTGCACATCTTCGACCAGTACCTCTCAGGCACCATCCGGATCCACAACAGGACAATCAGACTCGAACGGTCGTACATCATCAATTCATTCATGGAAGAAGCCATCGCCTCCAGTATCCTCGAAGGGGCGGCGACCACACGCAGAGCTGCCAAGGAGATGCTCAGGAAGGGGACAAAACCGAGGAATCAGGGCGAGCAGATGGTGGTCAACAACTACAGGGTCATGCGCTACATCCGGGATCAGAAAGCCGCACCCCTGACCCCGGACTTCATCCTCGCCATCCACCGTTTAGTCACCGAGAACACCCTTGACGATGCCGCCGTCGGACGGTTCAGGGAGACCGACGATATAGTGGTCGCCGACCCCGCCACCGGCGTCGTCTACCACACGCCCCCGGACCACACCAGAATACCAGACCTGATCGATGAATTGTGCCGGTTTGCAAACGCCGGCGACGACGGCGTGGAAACTTTCATCCACCCCATCATCAAGGGGATCATCCTCCACTTTCTCATCGGCTACATCCACCCCTTCGAAGATGGTAACGGGAGAACCGCACGGAGCATCTTCTACTGGTACGTCCTCTCGCAGGGCTACTGGGTCTTCGAGTATATGCCCATCTCCCGGATCATCCTGGGGTCCAGGAAAGACTATGCCCTCGCCTACCTCCACACCGAATACGATGAGATGGACCTGACCTACTTTATCCAGTACAACATCAGGTGCATTGAGGAGGCGCGAAAGGATCTGCTAATCTACATCGAAAAAAAACAGAGCGAGCAGAACACAACAAAAGCGATAATAAAAACCATCAGAAACATCAATCAGAGACAGGCAGACCTTCTCAGGCAGATGATGGAGCACAGCGACGATTACTTCACCATCCGCCAGATCATGGAGACCCACGGCATCGTCTATCAGACTGCCAGGACTGACCTCCTCCACCTTGCCGACCTGGGCTACATCAAAAAGGAAAAACGCGGCAGGGAGTTCATGTTCATCTTCAACAAACAGTGCGACCTCTGGAAAGAGGGGAGAAAATAAGCAGATAAAAAATGAGCCGTTACAAGTTCATTGAGTCAGAAGTCGAAGAAGCCGATCATTCATCCTGCTTCGGGATCTGTCCGGACAAACCGGCTTGCTTGCGGGATGGTGGCATGAAGAGGGATCTCACCCGCAGATATATTTGTTAGCCGTCTCCTGCGTGGTGCGTAAATCGTCTTACATCTGCTTTGGTCACGGTGCCTGAAATCACCTGAAGCATCTCACCACCCTCACATGAACACGCCCTGGAGTGCATTCCAGAGGTTTCCGATGCCTGTGGCGATCAGGACGCCGGGGTCTATGCCAAGGAACGGGAAGATGAAGATGAAATAGGCGAATGTCCCGATCGTGCTGCCGATGTTTGCCAGTGCAGCGACAAGCACCACGCGGAAGAGAGGTATCTTTCTCATCTCCTCGAAACTGTCTGCCTCGAAAATCTTCCTGAAGTCATCGGCGCCTGGTTTGCGTATCTTTGCCTCCACGATGGCGGCGAACCAGCCTGCCGCCAGCAGGGGGTTGAGCGAGGTCATCCATGAGACCGAGAATGCGGTGATGGCAGAGAGCGGATGCCCGCCTGCAAGGAGGGTGAATCCGGCACTCAGCAGACCATTGATCAGGACCCAGTAGAGGAGGGCGGCAAGCAGCACATCCAGACCGGCACCAGAGAAGATGATGGCAGTGATCAGGGTTCCGAAGAAGATGATGACGGCACCGCCCAGCACCCACTTCCAGGGTGGGCTCTTCACCTCTGCGGTCAGGTCGCCCATCGGCGGGAGCGCCTGCGGCTCTGCAAGGAGGCGTGAGATCCCCTGCACATGCCCTGCGCCTGCGACGGCAAGCACACGTTCATGCCTGGCTTTCAGTGCAATGAGCTTGTGTGCGATATATGCGTCCCTCTCGTCGATCAGCGCCGCCGCGCCATTGGGTGAGAACCTCCTGAACTCCATGAGCGCTGCACTCACGACGTCCTGGTCTGTGAATAGATCCACATCAATTTCCTCGCCCCCGATTCCGATCACCGAGACGACCAGGGCATAGATGATCTTCAGCTTCTCCCAGAGTGTCATCATGCGCCAGAACCGCATGAGCGTGATCCTGATGTCCCTGTCGATCAGTGCCACCGGTATGCCCTGTGCTTCTGCCTCTTCAATGGCAGCCAGCATCTCGGCACCCGGGAGGATCCCTGTATCCATCCCGATACGGCGCTGCAGGTACGCGAGCACCCACTGGACGATCAGCTGGGTGAAGTCACCCCTCTTCAGCACCTCATTGATCTCAGGGCTGTCTCCGGGTCCGGTCTTCAGGGCGGCATAGCGCGCCGGGTCGAGTTCAACCGCCACAACGTCAGGCTTGAACCCGGCAATCGCCGCCCTGACTTCGTCGATGCTCTTCTGCGAGACATGCGCCGTCCCGATGATCTGTATCTCAGCCATCCAGCACCGTCATCCCCTGGCTGTCGATGACCGCCCTCCTCCCCGGAGGCACCGTCACCCCGGCAAAGACCTGCCGTATCGCATGCTCTTCCGCCACTTCTGCATCCCTCCGGGCAAGCAGTGCCCTGGCGATGCTGAGCGCCTCATCCCATGCCATCCCGGTACCGAGCCCGCTGCACCCTGATATCAGGAGATCGTCCCCGTCCAGCATGAATGGGTATGTGCGGCAGATCCAGGGGCGGTCTGCGTATATGGTGCACCCCCCGTCCTCCAGGAAGATACATCCCCCGTCTGTTGCATGCCTGAGACACCATCCAAATGTGAAGCACCCGCCGTTCTCATCCGTGATGAATTCCGGGTAGGGTTCAAAGAGTTCGTCAGAGTCCCTGCCCGTCACCGAGATGATCCTCTGCATCTCTGGCTGGCTGACCATGACAAGGTTGGAATCTGTGCAGCACTCTGAGCAGCGCCTGCAGACGAAGCCGGCTGCATACACCTCTCCGGCAACCCTGGCAGGATCACTCCGGGCAGTGCCGGGTGCATCTTTCATCTTTCCCTGCTGCGGAAAGTCGTTTGTTATTGACATATCCTGTTGAAATTCTCGAATACCAGTCTGCCATCGGGCGTGTGGCTCACTTCAGGGTGCCACTGCACCCCATAGATCCTCTCCTCTGTGGAAGCCAGTGCCTCGATGGCGCAGATATCAGAACCGGCGAGCACAGTGAAACCCGGCGGGACTTCCGTGACCTCATCGGCATGGGACGCCCATACACGCATCTTTTCAGGATAACCTGCTAAAATATCGTCGTGTTCCCTGATCCTGACTTCCACTGCGCCATAGCCACCGTGCGGTCCCTTCTCCACTCTGCCGCCCCTGTACGTTGCGATGATGTGGAGACCCAGGCATATGCCGAGGACCGGGAGACCGCAGTCCAGGTATCCCGCCGCCCCGCCGATACGTTCGAGAGACGGTCCGCCGCCGAGGATGATCCCCCTGCAGGCTTCAGCCACCTCATCGGGAGGCGTATCATTCCTGATCATCACCGCCTCTATCTCCAGGTCGCGGAGCATCCTGAGGATGCGGTGGTTGAACTGACCATGGTTGTTGACCACATAAAGTGGAAGCATTGCAGAGAATATTGGTGGGAAGGGGTAAAGTATTTTTCAGGTGTAGCCCCTGACAAAGTCCAGCACTTTGCCTGAGATCTCTTCAGGGGAGTGCCCCATCAGGTACGCGAGCATGAGGGCGCCTCCCGCACCAGTCCCCTCCTTCACCTCGCCTGTGCAGTAACGTGCAAGCCCCTGGTGCTCCATCTCCCCGAAACCAGGGTCGACATAGCAGGCAGTCGCCCCCACCTCTTCCAGCGTCCTCTCAAAACTGGCGGATTCGTCATCCCTGACGTACACCGTTGTTGCGAGTGCCGGCACCCTCTTCCCCATCTGCCTGAGGACTGCCGCCACCGCCAGCATCTGTGTCCCGCCTGCAAGGATGACCTCTCCCGGGTACGCGCTTGCGATGCCCGCCGCCACCGCCTGCATCGGGTCGCCGCAGATGCGGATGGCGTCAAGAGGCTCATGCACACTTCCTATGTCTATCCTCCTGAGCACCTCGCTGCAGACCTCCTCCTTTATACCAGAGGGGTTGTCCATGAAGCTGCTGCTGACGCAGGCGTCGTAGCCCAGCGCCCTGAGGACGCAGAGCGCCGTTGTAGTGCCGCCAGGCACACATTCACCCAGTACCAGGAGATCACTGTACCTGCCGAGCATTGCGCCGGTCCATTCCCCTTTCCTGAAGAGGTCTTCCGCATGCGGCACCGCGTCACCGGTACGCGGGTCCCCGCCTGCATCCCCGTACATGTCAATGCATGGGACCGTCGGGGTATGCCGCAGTCCTGCATTGATGAAAACCGGTTGTATCCCTGTGAGCTCTGACATAGCCCTGGTGATCGCCGCCGGTGTCGGGCAGCCGGTGGGGGTGTTGGGCTTCAGGGGCATGCTGGTGATCGAGCCTGTCGTGACCAGTTCGGCATCAAGTATCGGAGTATACAGGGTCATTTCAGGTGTCGGACCCGCCCCTGATATACCCGGGACCGTGCTCAGTAGTGTATTGCCGAGAACCAGCCCCATCATAGGTCTTTCAGGTCGTAGTGGTGGTGCTTGTGAGAGGAATGCCATAACGATCTATATATGTGTGGAATCGTTTAAACACTATGCGATGTTTGATATTGAACGCAGACTGCAGGAAAAGGGCGTTGAAATGGATGATATCATCTCAGCTGCCATGGAGCTCTATGTCCCGCATGGTCTGGACGCCGATGCAGCATCACAGCGCCTGAGAGAGAAGGTCGCCCGGGCCCTGGACGACCCCAATATATCCTCTCTCCTGCTGGGGGCGATCCTGCTTGAGGACGAGCTCTACTGGAACCGGAAGGACTCTGAGATCAAAGACGACCCGGTATTCCTGCTGAGTGATGAGATCATTGGTATGGCGATCTCCGAGGTGATCGGCGGCACATATGCACGTTTTGAGTTCACCAGGTATGATCAGAACAAACCCGGCATCCTTGCAAAACTGGGTCCTTTTCTGGATGACGCAGTGGCAGGGCTGATCGCAGGGTGCACGTCAAGCCTGTACAGTGAGTGCGTGTGAAGCCCATCATCGCTCTCCTCCAGTTCACCACCATCCTTCCGCTTGGGAAACCCGTGGATTTTGAGTATTTTGCCAGACACTCGTATCTCTATCCTCTGGCAGGTTATGTCACCGGCGGTCTCGCTGCAGCGGCGGTCTGCCTGATACCCTACCCCCCCATTGCAGCGGCGGTGGCGATCGCGCTCGTCCTCCTCCTCTCAGGGTGCAACCATTTCGATGGTCTCCTCGATTTTGGAGACGGGCTGATGGCGCACGGCAGCAGGGAGCGGCGGATACAGGCGCTTACTGACAGGCAGACCGGTGCAGGAGCGCTGGCGCTGGGTCTCGTCGTCACCCTCCTCTCATATGCCGGTCTGCAGGCAGCCGGCACGCAGGTATGGGTGGTGATAATATTCGCTGAAGTCTGTGCAAAACTCGCGATGTCATATATGACCACTCTCGGAAAGCCGTTCAGGGAGGGCATACACAGTTATTTCCATGGGTATGCCAGACCCTGGTTCATCATATCTGCGACCGTATTCGTGGCGCCGCTTCTCCTCCTCCCTCTCTCCGTGCCTGCGTGTGCCGCCGGGTTCGGGGTCATGATCCTGACCACTGCCCTGATGCTGGCTCTCTCTTACAGGCTATTTGACGGGGTGAACGGGGACGTCGTGGGCGCCACCCATGAGATTACCCGTGCCTGCGTGATCCTTGCACTTGCGTTTTTCTGACCATCGTGACCCGCGTGGTATGATGCGTGACCGCCTGCACCCCCTCTGCCGGATGGATCTGCAGCACCCTCCCGGGCTGATCTGACAAACTTATTTAGTCTATTCTCTGCCATTACTTCTGGATGAAGGGGTATACCGGAGTCCATGAGAGCGGCGGGGTGATCACTGAGCGACATCCTGATCTCTGCACCGTTCGCGTCCGGATGCCTGCAGGGGTGGTCTCTGCCGTGCAGATGCGCAAGCTCACAAAGATCGCAGAGAAGTATGGGGACGGCAGCCTGCATCTCACCACCCGGCAGACCCTGGAGATCCCTCATGTGGACCCGGCGCACCTGGAGAAAATTGCAGTTCAGCTGAGTAAAAACGGGACTCCTCTGGGTGCTGAGCGCGAGGAAGTCGTGAATATCACTGCCTGTCCCGGCACAGAGCGCTGCAAATATGCCAATATCGAGACCATCGAACTTGCGAAGAAGATAGACGAGCGGGTCTTTGGGAGGCAGACACCGATAAAGATGAGGATATCGATATCAGCCTGCCCGTATGTGTGTACCGGCTCTCTGACGAGCGAGATCGGGGTCACAGGCAGGATCAGACCGCTCCGGACACCTGGTCTCTGCACCGGGTGCGGGAGTTGTGTGGAGTACTGCAGGGAGGGTGCGATCTCCATCAGGGATGGTATCTCGGTACTTGATGCAGGCAGGTGCGCCATGTGCGGAGTCTGCGTACATTCCTGCCCGTACGGTCTCCTGAAGTCAGATTACATGCATTACCAGATCACTGTGGGGGGCAGGCGCGGCAGAGACCCGCAGAACGGCATCGAGCTGATCAATGTCGAGAGTGCGGATGCCGTAGTCGAGATCATTGACAGGATCGTCTACCGGGTGTACCGGCGTGCCTGGAGCGGCAGATCGCTCAGGGACCAGATGGATGAGATCGGTTTTGCCGGGTTTAAAGAAGAGATCGAGAGAGAGTTCAGCGGCGATACAGTGAGTGATATCCAAGGTCAGAGTCATCGTCGCACTCAATAGCAGCACCATCCCTGACAAGGGTGTTGAACATGATGGCAGCATTCATGAGGTTCTCATCAGGGGCGCTGCCACGGATCACTCCCTGCAGCGCCTGCCTCTGCGGCGCCGGCATCTGGCGTTTGCCGACCCTGACCCCGACACAGTGGCTGCAGTACGCGCACCTGGAATGGACTTCGACCATACCGTCCGCACACTCGACCAGGACCCGGTCTTTTCCCTCTTCCCTGTGAAATGGCAGCGTTTTCATATGATGATAATCATTACACATCTATATGATATGAGGATGTCGGTATCTCTGGCAGCATCGGTTCTTCCCTTTGCATACGTCTCTTTTTCCGGCTGGAGGAATGCTTTATTATAGATTACATCGCAAATATATGATACTCGTATAACATGACTGTACTGGTGCAGTCCTGTATCTGATAGGAGGGTAATTGTATGGCAAGTGAAAAGCCGCATATGAATCTGGCTGTTATTGGACACATTGATCACGGCAAGTCGACCACTGTTGGGAGGCTGCTGTTTGAGACTGGCGCTGTACCTGCGCATATCATTGAGAACTACCGCAAAGAGGCTGAATCCAAGGGCAAGGGCTCATTTGAGTTTGCATGGGTGATGGACAACCTCAAAGAGGAGCGTGAGCGTGGTATCACCATTGATATCGCACACAAGCGTTTTGACACCAACAAGTTCTATTTCACCATCGTGGACTGTCCCGGACACCGCGACTTTGTCAAGAACATGATTACCGGTGCATCCCAGGCAGACGCAGCTCTCCTTGTGGTCGCAGCTGCCGATGGTGTGATGGAGCAGACCAAGGAGCACGTATTTCTCTCACGCACGCTGGGCATCAACCAGCTGATCATCGGCATCAACAAGATGGACGCGGTCAAGTACGATGAGAAGAAGTACAATGACGTGAAGGAACAGGTCTCCCAGCTCCTCAAGATGGTGGGCTATGACCCGTCAAAGATCCATTTCATCCCGATGAGTGCATTCGAGGGCGACAATATCTCAAAGAAGAGTGAGAATATGGCATGGTACAAGGGGGTCACGCTTCTTGAGTCTCTCGACACCCTGGAAGCGCCGGAAAAGCCTGTCTCGCTCCCGTTCAGGCTTCCGATCCAGGACGTATACAGCATCAGCGGTATCGGCACCGTGCCTGTCGGCAGGGTTGAGACCGGTATCATGAAGAAAGGGATGAAAGTCTCTTTCATGCCTGCCAACAAGGAGGGCGAGATCAAGTCCATTGAGATGCACCATGAGGAGATCCCCGAGGCGCTGCCTGGTGACAATGTAGGTTTCAATGTCCGTGGCATCGGCAAGGGCGACATCCGCCGTGGTGATGTCTGTGGACCTGCGGACAAGCCGCCTACGGTTGCAGATGAGTTTCTGGCGCAGATCGTGGTGCTCCACCACCCCAGTGCACTCACAGTCGGGTACACCCCTGTCTTCCACTGCCACACCGCTCAGGTCGCCTGCACCTTTGTCGAGCTCCAGAAGAAGCTCGATCCGCGCACCGGTCAGGTCAAGGAGGAGAACCCGACATTCCTGAAGACCGGCGATGCAGCGATCGTAAAACTCAAACCCACCCACCCGATGGTGATTGAGAAGATCAAGGAGATCCCGCAGCTCGGAAGGTTTGCGATCCGTGATATGGGTACGACCATTGCAGCCGGCATGTGTATCGACATCACCCCCAAGCAGATGAGATAGACCCCTCTAACAATTTGGTGAGATAATTATGCAAAAAGCCAGAATACGCCTTTCAGGGACGGATTTTCGGAAAGTTGAGAGTGTCTGTGACCGTATAAAGGAGATCGCAGAACGTACCGGCGTTAATCTGGCTGGTCCTATACCTCTCCCGACAAAGCGCCTGGTGGTCCCGATACGCAAGAGCCCTGATGGTGAGGGGACTGCAACATGGGACCGCTGGCAGATGCGTATACACAAGCGGCTGATAGATATGGATGCCGATGAGCGTGCCCTGAGGCAGTTGATGCGCATACAGGTGCCGAAAGATATCGGTATTGAGATCGTTCTTGAGAGCTGAATGAGGTGAATGCGGCGTGTCAGCCGCCAGATTCATTCAGACAATCCAGGAGAAAGTCAGGTTCGAATGGCTTCTCCTTCTTGTTTTTGTCATATCACTTGTTCTGAGGTTTTACCTCCTTGACCTGAAACTGTTTCATCATGACGAGGCGGTTCATGCCTGGTTCTCGTACCGCCTCCTCACCGGATGCGGATATCTGTATGATCCGGTATTTCACGGACCATTCCTGTATTATACAACAGCCGCCATGTTCCGGGTTTTCGGTGATTCCGACCTCATCGGGAGGGTGCTCCCTGCCCTCCTGGGGGCACTCATCATCCCTCTCATCTACCTGATCCACCGCCTCGGTTACCTTGATAAGAGGCAGACATTCGTGGCATCGCTCTTTGTGGCGGTCTCACCGGATATGGTGTATTTCTCACGTTTTTTGAGAAATGACATCTTCATCCTCTTCTTCACACTCCTGCTGCTCGTATCACTCCTCTCTTATCTTGAATACGGGAAGTTAAGGTATGCACTCATTGCCGGTCTCGCGGTCGGTCTCGGGATGTCGTCAAAGGAGAATATGCCGTTCGTGCTCGTGATATTCGGGTCGTACCTCTTCTATCTTCTCTGGCGCCGCCGCATTACCCTGCCCCCTGCCTGGAGACGTGACATCCTCGCGGCGGCGTTCATTGCAATCGGGCTCATGGCACTCCTCTACTCCTCCTTTGGGGCGCACCCTGAGGTATTGGCAGACGGCTGGCTCAGGGCGATTGAGCACTGGACCGCGATGCACAGGGAGCAGCGTCTGGCTGGTCCGTGGTATTCATATATCCTGCTCCTGCTCCTGTATGAACTTCCGATCTTCATTCTTGGCTCTGTGGGGGTGGCGCAGTATGTCACCCTGAGGAGACGGGATTTCCGCCCCCTCTCCTACCTGAGGTCAAAGATCGGCTCCGGCGCTCAGGGGATGGCGGTGCATGACCTTGTGGTGAGGTGCAATGAGCAGCTCCGCGCCCGGTTTGCCTTCACACCCCGGGATAAACGTGAGGAATTTGCCTCTTTCTGCATCTACTGGACGATCCTGTCACTCGCAGTCTATGCATATCTCGGTGAAAAGGTCCCCTGGCTGCTCCTGCACCAGCTCATGCCGATGATCTTTGTTGCCGTCTACCGGATGACCACGAAAAAGATGATCATCGCTGTCATTGCATCACTCTTCCTCATCGCCTGTACATGGCACGTGGCATTTGTCCCTGCGGATGTGAATGAGCCGATCGTCCAGGTGCAGAACTCAGAGGAGTTTCGGGACGTGCTGGCACTGATCGACGCATCAGACCATGTCGCGGTCGTATCAGCGAAGTGCTGGCCTCTCCCCTGGTACTGCCGCGGGAGTGCGCCAGGCAAACTGGTATATTATGGGGGGAGAGTCAGTGAGGCTACCCTGGCGTCAGGGGATTTTGATCTCGTCATTGCGCACGACCAGGAGAGTTACCCTGAGCTTGAGGGGTTCTCCAAACGCACCTGCCGGCTCAGCTACTGGTTCTCATATCACGATATCAGGGACCGGTTCATGGAGTATTACTTCCTGCGTGACGGTCGCTCGGGGAGTGTCAATATCGACCTCTTCATCAGGACCGCCTGACCGGTTCGGTGCCTGAACATTCAGTAGCCTGAAAAAAGAGTGATGAGAGGGTATGGGACACACCGATTCGGAGAAACGGTGTTAGAACACCATCCCAGAGGGATGGTGTGGCTTGAGAGGTTGCCGGTTGACTGGTCAGGTCATCCGAGTTCGTCCCAGCCGGATCTATTGCGGAACAGGATGACGGCTGCAATTATGAGGACCGCACCTCCAATGACGCCGGCGATGATGAGGATGTTGTTGACAAAGATGTCGAAGAAACCACCTTCGCCGATCGTCTCCTTCAGGCTGACTGAGGAATTGTAGGCTTCCATCGCCTTGACGTAGGCATCATCAGCTTTTGTCTGCGCCTGGGGGTAGAGCCCGGTGTCGAACTTCTCCTTTGCCAGGTTGAGGCTGGTGCCGGCGTTCTCCCGTTTTGAGACTATTGCAAGGACACGGGCATCGTCAGGCATGCTCCTGTTCACTGTGAAGTAGGTGATGTAGCCATCGACATCTACGAGCACAGTCTCTGTGTCAGTGATGCCCTTCCCTGCCCATGCCTTGTTGAGGAGCTCCTGTCCCTCTCCGATGGCGGCGTCTGCAGTGTTGATATATGTCATCGGTGAGGCGCAGCCCGGAGTCTCTGCGGTGTCCAGGGCGGTCTTTGCCACAGTGTACTTTGCCTCTGCAGGTGCCGTATCGACGTCCAGCGCCGCCTTTGCGTCGATGTCAGATCTCAGGCTGGCAAGTTCTGTCTTCTGTGTCTCAAGCCATGCACTGATCTCTTCCGGGTTGACGACGGTCCGGTATATACTGTAGGTGTATGCAGCCCCTGTTCTTGCCTTGCCGGATGCATCGATCTGCGAGATCTCCAGGACCGTCTTGTTTGCCATGGTCGGGGTTTGTGGGGCGACCCCCTCCAGTATCACCCGCACCTCCACACTCACGCTCTCCGGATACTCGAGATTGAAGCCATCAATGAAGAGGGCGGATCCAGTGCTTTGTGTGGGTGCGGGCGATGGGATGCCCCCTATTATGATATCATAAGACCACCGTGCACTGCTCAGGTCTGTCCTGAACTTGAGATCCTCAGCGGCCGGGAACCCGCCATCTAAAATCATGTTCACATCGACTGTGACAACCTCACCTGTGTTGACGTCCGGTGTGACAGGGGAGACCGTTGCCGAGGTGACAGTGAATGCCGAACAGGACGGTGCTATCAGGAGGAGTACTGCCAGTGCAATCAGAATTTTTGTAACTGTTTTCATACATCCCTCACTCAAACAATGGTTCAATCCCGTCATCAAACATCGTGGATCTCTTGTCCTTGGATTTGATGACATCTTCTTTTGTCTCTTTGGCGATCTCGAGGAGTTCCCTGATGCGCGGG
>DARA01000077.1 GCA_002503135.1 Methanomicrobiaceae archaeon UBA207
CCCACTGGGAGTTGGGCTCAGTCCAAAAAGTGAAGTTTGTAACTATAAATCCCAAAACCTCAATATATGTGGCGACCAATGACTGGTGGAGGAAATATATGGGAGAGATTCCGAAAGATGAATATATACTCAAATGCACGTCGGCGTGCGCCGGGTGCAGCTCCTCTCTCTCGCTCCGCTATGTCCTGAAGGCGGCAGGTCATGACACCGTCCTTGTCGTCCCTGCCTGCTGTACAAGCGTGATTCAGGGGATATATCCGAATACTGCGGTGAATGTCCCTGTCTACAACATCGCATTTGGTGCGGCGGCTGCGTGCGCATCCGGCATGAGTGCGGCGTTCCGGGCGGCAGGCAGGAAGACACATGTGATCGTCTATGCCGGGGACGGAGGTACAGTGGATATCGGTATACAGGCGATTTCAGGTGCATTCGAACGCGGCACGGATTTCCTCTACATCTGCTACGACAATGAGGCGTACGGGAATACGGGTATGCAGCGTTCCGGCGCCACGCCCCTCGGCGCCATCACCACCACCACACCCGCCGGAAAGTCTGAGATGAAGAAGGATGTCGACCAGATCATCGCTGCGCACCGCCCGCCATATATGGCAACGGCGTGCAGCGCCTACCCGCTCGACCTCTACAAAAAGGTGAAGAAGGCACTCACGATTAGTGGTCCGAAATTCATCCACATCCTTGCCCCCTGCCCGCCAGGGTGGAGGTACCCCACAGAGAAGACGGTTGAGATCGGGAAACTGGCAGTGAAGACCGGCATGTGGGTGCTCTATGAACGTGAGTATGGTCAGGTGAAGGTGAGCGCCCCCTCAAAGGCGGCTCTGAAGAGACCCGTCTCTGTGGAGGAGTATGTGAGGATGCAGGGGCGTTTCAAGGGCATCGACCAGCGCACCATGAATGAACTGCAGCAGGGTGCAGAAGAGCACCTCAGGGAGATCGCACGTGAGGAGGAGGGTGCATGCTGACGATTGCAACCGGCAACAAGGCAGTGGCGGCGGCGGCGAAGGAGGCACAGCCGGACGTCGTCGCGGCGTACCCGATCACACCGCAGACCGAGATCGTGGAGCAGATCGCCACTTATGCGGCTTCAGGTGAGATGAAGTGCCAGTACATCCCTGTGGAGAGTGAGCATTCAGCCATGGCGGCATGCATCGGTGCAAGTGTTGCAGGTGCACGCACATTTACTGCGACCAGCTCCCAGGGGCTTCTCTATATGCATGAGGTGGTGCACTGGGCGGCAGGTGCACGCCTGCCCATTGTGATGGCGAATGTGAACCGTGCGCTGGGTCCGGGCTGGAATGTATGGGCTGAGCACACAGACGCCTTCTCACAGCGGGACACCGGCTGGCTGCAGGTATTTGCGAGCACGGTGCAGGAAGCGTATGACACCACGCTGATGGCGTTCCGGATCGCCGAACACGCCGATGTGCTCCTGCCTGTCATGGTCAATCTCGATGGATTTACGCTCAGCCACATCATGCAGTCGCTTGAGACGGTTGATGTCGGGGATTTCATCCCTGAGTTCAGTCTCCCGCATATGATCGATGTGGATGACCCGCGTGGGTATGGTCCGCTGACTGCACCTGCTGATTATTACAAATTCCGGTGGGATATGGAACGCTCCATGCGCGATTCCGTCAGGGTGATCAGCGAGACCGAAGAGGAATTTGCCGGGCGTTTCGGGCGCAGGTATGGATCTACCGAGGACTACTTCTGCGAGGATGCGGACGTAATCCTGGTTGCTGCAGGCACTCTCGGCAAGGAAGCCGAGGTTGCAGTCGATCTCCTCAGGAAGGAGGGTATAAAAGTGGGCTCCATGCGGCTCCGCTGGTTCCGCCCGTTCCCCGAGCTTGATCTCAGGGGAAGGGAGGTCGTTGTGATAGACCGTGACTACTCGTTCGGGTGCGGCGGCGTGCTCGCGGACTCCATAAAGGCGAAGTGCGGCGGCGAGGTCTACAGTGTCATCGCAGGTCTCGGGGGTCAGGAGGTGACCTACGACGATCTTGCAGAGTTCGTGCGGAGCAGAAGACCTGGTGAGGAGTACTGGTTCGGGGTGAATGGCAATGATGTATGAGATCAGGCTGCACTCACGCGGCGGGCAGGGTGGCGTGACAGCCGCACGCCTTCTCGCCGTCGCGGCGTTCAGGGACTGCAAATATGCGACTGCATGTCCGTTTTATGGTGCAGAGCGGAGGGGCGCCCCCGTGGTATCATTTGTCAGGATATCTGACGAACCCATCCGCGTCTACAGCCAGATCCGCGAACCGGATCTGGTTGTGGTGCTTGATGCCAGTATCATGGACGTGGTCGACCCCCTCTATGGTCTGAAGCCGGGAGGCACCGTGCTCCTGAACAGTACTCATGAGCAGGGCATCAATGACTTCAGGATCTGTACAGTCGACCTCACCGGGATTGCCATCTCTCTTGACCTCATCATCGCAGGGAGCCCGATCCTCAATACGCCTGTGCTGGGCGCCCTCGCGAAGCTCGGCATCGTATCATTCGACTCAGTCAAAGATGCGATCTCAGAGGCATTTGCTGATGAACGTAACATAACCGCGGCAGAAAGAGCCTACAGGGAGATGGTGGTATGAGAGAACGGCTTGCGCTCAGCAGACCTGTGGGGGCGTCATCGGGAAAGACCGGTTCATGGCGGACATTCAGACCGGTTGTTGACAGCGAGGCATGCAATGCCTGCGGTCTCTGTATCCTCTACTGCCCTGACGCAGCAATATCCGAGGATCTTGAAGTTGATCTTGACTTCTGCAAGGGATGCGGCATCTGCGCCAATGAATGCCCCAAAAAAGCGATTGAGATGGTGAGGGAAGAGCGCGACTAACTTTTTCCGGAGGTCCGGGCTGCCTCCGGGAGGTCGGCGCTCTCGATCGGGGACTGTGCGACATATTCAAGACTGAATTTGTAGAAGTGTGTATACCCGCAGTTGCGGCACCGGGTGGTGAACTGCCCGCACCCGATGATCAGGTCATGCAGACCCGTGGCACCGCAGTTTGAGCATTGCACCTGCGCCTGGGATGAGACCGCTTTTATGGTCTGATCCGCCATCTTCTGGCAGCGATAGCACCTGACGCGGTGCTTCGTGAAGATGAATCGTTCGCTCATGATGGTATTACCGGTTTACTCTCTTAAAATTATGATCCTTTGAGGATTCCCGGGTTCAGGGGGCTGCCTGCCTGACTGCCGCCTCCCTCTTCCCCTAAAGATGGGGCTGTCCAATCGTTTTCCACTCTCTTTGGACCGCCTAAAGATACTTATCGGTGCGGTGCAACAGTTACTTCCTGAACTCCTGATCCTGGTCTCTGCAACCCGGCATCAGGGACATGAGTGGGAAGATATCATGCAGGATTCACAGATGAGACTCAGCATTTATACCGACGGAGCCTCGCGCGGGAACCCCGGGTCTGCAGCATGGGCATATGTAGTGGTCAGGGACGGCGGCATAATCAGGAAGAGGTCAGGGTATCTGGGGTATGCCACCAACAACACCGCCGAGTACCATGCGATAATAAATGCACTGGCTGATCTCTCACAGACCACCCGCGAACCCATTGAGATCATCTCTGACAGCGAGCTGGTGGTACGGCAGATCAATGGGGACTACAGGGTCAGAAAAGAGCACCTGGCGAAACTGCACCGGAAAGTCCTCGCACAGGCGGCGCACTTTGAGGATGTGAGGTTCGCCTCTGTCCCAAGGGGGAACCGCTATATACAGGTCGCAGACCAGCTCTGCAATGAAATTCTGGACAGTCATATGCGTCAGTCCGGGTGACTTGAATGTCGATGGTGCTGAAGGTGATCGGCGTGATCAGATCGCCGTATAAACGCCCTGAGGATGCGCCCAGACAGGGGCGGCTTTCAGATGAGATCTCCTGTCTGGAGATATCCGGGGAGTTCAGACCAGGCATGGACGGTCTCGGAAGGCATGCCTGCCTGATAGTCCTCTACTGGCTGGACCGGGCTGACCGTGCTCTCCTGACAGCCACACCGCCAGGTGAGACAGAGGGGCGGGGGGTGTTTGCGACGAGGTCCCAGAACCGCCCGAACCCGATCGGGATTGCGGTCGTTGACCTGGTCCGGATTGAAGGCGGCACCGTGATGGTGAAGGGGCTGGATGCCATTGACGGCACCCCGCTCCTGGATATCAAACCATATTCTGCGGCGATTGATTCTCTTCCCTGATCTCCTGTGCATTGCCAGGAACTCAACCTTTAATGGTTTACACATGAATATTTAAAGGCAGATTGGGATTCCCAGTGATGACGGAGATATGAAGATGGCAGAAGATCAGATAGAGACAACAGAGGAATGTACAGGAAACTGCGGCACATGCGCATCATCGCAGACCTGCGATGATCCACAAAACACCGAAAATACCTCAAAAATGCCTGAAAAGGCAAAGATAAATGTGAAACACGTAATCCTTGTGCTGAGCGGCAAAGGAGGGGTTGGCAAGACCACGGTTGCCGCAAACCTTGCGTATGCACTCTCCAATCACGGATACTCCACCGGTCTCATGGACCTTGACATACATGGACCAAATATACCAAAGATGCTCGGCATCGAGGATCACAGACTCGCATCCAGTGACGGGAAGAGCATCGAACCAGTGAGGGTGACCGGCACCCTGAGCGTCGTCTCCATGGCATTCCTCCTCCCTGAGAAGAATACGCCTGTCGTCTGGCGCGGTCCCATGAAGATGACCGCCATCAGACAGTTCCTTGAGGATGTCAACTGGGGCGATCTCGACTATCTGGTCGTCGACCTGCCGCCCGGCACCGGTGATGAGGCACTCACAATCGCCCAGCTCGCACCAAATATTGCCGGAGCAGTCATCGTCACGACTCCGCAGGACATGGCGGTCCTTGACTCATCCAAGGCGGTGCTGTTTGTTAAAAACATGGGTCTGAAGGTGCTTGGTGTTATTGAGAACATGAGCGGTCTGGTCTGTCCCCACTGTGGAGAGGAGATCGATCTCTTTGGCACAGGCGGCGGCGAAAAGGCGGCAGAAGACCTGGGCGTGCCGTATCTTGGCAGTATCCCCCTGGACCCCGAGATGCGGAAGGCAGGTGACGAAGGGCGTCCATTTATTATCCGCCGCAGTCCGGAGGAGAGCCATACCTGGGAGTGCATCAATAATGTCATGGAAACCCTTGTCAGGCAGATTGATAATTGATGAATTACTCTGAATTACTCAGCGGCGGCGGCGAGCCCCTGGAGATCTTCGCGCAGATCGTAATATGCCTGGAAGATATCGAGAAATTTCCTTTTTTACTTGAGAATATATGCCGCAGTGCCATGCAACTGGATGAAGACGAACTGAACCGGCTGCGGTTCGCTCTTCTCCGCCTGCAGGTTCATGCTGATATCCACCATTATGAAGACATGGAGGAGACCCAGAAGATGAAGTACATAGCTCAGGTGATTGAGAATGTAGTTTATGGGAACCTTCTCCTCCAGTATGCAGTCGAAGCCACGGAATGAATGATGCCGCCGGCAGATCGCCGGTACCGGCACTCCACATTCCTTCATCTGCAGAAATCCTGGGATCCACACCTCTCCTTTCACACCATTCTGAAGGAATGGTATTTGAACACCACTTCTCTAAAGTGGTGTGTTTGGAAAGTTGTTCCTGCACCACTCCCGGAGGAGTGGTGGCACTCAGTAAGGGATGATCAGTAGGTGGAGAGATACCTGTTGATCTCCCAGGTATGCACCTCTGTGCGGTACGCCTCAGACTCAATTCTGGTGATGCGGTCGAGGTTCTCGATGACATGGCTGCCCAGTGCATCGCAGAGCACCCTGTCTGCCAGGAGGTGCTCATTTGCCTCCTCCAGGCTCAGGGGGAGTGTGGTGATGCCATCTGCACTCCGCTCCCTGTCGGTCAGCTTGAAGACGTTCCTGTCTATGCTCGGTGGCGGCACTGTCTTGTTCTTCAGCCCGTCCATGCCTGCCGCCAGCATCACGGCGAATGTAAGGTACGGGTTGCAGGTGGGGTCAGGGCTTCTCAGCTCGATGCGGGTGCTCCTGCCGCGCGGCGCCGGCACACGGATGAGAGCAGACCTGTTGGTGGTGCTCCAGGTGACATAGACCGGGCATTCATACCCGGGAACCAGCCGCTTGTATGAGTTGATGGTTGGGTTTGCCACGCGGGTGATCCCCTGCGTATGACTGAGCAGTCCGCCGATGAAGTGCATCGCCGTCTCGCTCAGCTGGCGCGGCGCATCCGGATCAAAGAACGCATTCTCCCCGTCCCTGAAGAGTGACGCATTGATGTGCATGCCATTGCCATTGATGCCTGTTATCGGTTTTGCCATGAAAGTTGCGTGCAGACCTTTCATCAGCGCCAGGGTCTTGGTTACGAACTTGAAGGTGATCACATTGTCGGCTGTCTTCAGGGCATCGCCGTACTTGAAATCGATCTCATGCTGGCTCTCTGCCACCTCGTGGTGGGATGCCTCGATCTCAAACCCCATCGCTGTCAGGGCGATGACGATATCACGACGGACATCCTCTGCAAGGTCTGTCGGGGCAAGGTCAAAGTAGCCGCCGTGGTCCTGAAACTGCGTGGTGGGTCTGCCGTCCAGCATTTTAAACAGGAAGAACTCAAGTTCAGGACCGGTATTGAATATGTAGCCGGATTTTGCTGCCTTCTCCAGCTGCAGTTTGAGGATATGCCTGGGGTCACCCTCAAACGGCTTCCCGTCAGGCAGGGTGACATCGCATATGAGCCGTGCCACGCGGCTCTCTGCCCCCCTCCACGGGAGGACTGCATAGGTGACAGGGTCAGGTCTGAGGACCATGTCTGATTCTTCTATCCTGGCAAACCCCTCCACAGACGAGCCGTCAAAACTGATCCCCTCTGTAAGTGCTTTTTCAGCCTGCTGTACCGGAATTGCCACATTCTTTGGCTGCCCCTGAATGTCTGCGAACTGAAGGCGCAGGAATTTCACCCCGTCTCTCTCAATCCGCTCAAGGATCGCGCCTGTGAGATCTCCTGTCATGTCTGATGATATTTTTGTCCGTGAACATATACATTTAACCCTGCCAGGAACCGGTCTTTCCCTTCCTCTCAGTCCCCCGGACCTCTCAGGATGTGTGTGAGCGGGGATGATGCCTGGAGAAAATCGCTGATAAATTGCGCAAAGTGCTCATTCCAACACTCTTCTCCGGCAAAGACGTCCCACTGCACCGTCATCGACTGCTTCACATGTTTACCCAGCCCGACACCGAGGAGTGCCGGTGAAGTGAGGAGATCATATGCCAGTGGATATCTCCGGCTGACCTCCACCACATACCTGCCGTCTTCGATGAATGGTCCCACCGTATCCGCGCGTCCGATATATTTTCCCTGGAATTTCTCTGCATTTTTTATGCTCCAGACAGGCGGTCCCATGTGCCGCCTGACTGCAGGAAGTGAATCCACCAGCATCTCGATGAGGAGCATGCTCTGCTTCGTCTCCATCTGGCAGTCTGCCCTGTTGATCACAAATCCATGTTGTCTGAGGAGGTTCAGGATTGAATCGAGCGATTTCCTGAGCTGCGGCATAACAGTGTCTTCAGTGTATGGGGGCGTGGAAAAAGTTATTGCATACAGCGCTGTCCCGCGGTGCGCAAGCCTCTTCCTGAACTCCTCTCTGGAGAGCCTGGGTCTGGGAGGCGGGAAAAAGAATGCGCGTTGTGGTTTTTTAAGATAGCCCCATGAAAGTTCGATGAACTCTGACATCCTGTCGAGTGTGAGTGCCGAGGCAACGTTCCGCTCAGGATCCACCGGGTCAATGACCGTCAGGGGGTCTTCAAACACTTTTTTGCCATGCTGCTCGATATCGATCACCACACCCGGGCGCCATTTCGATGCCGCCGCAAGCAGTGGAGCAAAACCGCCGTAGTGGAGGGTCAGGAGTTCGCAGAGGTAGCCTGAAAACCCGCCTGTGGTGTGATCCGACCCATAGACCCCTCCTGCCTTTGTGAACTGCTTGAGGAGAAGCACATCGTCAACGAGTCCCCTGATCCGCTCTGAGATATATCTGGTATGGAAGGGTGTGCGGTCAACCGCGCTCTTGATCTCACTGGCTCTCTCCACTGCATAGCATGGGACGAGATCCACGTCAATGCTGTCAATCGTGGCATTGATATACGGGTGTTCTGCGAATTTCTCCCTGTATGCGCCGCCGAAGCTCTGCGCAATCCCGCGTGCAAGTGTGAGCCCCCTCTCCTCAAGTTCTTCGTGTGTCAGCGAGGGGTCATAGAGGATGAAGATGTCGAGATCGCGATCCCCGCGGACAAAGGTGTCACGCGCAACAGAACCGACCACCATCGCGGTCACCTCATCACCTGTGCATTCCTTCACGGCTGCGAGGATCTTCTTTGCCATGGTATTGATATAGCTCCTCTCCTCCTGTGTGGGTCTGATGACCTCTGTTATCTCCTCCTCAAGCTGCGACCTGGTCAAAAGACGACCTCCATGATATCTTCATATATGGGACCCTTTGGAGTAAGTGTACTTTTTTTGAGGGAGATGCCATCCACCCTGCATGAGCCGAACTCCATACTGGAGAGCGGGGAGATGGCAGCGAGGAGTGACGGGTCGAACCGTCTCACCCTTGCCACCGTGGCATGCGGGACATACCGCCGGCTCTCACGCGGGAATCCAAGCGGCGCCAGGAGTTCTTCAATGCGCTGGTGGAGTCCGGCGCATCCGCCCCCGTCTTCGATCCCGCACCAGATTACACGCGGGCGCCCGGACGGGTTGCCCTGTATCCCCCTGACTGTCAGGGTGAAGGGTGTCCCCGTCACACCCCCGAGCACCTCTGAGACGCGTCTGATCCTGGGGGGTTCAACTTCTCCGAGGAAATTGAGGGTGATGTGTACGATCTTCGGGTCTACCGGCGTCACCTTTGCATCTGACTGCAGCAATGCCTTCTGCGCCCCCCTGATCCGATCTCTTATCGCATCAGGGAGATCAATCGCGACAAATGCCCTGACCATGCTACTCTATTCTTTTTCCACTCCCATCTACTAATGGTGATCGGTGCAGCCTCTGGTCTTCAATGGTCTGTATGGTGTTCACACCTTTCCTCCGGAAAGTTGTTCAAACAACAGTTCCGTGAACTGGTGTGGTTCACACCTTTCCTCCGGAAAGTTGTTCAAACAGCATTTGGAACAAATGATGTGGTTCAAACACCACTTATCCCTGGTGGTGGTGTTCCGGGACAGGGGCTCCGGTCTCTGCCATGGGGCAGATGATTACCATATAACTCACCCGATTTGTAATACTTAATAACTGGTGAAGCCCAAATCCTGATCACGTGAACTGGTGTGGTTCACACCTTTCCCTACAGGGAACGTTGTTCAAACACCACTTATCTCAAGTGGTGGTGTTCAAACACCATTTGGAACAAATGATGTGGTTTGTTATGCCTGATGTCTATCAACTGATAATATATACTCTCGAAAACTGTCCGAACTGCGAAGTGCTGAAGGAGTACATGGGTGCGGCAGGGATCAGGTACATTGAGAAAGACCTCTCAACCGCAGAATCCCTCACTGAACTCCGCATCAATGGTGTATTTGTTCAGGAAGCCCCTGTACTCGGGCGGGACGCAGCCGCACCGGCTGACACCAGATTTTTTACGTCGTCTGACCTCTTTGCCGGCGGCAGGTTGCAGGAAAAGAAGGTCATGGAACTGGTACAGGGGGCGTAAGATATGGGAAGGAGAGCCGTCCAGACCACACTTGACGGGATATTCATCCCCACGCTCCCGAAGGTGCGGACCTCAGGTGGCTATCTCCTTGACTGGGACCGGAATCGCATACTGCAGCAGATCCGTGAAGAGACGAAGCTTGTTGAGACTTTTTACGGTTTTGAAGCTGCATCCGAGGATCTTGCCAGTGAGATCGCACTCAGAGTCGAGAAGAAGATCCAGCTCCTTGGTCTGCAGTCGCTCAGCGGTCCTCTGATCCGCGAGATCGTCAACATGGAGCTCCTGGAGCGCGGGTTCGTGCAGTACCGCAATGTCTGCACCCGTGTCGGAACGCCGGTCTATGACGCCCACCAGATCGATGTGGGGAGGGGTTTTGAGGCGAAAGACAACGCGAACCTCCAGGAGAATGCGGAAACCTCCCATAAGAAGAAGGCAGACAAGATCAGCAAGGAGCAGTACCTCCTCCAGCTCCCGCCCCGGCTTGCCGACCACCACCTGATGGGGGACCTCCACATACATGACCTCGAATATTTCGGGACAAGACCGTTCTGCCAGGACTGGGACCTCCGTTATTTTTTTTATTATGGTCTCATGCCTGATGGAAACGGGACAAAGGCGGCGGTTGCCGGTCCTGCAAAACGTCCTGAGGTGGCAGTACTCCATGCAGTCAAGGCACTGGGCTCGGCGCAGACCAATTTTGCCGGCGGGCAGGGTTACTATAATTTCTTCACATTTCTTGCGCCATATTTTGAGGGGCTCTCCTATGAGGAGATCAGGCAGCTGATGCAGATGTTCGTCTATGAGATGACACAGATGATGGTCGCGAGGGGCGGTCAGGTGGTCTTCAGCTCTGTCCAGCTCAGTCCGGGTGTGCCCTCTATCTGGAAGGATAAACCTGTTGTATATAAAGGAAAGATCTGGGACGGCACACAGGCGCCGCTGCGCACATATGCGGAGTTCGAACGCGAGGTCAGGCTCCTCTTCAAGGCATTGATGGATGTGATGCTGGAGGGCGATGCGTGGGGCAAACCATTCAATTTTCCCAAACCTGAGATCAGCATCGAACCTGATTTCATGGAAGAGGATGAAGATTTCAACCAGCGCAACCCTGACCTCCCCACGTACCGCGACCTGTATCTCCTGACATTTGAGCTCGCCTCAAAGTACGGCACACCCTATTATGACAACCAGCTGCCCCCATACCGGGGTGCCGGCAAGGGCATCTCATGTTACCAGTGCTGCGCCTACCAGTTCTCAAAGACCGCAGAGAATGACAGTGAATTTGAGGACAAACTCCTGTTCACTGGCGGCAGGCACTTTTCAATGGGTTCATGGCAGGTAGTCTCCATCAATTGTCCGCGGTGTGCCTACAGGGCAGAAGGGGATGAAGACCGTCTCTTCGCTGAATTGAGGGCACTTATGGACGTTGCTGTGGAGGTATTCACGATCAAGCGCCGCTGGCTGAGTGTGATCCAGGCACATGCGCGGATGCCGTTTGCGATGCAGCACCCGAGGGATCCAAATACAGGCGAGCGTGGTCCGGTCGCTGTCGACCTTGACGGTCTCGTCTATACCATCGGTGTGGTGGGTGTCAATGAGATGGTGCAGCATTTCACTGGTTCGCAGATGCATGAGTCCAGGGATGCCTTTGTCCTTGCCGTGCGTGCGATGACCGAGATGGAGATCTATGCCAGGGAACTCTCAGAGCGGCACAATATGACCATTGCACTTGCGAGGACGCCTGCAGAGACTACAGGTCAGCGGTTTGCCGTTGCCGACCTCCTTGATGAGAAGTTCCGTGACCATGCCCTGAATGTGATCAAGGGTGATGTGGACGGAGCACTGGAAAACCTTGGGAACACGCTCGACCTCCCTATATATTATACAAATGGCACGCATGTGGCGCCGGGAGCGGATATCCCGCTCACCAAAAGGATGGAGATCGAGCATGTCTTTTTCCCGATTGTGGATGGCGGCAATATCTTCCATATCTGGCTTGGTGAAGCGCGCCCTGACCCGAGGGGTCTGATGGATATGGCGATGAACCTCTGCAGGTCCACACAGATTGGCTACTTTGCATTCACCCGTGACCTTACTGTCTGCCTCAACCAGTTCAGTGAGCAGAGACCTGAGAAGAAGACATCAGGTTCAGGGCAGGTGGATCTCTCACTGGATGCCGCCCCTGCGGTATAGGCGGCGTGCAGGCTCTCCTGAAGGACATGCCAAAAAAAAGCTGATGAGATGGTTTCAGTCAAAGGGCGCCAGCTGCACATCTGAGATGTTGTGCAGTCTCTCTGCGAGCCTCTTTGCTTTGAAGATGTTCTTTCCCTCTTTTCCGATGGCGATCCCCCTGTCTTCTTCGCGCACATCGACCACTGCCACCTCCTGATCATCATCGTCTCTGGTGATGGAGATGGAGGTGACCTGTGCGGGCAGGAAGCAGTTGCGTATGAACTGTTCAGGATCACTGGAATATTCGACAACCTCAATCCGTTTGCCCATGATCTCAGATGCCCGTTTGATGCTGGCACCCTGTCTCCCGATGGCAAGCCCCATCTCACCCGGGTTGATGACAAAGATGAGGCGGTCATTGCGGTTATCCTCCACACAGTCCCGGCTGCCTGCTCCGGTGATGCTTTCGAATTGCGAAATGAGTTGCATAGATTCTTCTGTAAGTTTGACGGATTCCATCATTACACGCTCTTAAGATTTAGGAGATCTGATTCGCCTGGGTCAGCTATGGCAAGGATACTGACAACAAATGGTTTGCCGCACGCTTTGCCGAGGTGTACACTCGATCCATTGTATGTATGTACCGGACAGTCACCTGCTTTCTCCCCAATAAATGTTCTGTAGTCTGGTGGGCAGTTGTCTGCCACAACGACGAGCCTGGATTTACCTTCCTCTATGCACTTTTCTGTACTTTTCTGACCGAGGAATACGGTTCCTGTCTTTATTGCCCGTCGCAACGAAGCATTGAAATTCATTTTAATTCTCCTGATTTACGGGTTTTGCGATGAGTTTGACATCACCTGTGCCGAGATGTATCGGCTGACCGACGATTACGTTCTCGGTCACACCATTGAGTTCATCGATCTCATTTGCCACAGCTGCATCGAGGAGGTGGTTGACCGTAACTTCGAATGCAGCACGTGAAAGGACACTCTCCTTCTCCCCTGCAATACCGTGCCTGCCGATCTGCTTGACGTCGCCCTCCATGCACATCATATCCGCGATGAGCATGATGTGGCGTGCATCAACTGAGATACCCTGCTCATTCAGTGTGCTGTTCACTTCATGTATTATGGCATTGCGGGCCGCCTCAATTCCCAGCACTTCGGCGATCTCACTGATATTGTTGGTCCGGGTCCGGGAGGTGTCCACACCTTTGACACCGAATACCCCTTTTAAATTGGAGCCTTCGGTATAAAGAATATATTCATCATTCTCTTTTCTGACGACTACGCGTTCGATGTTATCGATACCCTGGACTATGACATTGCGCACATGCTCTGCAAGCTGGAAGAGGTTCTGGTAACTCTCACGGTTTTTCGGGAAAAATGTGATGAGTGCACCGTCTTCACTTGGTTCGTGGTTGAAATCGCGGTAGTGCCGGCGTTCACGGATCTTCTTTGACGTCTCCTCCATGATCTCGGCGACACTGATTTTACGGCGTTTGCATACGTCTTTGTTGAGAGCAACGACCACCTGCATATTCTCCATGTCGATGGTGATATCACCAAATTCATGGAGCGGTGCCGCCTCAATCTGCCAGCTCACCTCCCGTGCGCGGTCGCGGTCATTGTTGTAACCTGGTTCAAGGTAGACTGCCATGGTCGGTGTGCTCGGCTCTTTCCGTGCATCCATGATCTCGATGAGGCGGGGGAGACCGAGGGTGACATTGATCTCTGCCACACCTGCATAGTGGAATGTCCGCATCGTCATCTGTGTGCCTGGTTCTCCAATCGACTGTGCCGCAATGACTCCCACCGCTTCGCACCCCTCAATGCGGGTTTTCTTGTATTCCTCCATGACCCTCTTGAAGATGCGTTTGAACTGCGCATCAGTGATCGATCTTCCTGTGAGATAGTTTTGCAGGTCCTCTTTCGTCTTGGGTGGCAGTTCGGTCTTATCCAGCTGCTGCAGCATCTTCTTTTTCATATCTGTCTATACCTCCTCCTTCAGTTCGCTCTCAACAATGCCCTTGACATCGACAGGGTCGCCGAAATTGCTCTTTGAGGGATCAGTGCCATCTTCACCATACTTGAACTGGATGATCCTCCCGCCGGTTGTGCGAACCGTTTTGTCATATGCCACTTTCAGGTCCTGCAGTGCATTGATCATGCGCCGCTGGAGGTAGCCGCTCTGTGACGTACGGACTGCTGTGTCCACAAGACCCTCTCTGCCGCCGATGGCATGGAAGAAAAATTCTGTGGGGGAGAGACCGCTCTTGTAGCTGTTGCTGATGAAGCCATGTGCTGCAGAGCCGCGATCCCCTTTCTTAAAGTGCGGGAGTGTGCGGTCCTCATATCCACGGACGATCCGTTCACCACGCACGGACTGCTGCCCGAGACACCCTGCCATCTGGGTCAGGTTCAGCATGGACCCACGTGCGCCTGAAACCGCCATGACGACGGCACTGTTGTTCAGACCAAGGTGCCGGCTGGCGATATCGCCTGTCCTGTCACGTGCTTTGCCCAGCACCTGCATGATCTGCATCTCAAGGGTCTCCTCAAGTGTCCGTCCCGGCATGGGTTCGAGTTGTCCGTCGGTGTAGACCCTGATCCGGCGCTCAACATCCTGTGATGCGGCTTCAAGGACCTCTTTGATCTCTCCGTATTCTGCCCTGCCGAGATCTTCGTCATTGATCCCGAATGAGAATCCCTCGTGCATGATGGCGCGGATCGAGAGATTTGTGACATCATCTATGAATGCAACTGCTCGTTTCATGCCATTCTGGCGGATGATCCTGTTGAGGATATATCCCTCAAAGGCGCCGATCGCCCTCTTGTCGATCGTCCCTGAAATGAGTTTCCCGTCTATGATCTTCACATAAGCGTCGCGTTCACACTCATCACGAAGGCAGGTATCACAGTTCTGACAGGAACTTGCCCTGAAGATCATGTTGAGGTTTTCAGGCAGGATCATACTGAATACCTGCTTGTTGGTCCAGAGTGGTTTTCCGTCTTCGACACGGTCTGGTTCAGGCAGGTGCTCTGCAGGGGTGTGCCTGAGGAGGGAGATCACATCATCTTTTGTGAACCACCTGGTCCCGTGCGTGAGGAGGAAAGCCCCTGAGATATGGTCATGGATGCCTCCGATGATCGGACCCCCTGTTCTCGGGGACAGGATATTCTCCTGCACACTGACAAGGAGCTCAGCCTCTGCTCTCGCCTCTTCGGTCTGCAGGACATGAAGGTTCATCTCGTCACCGTCGAAATCTGCGTTGTAGGGTGGGCATACCGCCGGGTTGAGGCGGAAGGTCTTCCCATCCATCACCACCACCCGGTGCGCCATGATGCTCATCCTGTGGAGCGACGGCTGGCGGTTGAAGAGGACTATGTCGCCGTTCTGCAGGTGCCGGTCAATCATCCAGCCCGGTTCGAGCATGGCGGCAACAGTCTCAAGGTTCTCGTTGGGCTCCACATCTGAGAGGCGGACACGTCTCATATCCGGTCTGATGGCATAGTTTGCTCCGGCAGGGTGGTGTGGTGTAGGGCGGCTCGGTCCATTGAGGACGAACTCCCTCACCTGCTCGATATTCTGTGTTGTCACGCGAACCGGCACTGTCATCTCATTGGCGATGGCGAGCGGGATTCCGACCTCGGTGATGCTGAGGTTTGGGTCAGGTGATATGACTGTACGGGCAGAGAAGTTGACACGCTTGCCTGAGAGTGAACCTCTGAAACGCCCCTCTTTACCTTTCAGGCGCTGTGACAGCGTTTTTAATGGTCGCCCGCTCCGGTGACGCGCCGGCGGGCATCCCGCCACCTCATTGTCGAGATATGTGGTGACATGGTACTGGAGCAGTTCCCAGAGGTCTTCGATGATCAGCTGGGGTGCTCCTGCATCCTGGTTCTCCCTGAACCTCTGGTTGATGCGGATGATGTCTACCAGTTTGTGGGTCAGGTCGTCTTCAGATCTCTGACCGTTTTCGAGAATGATTGAGGGACGCATCGTCACCGGCGGCACTGGAAGGGCGGTCAGGATCGTCCATTCAGGTCTGGCTACGTCAGGGTTGATGCCCAGCAGCCTCAGGTCATCTTCAGGGATCTTCTCGAGACGTGCACGGATATCTGCGGCTGTCAGCCTGTGCTCGACCTTCTTCCCGTTCTCTGTCCAGACTTCAGAGAATGCGGTTGGTTTTTCAAAGTTTATCTTGCGCTGCTGCTCACCGCAGTGGGGGCATACACGCTCTTTTTTGACATCCTTCTCGGAAACAAGGTCTGGGGTGGCAAGTGCGCCCCCATCTTCACCTGTTGCTTTCAGCACCTCCTCCTTGCTCAGGAGCAGGCAGCTGCAGTTGCGGCACGCGACACGGAGCAGTTTGCGGATGAGGCGGGTGTAGCCTACATGGATGACCGGTTTTGCAAGCTCAATATGCCCGAAGTGACCCGGACAGTCGCTTGCTTTCTGGTCGCATGTTTTGCACCGCAGACCCGGGTCAATGACACCGAGGTGGAGATCCATCAGACCTTGCGGGTACGGGAAACCGTCGTCATCATAGGTGTCAGCCCAGATGATCTTCCGTACACTCATTTTTCTGATCTCTTTGGGTGAAAGCAGCCCAAATTCAATCTTTCCTACACGTTTTGGACTTGTCATGTCATCTCCCCCTATACCACATCATCCAGGCGCATCCTGGGTGCAATTCCCATGCTCTTCATCTCGTCGAGGAGGAGTTTGAATGCATAACTCATCTCAACCGGATATATGTCGGTCTCGGTGCCGCATGTGAGGCAGCGCGTGACCCTCCGTTTCCTGTCAAGCATTGCGATCATGCCGCATCTGGTGCAGACGTACTGCGTCACCTTGTCTGATTCATCAAGGAGCCGTTCTTTGAGTGCCATTGCCGCACCATGACCGATCATCACATCACGCTCCATCTCACCGAACCTGAGACCACCCTCGCGCGCACGACCCTCTGTGGGCTGGCGTGTCAGGACCTGGACAGGTCCGCGTGACCGTGCATGCATCTTGCTTGAGACCATGTGGTAGAGTTTCTGATAATAGATGACGCCGACATAGATGTCTGTCTTGAAACATCTTCCCGAGATCCCGTCGTACATCACTTCCCGTCCGTTGTGGGCGAATCCCAGGTGTTGCAGGCTCTCCCTGATGTCTGTCTCCCGCTCCCCGGAAAAGGCGGTTCCATTGATGTAACGCCCTTCAAGAGCCCCGACTTTGCCGCCGAGCATCTCCAGCATATGCCCGATGGTCATGCGGCTTGGGATTGCATGCGGGTTTATGATGAGGTCAGGGGTAATGCCTGACTCTGTGAATGGCATATTCTCCTGCGGCTGGATCAGACCTATGATGCCCTTCTGACCATGGCGGGATGCAAATTTATCGCCCACCTCTGGTATGCGGAGGTCACGGATCCTCACTTTGACGAGCCGCGAGCTGTTCTCACCCTCAGTGATGATGACCGTGTCCACGATGCCGTGTTCATTGCTGCGCATCGTCACTGATGTGTCGCGGCGTTTCTCAACTGTGATGAGGTCGCCTGTCGGTTCTTCAAGGAATCTGGGCGGCGACGTCTTACCGATCATCACGTCTTTCTCTCTCACGATGGTCTCAGGGTTGATGATCCCGTCGTCATCAAGGTTCTGATAAAATTCAGCGCCGTGTGCGCCTGTCACTTCCTCGTCCGGTATCTCGATCCGGTCCACCTGACCTCCCGGATAACGCCGCTCCTCTCCATCATATGTTCTCAGGAAGTGTGAACGACCGAGACCCCGCTCGATCGACGCCTTGTTGATGACGAGTGCGTCCTCAATATTGTAGCCCTCATATGAGATGATCGCAACAACAAAGTTCTGCCCTGATGGGCGCTCCTCAGATCCAATGACTTCTGATGTCTGCGTATGGGTGAGGGGCTTCTGGACATAGTGGAGGAGGTGAGCCCTGGTGTCAGGGCGCAGTTTCATGTTTGCAGAGCTGAAGCCCAGCGCCTGCTTGACCATTCCTGCGCCCATGGTGACACGCGGGCTGGCATTGTGCTCAGGGAACGGGATGTGGGCGGCACATATGCCAAGGGCGAGTGACGGGTCGATCTCAAGGTGCGTATGTTCAGGAGTGATGTCCTCTTCATTGATGCCAATGAAGAGATCCTCTTCCTCCTCTGCATCGACATATTCGATCGCCCCGTGCCTGACGAGATCACTGAATTCGATCTCATTATTGCGGAGTTTTTCGATCTCTTCTTCGGTTACCACTGGTTTACCGTCTTCAACCACAATGAGCGGACGCCGTGCCCTCCCCCTGTCGGTGTGGATGATCACGTCCCCGTTGTGTTCCTTGTATGACACATTGATCTCTGTGGAGAGTTCACTCGTCCGGCGCAGATCTCTGATCCTTGTGGTCAGTGTCTGCGGGTCTTCGACGAGACCGATGAGTGCGCCATCAACAAAAACACGTGATTTCTTCATATAGTCTCCCTTCTCAGCGCCTCAACACCGAGATCGTACAGCACCCTGGTCACTGGTTCATTGTCCTCCACCCCTCTGGTGACATCAACCAGCTGTGCAAAGTTTTTCACAAGACCACAGTTTGGACCTTCAGGGGTTTCACTCGGACAGATACGCCCCCACTGGGTCGGGTGCAGGTCACGCGCCTCGAAGTGCGGCTGTGACCTTGAAAGGGGCGAGATCACACGGCGGAGGTGGGAGAGCATCGCCATGTGGTCCATGCGGTCGAGGAGCTGCGACACGCCGGTACGTCCTCCCACCCAGTTTCCTGTGGCAAGCGGGTGGAGCAGCCTTTCAGTCAGGACATCTGCTCTGACCGCAGTACCGATGCTCAGGTCACGGTGCCGCATGCTGGCGCGCTCAAGCTGGTATTTGATATCCCTCGAGAGCCGGTTGAGTGATATGCGGAAGAGGTCTTCCATGAGGTCGCCTGCAAGTTTGAGGCGTTTGTTTGAGTAGTGGTCCTTGTCATCGATTTTTCGTTTCTCAAGGACCAGGTCGAAGCAGGCTTCCGCCATGCGTCCGAGGAAGTGCGCTTTGGCAAGTCTCACTTCCTCAATCTTTTTAGAGTGACCCTCATCCTCTTCTTTCATGCCTACCGGCATCAGGTAATTGAGATGCGGGAGGAGGTAGTTGTCAAGCACGAATTCGGCACGTTTCCTCTGGTAATCGCGTGTCTGGTTCGGTGCCAGTTTCTTCCCCACATACATGACGCCCTCATCAACAGTATCGCATTCAGCCTCCTCGAGGTTCTGCATCATGAATGTGAGGATGTCATGGTCTCGCGAGACTGCATTGACTATATCCATGTCACTGACAAGTCCGAGTGCCCGCATGAGGTCTACGAATTTGAGGTGTCCGGCAACTGACGGGAATGAGACCTCAAGCAGGTTTTTCCTGTTCTTCTCCACGATCACGAGTGCACGGTAGCCGCGGTACTGTGAGAATACTTTAGCCACATGGATCCTCTCACTGTAGCGTTCGGTGTACTCTGTCATGATCTTGTTTGAGGCAAGATCTTCGAGTGTCATCAGCACGCGCTCTGTACCATTGACAATAAAATAGCCGCCAGGGTCGAGTGGGTCCTCTCCATGTGCAATACGCTCGTCGGCGTCCATACCATGGAGGTTGCATGCCAACGAGCCCACCATGACCGGGAGCTGCCCTATTGTCGTAATCACCGCGTCCTGGGGTTCTCCACCCCTGACAAGGGTCAGATCCAGTCGGATGGGTGCGGAATATGAGAGGTTCCTCAGCCGCGCCTCACTGGGAAAGAGGTCAGACTGTGAACCATCCGCTTCGCGTACAATTGGGTTTTTCACTTCAAGGGTGCCAAGCTCTACCCAGACCGGTTCATTACCCTTGCCGCGGGTGTCGATGTCGGTCTCAATTTTTCGCTGTTCATTCACCACTTTCTGGAGGTTGTAGGTGAGAAAATTGTTGAATGAGTCAATGTGGTGACGTGTGACCTGTTCTTTTGAAAAATACGCCCTAGACAAAACACTTCTGTCTATCAGATATATCAGCCCCGAATAGAATTATTTTTTTGGTTTTCTGATAACAAGTCTGTACGATTCAGCTATCCCTGCCGTCTGGCTGCTGCGGGTTATGCTGATCACATCTCCTGTGTTTGCACCGATCGCCTTCATCACAGGATCATCATTGTAGATCTTTGGCAGATGCTCATAGGATATGTTGTACCTGGCAAGAAGATCTTTCACTTCATCTGCACTCATAATCTGATGGTCAGGGACCATCAGATGTTCAGTTACATCAAAATTGGCGTTCATCACCGGTCCTCACGAAAAAGATATTTTTCAGATGCCTCACCACTTAAAAATCTGGAACTGCTCACAGGCAACGGGCCCAAGGGGATTTGAACCCCCGACCACCTGGTTAAAAGCCAGGCGCTCTACCTAACTGAGCTATGGACCCTACCCGGGTATACCGAACAGTATTATTACAATGCGAGGATAGTATATATATTTTATCTCACCGTGCCTGAACTGTACATTCTAACCCGAGCGCATATAATATTTTGTGTTTTGTTTTTGCGGCAGACATCATAATCTTTATATGTGATTGCGTTACTTCTGACTGTAACCGGCATCACGGGTGCGTGGCAGGGTGCGGAGATGGATAATCTAAAGAAATATCTGGCACTGGCAGTCTCAGGCATGGAGTATGTCAGCTCAGCAATCTATCTGCTGATCGCCTCTGCCCTTGCAGTGCTTGCTTTCTTTTCATTCTACGACGTTCTCATCTGCATTGCAGGGCTGTTTACTGCTCCTGATCTGACTCTGGCTGTTCTTGAGACACTGCACACGCTCCTTCTCACACTCATCATCATTGAGGTGCTGGAGACCGTTACCGCCTACTTCAGGACCAACAGGGTGCAGGTAAGACCTGTCCTCATCGCCGGGCTGACTGCGATGGTTCGTCGGATTCTCTTATTTGGTGTGGAAACGACGGGGTTCACAGACATCGCGGTGACACTTGCTGCAATTATCGTCCTTACTATTGCAGTCTACTATGTCGGCGCAGATGACTGTGCCGGCGAATGAGAGGGCGGGGAGTGATGCGTGTGATGCATCTATGCTTTCTCAGGCTGTCTCGGTCTTTTCTTTGGGCTTTGTGAGCTGATCCCTGAGGTGCTGCAGACGCTCTTCCTGCTGCCTGATGCTCTCATTTATGTCTGATATGGTGCTGGAGATCTTTTCTTTGGAATATAATTTCGGGATCTGATTCCCATAACTCGCTTCAATGATTTTGAGGAGACGTTTGTCGACGTCCGCGCTTCTGCAGAGCGTTTCATATTCTTCGATGAACTTCTCATCAAAACCGGCTTTGCGGGCTCTTTCAGTATCGTTCCTGATCGCATCGCGGCGCTCGAGCACATGCTCAATGGTATCATAGAGGTGCTCATGGGTGGTCGGCTTCAGGATATAATCTTCCATATATGCGCCATACTCCGCGGCTTCTTCTCCGGTGAGTGGTTTTGCAGTCAGCATCACCACAGGGATATCGGCTGTCTCAGGATTGTTCTTGATCTTTTCCAGCGTCTCCCAGCCGTCCATGGGCTCCATCATGATGTCCAGCAGTATCAGGTCAGGTTTCGTCTTCTGGAGGATCTGCATACATTCTTTGCCACTGTAGGCACGGACTGTTTTGTAGTCCTTACGTGTGAGCATAGTCACAAACACGTCAACGATCATGGGGCTGTCGTCCACCACCAGTATCGTGTACATTATAGATCCTCTCTCCTGCTTCTTGCGGGTGCACCCGGGTTTCCCTGGATGTGTGCCATCTTTTCTGGCTCGGGTATGGCGCCTGTCATTGCAGCTGATCGGGCTCTCCCTCTTCAGGGTAGTCTCTGATGAGAAGACCGTCCTGCGATACCGGGTGCACACCCCTGACTGTTGTGACGCTCCCTATAAAATCACGTATTTTACTTTTCAATCGTGTGTGCATGGTCATTTGCTCCATAGCCTTTATATACCAATGTAATTATGTGTCATTATATATAATTGTTGGATGCCTCAGGTCTGCTGGTTTTCCAGAGTGGGCATGTGCCTCATCCTCTGGTTGGGTTATGGGGCGGTATGGCGCGTTCATGTCAGGCACCCATTGGAAATACGATCACATAAATACGGATATTGATAATTATAGTTACGAACGTCACTTCTAAAAAATACGTTCGGAACTATAATATAGAAAACGGGGCCATAGGGTAGCCTGGACCATCCTAGGAGACTGGGGGTCTTCTGACCCGCGTTCGAATCGCGGTGGCCCCATTGGTGTAATTTTGAAATCAATAACCGCCTTATTGGACTGTCCAGAATGAGATTTTCTGAGAGATGTTTCACCTGCCTCATGTCCCGTGTGGAGTATGAATGCCGCCTGAGCAGTAGTGATGAGGACCTGATCAGGGATGTTGTGGACGCCTGTGCAGCACGTCTCGCCTCCATGCAGGCACTCCCTGTGGCTGCGCCGGTGATCGCGAGTGCGGTGCACCGCCTCGCCTGTGACCTGCTGCATGATCCTGATCCCTACCATGACCTGAAGGAGATCAATAATGAAGATGCACTCAGGGTGTGCCGGATGGTGGATGATGAACTGGATACGTTTCAGGACTTCTGCCTGGCATCGGTCATTGCAAATACACTCGATTACGGGTCAAAAGAGCATACGGTGACAGATGATTTTGTGAGATTCTTTCACGAGGAGTTTGCGAAGGGTCTGACAATCGATCATACTGACGAGATCGCAGACCTCGCGGCGCGTGTCGTCTATGTAACTGACAACTGCGGCGAGATCGTCTTTGATCGCCTGCTCATCAGATACCTGAAGGAGCAGGGTTCGCATGTCACAGTCGCTGTCAGGGGAGCGCCCATCCTGAATGATGCGACCATGGAGGATGCGCTCGCTTTCGGTATCGACCGGATCGCAGACCACCTGACGACGACAACCACAGGCATCGCCGAACTGGGATTCAACCCTGACCTCATCCCTGGTGATCTGAGGGATGCCATCGACCGCTCGACCCTGATCATCTCAAAAGGTATGGCAAATTATGAATCATTCAGTGATTACACCGGTCTCCCGCCTGTTGCCTGCCTCATGTCAGTAAAATGCGAGCCGATTGGGAAGTCCATATCCGCACCCGTGGGGTCGCGGGTCGCCGTCCTCATCGGCGACTCCTGAATGCCATCCGGTGTGCTGGTGCGCCGCATGCCGTCCGCGCCTGAGCGTCCCCTGCCCCACCGCCGGTCAGAGATGGAGCAGGTGGGGGAGTGCGACTATCGAGACTATCATAAAGAGCATGAGCCAGGTGACCGATGCCACCACATAGGTGGCGTATCGTGACCACCCTCCCCATTTAAACAGGCGCTCCACTCCTTCTTTCATGATATAGCCCCCGTCGAGGGGGATCATGGGTATCGCATTGAATGTGCCTACGGCGATGTTGAACCATCCACACCAGAAGAGGATCTGTATGATCTCCCAGAAGTGCCTGAATGGCACGTCCCAGATGGCGGTTTCCGGTACATTCATCTTGATGATGGAGAGTGTGGAATCCCTGTAGAGTATATCCGCAAAGGGTGTATTCATCAGGTACATCGCCCCAAGCGGGGTGCCAAGACGGTCAAAGACCGTCTTCACTCTCCCTGCATCATAGTAGTACACCCCCATGAACCCTGAATCATGGACTCCCAGTTCTTCAGGCCATTGGGTTACCACGATCCCATATTCTCTGACTTCTCCCCCCTCTTCGACAGATATGGTGATTATGTCACCCGGGCGCGTCTCTTCAAGGATGCCGGCGACATCCTCTATTGAACCGACACTGATGCCATTCACTGCGGTGATCACTGAATTCATAGGTACACCCGCCGCATATGCCGGGTAGTCCTCATAGACCCCATATATGTATGGGGTGGCTGTGGGGACGGCCATGCCAAGGAGGAGCACCATCACTGCGAAGCAGATGATGCCGGCGACGATATTATTCGTGATCCCGGCGCCGAGCATTCTGGCTTTGCGCATCCCACCGGCATTTTCGACATCCTCCTCCTCAGGCTCCACGAATGCACCGATCGGGATGGCGGCAAGTATGACGCCTATACTTTTCAGACCGATCCCCTCCACTCTGCAGAGGGCGGCGTGCCCGGTTTCATGGATGATGAGTGTGGTCACAAATGCGAACCAGACCGCAAAGGTGAAAGGGATGAACTGGTTGACCCCCGGGATCACCAGTATGTTCGGGAGCTGGTAGATGGCGCCGGGTTCAGGTTGTGTGACGATGGTGTACTGGAGTGTGATGAAGAGCATACCTACCATGGCGGCTGAGACTCCCACCACCATGGTGACCCCCAGTGTGCCGTAGAGCCTGAGAAAAGTGCTGAACCTGGTGAAGATATCAAAAAATGATACTCTGGAGGTTCTGATCAGCATGACCGGACCAAAGAATGTGATGTGATCTTCAAAAAGGTTTTTTTTATAGATATATGCGGCAGTTACGGCATAGATACCGAGACATGACGCGATGATCATCAGAAGCAGGTCCATTTATTAGAATTGGTGTGAATATATAGATAAATCTTGGCTGCGCCTGGATTCCCTGACCTTTCACGCCATATCACCGAGGGTGGTCTGCCCCCTCTGCCGCACCAGTCTGATCACTGTCTTCCAGTTCGCCCGTGCGCATACCGGCGGTTTCCCGTGTCTCCTGATATGCTCTTTTAAAAATGCGATTGTGGTCGGGTCGGACGGGTACCCGCTTCCGATATCCCCGTACTCTCTCTTCAGGTCATCGATGAGCCGGTCCCGGGTGACTTTTGCCACGATGCTCGCGGCGCCGACGATTGCATGGCATTCGTCTGCCTTGTGCTCGGCAGTGATGCGGCAGGGGTGGTTCAGAAGGCATCTCACCCTCTCTGCATAGCGGGCGGCATTGACATCGCAGGCGTCGGCGATCGTCTCTTCGGCACCGAGCAGGTTGATCGCTTCGGCATGCGCATGCGCCACGCAGATGTTCAGGGACCTGGTGTTGAGTGCCAGGTCGATCTCTTCCGGAGTGACGATGATCACGGCGGTGCTGAACTGCCCTGCAATCAGGTCACAAAGGCGTTCACGCTGGGTTCTGGTGAGTTTTTTGGAGTCCCTGATACCGGCACCCCTGAGTTCGCCCTCTGATTCGCACCCGACAGCGGCAATGACCATCGGTCCGATGACCGCGCCCTTCCCTGCCTCATCCACTCCGCAAATCACGCTGAATAGTGGTATAATGCGGAAGATATTTCAATGGTGATGATGGAAATCAGATCTGATGTACATCATTATCGTTGGTCTCGGTGGTATCGGTCGAAACCTCGCCGCGATCTCCATTGATCACGGTGCGAGTGTGGTGGTCATTGATCAGGACGAGTCACGCTGCAGCGAGATCCTTGAGGAGTATGATGTCCTTGCCATCGCCGGCAATGCCACCAACAAGTCTGTCCTTGAAGATGCCGGCATCGACCGGGCTGATGCACTGGTCGCCACCACCAGCGACGATGCGGTAAACCTGATGACCTGCTGGCTCGCAAAGAGTTTTGAAGTCCCGAATGTGGTCTCGATCGTAAACCAGAAGGAGCACTCTGATTTTTTCAAACAGGTGGGCATTATAATAAGTGAAAATCCTGACGAGCTGGTTGCGGGCAGGCTGTACTACTGGGTGGATAACCCAAAAATGCAGCAGCTGGCGTCGATCCCTGGTGGCACGATCTTCGAGGTCATGGCTGAAGAGGGCGCCCCCATCATCGACAGGGAGATCAGGGATATGGATGTGAGAGACTTTGTCATCATCGCCATAAGGCGGGCTGGCGCGGAACTAATCATCCCGACTGGGGATGTCAGAATACGTCCAAATGACACACTCACGGTATTCACAAAGAAGGAGACCGAGAAGGATGCAGTGAAGGCGCTCAATGCACAACTGAAAAAAATCAGTTGAGGGTGGTCTTCAGTTCATTTAATTTCATGAGCAGCGCCGGGTTGCGCTTTGTCAGCTCTTTCACCAGTGTCTTCACGCTGAAGTCACTGAGTGTGATGCTTGCAAGTGACTTTGCAAGTGTGTTCATATGGTGATCACTGAGTGTGATGAAGAACTCCTTTATCCTGTAATTCCTTTCAAGCACCCTGCCCATCTCTGATCTCCGCCAGGTCTCATCATACTCCATCAGGCGTTCTCTGCTGCAGAGCCCGCCAGAGATGCATTTTGCAGCGACTCCGGCAGCCAGCCGTCCGGTGAACATGCTGTTGTATATGCCGCCGCCTGTGAGGGGGTCAACGACACGCGCCGCGTCACCGATGATCATGAGACCGTCGGCAACCGTGCAGTCAAGTGGTTCGCAGACCGGATCCCCGCCTATGATATATTCTATTATCTTTCCTTCAGGGAACCGCTCTTTTACGAAGCGGTCGAGGCGGTCCTTTGCCCTGTTGCCTTCTGTACTCTTCCTGCCTGAGATCCCGATGCCCACATTTGCGCTCCGCCTCCCTTTTGGGAATATCCAGAGGTAACCCTCAGGCGCCACGTAATTGCCGAGATAGAAGTCGGTGCATGTCTGGTCGATGTCGATATTGGTGAGCAGGTACTGTGCGCAGGTCATCATCTCGCGGAGTGGGACCGTGGTATTGATCCCGCACCAGCGTGCGAATTTTGATTCCACACCATCTGCTGCGATCGTCACATCCGCATGGACTCTTCTCGTCTCACCGCATGACTCTATTATCGCCCCTGTGATGGTGCCGCCCTCCATGATCGGTGCAGATGCCCTCGTCTTGACAAAGACGTCTGATCCCGCCTCTGCAGCGTTCCAGACAAGTTCACGGTCAAAGATCTTCCTTTCAATGACATAGCCCACCTCACTGCCTGCCATGCTCTCTTCCAGGGAGACGGCTGTGCCATCAGGGGCGATGATCCTGGCGCGCCTGATGTCAGATGCGATCCAGCGTTCATCGGGTTCAATGAATTCATGCAGGAGTTTTTTCCCGATACCCTCGGCGCAGCGCACCGGAGCTCCGATCGCCGGACGCTTCTCGACAAGGCAAACTGACAGCCCTGCCTCTGCAGCCGTCCTTGCTGCAATGGCGCCCCCCGGTCCCCCGCCAATGACCAGCAGATCATATTCACTCTTCATCAGTGACCTCCAGTGCACCCAGCGGACACACCTGTGCGCAGAGCCCGCAGTTCATACACAAACTGCTGACCGTGAGATACGCGTCAATCAGTTCAAGTGCACCCTCGGGACAGACAGATACGCATGCGCCGCAGTACCCGCAGATGTCCCTGTGTATATTGAGCATTGTGATTATCTTTTGTGGATGATTCCAATAATCTTTATCGGTGCGGATGCGATATTTTATCTGATTCACATATATCCATCCGGAACCTGTATATGCAGAATCTCAGCGCGGGGTTTGTCTGCACTGCCGTATTTCAGCAGTATTTCAGCAATTTTTTTAACCTGGGAATCATTCTTCTCCTGTGATGAACTGCACTGCCCCACGCATACTCATCGCTGGTCCGGGATGTCATGCCCATGACAGAGACAATATGGTGCGCCCTCCGGCGGGTGTAGTGATCACGCCCAAATGATGCAGAAGAGGTGGATCATTAAAGAGACCGGTTCTGCGAGACCTGATGCGGCAGTCCGCCTCAGAATTCACCGGCGACCACCACAAAGAGATCACTGAGCACGGCGGGTGGATCGGTCACGGACCCTACTGCGATGCGCTCATCAGGATAGCCAAGGTGTTCGCAGATGGCGATGCGACCGGACGGCGCCACCGCCGCCACCGCATCTGAAAGTAACCGGACATCAAACTCTGGATCGGCGATGATGAAAACCAGTTTTCCGCGCCGCACTTCCTCTGCCGCCTCTGCAACCGCCGTTGCGTGGTCCCGCCCATGCGCATGGACCACCGCAGCTTTTGTAAGGGGCAGCCCCAGACGTGCGCACGCCACCTGCATCGAGGAGATGCCAGGTATTATCTCCCCGCCAAGGTAGCCAAGTCCCGCAAGCAGGGGATCGCCGGTGGAGAGGACCACCGCCCCTTCAGGTAGTGTTCGGAGAGCCCCATAGTCTTTGATCTCCCTCACCTGGCAGTTCTCATCAATGTATGCCGAGGCGAGTTCGATGGCACGCCCAGAGCCAAAGATGAGGCGGGCTCTGGCAATCGCCTCAATCGCCTCGATGGTGAGCATCCCGGGCCCTGCGCCAACCCCGACGATTTTCATCCTGAATCTCCCAGAACCGCCCCGTTTCTCCCCACAATAACCACCCTGACATGCGGCATGCGCTGTTTGTATGCCTGGAATGTCTTCTCCATGATCCCTGAAAAAGATGGCGCCGCCGATAACTCCTCGACTGTCATGTAGCCGGTTCCATCAAGGATGCCTGGATCAATGAATCTGAGGATCAGTGCAGGGAGACCACAGAGGATTACCTCACCCCTGGCGTGATCAATCCCCTTCTGGATGTACTTCCCTATAAGCACCACCTCCAGATCAGGAAAATGCATCCGCGAATAGCGCAGTCCCAGCCGCCCGGTCGTGAGCACCACACGGTCAGCCGCTTTGATCCGTTCAAAGGCAGACTCAGAGAGGTGGTCATCCCACGGTTCGACGAGTCCGGTTGAGCCGAGCACTGATATACCGCCCATGACTCCGACCTTTGGGTTGAGGGTGCGCCGCGCCACCGCTTCCCCATGAGGCACCTCAAGGGCAACCTGCACACCTCCCGCACCACTTTCATCCAGCGCCTCCATGACAGCATGTTCAATGGTCCACAGTGCAGTGGGGCTGATGGCGGCATCGCCCTTTGCAAAGCGCGGGGTGTCCCGGGAAAACCGCCCTATACCCGCCCCGACAATCAGACTGAAGCCCTCCTCTCCGACAGCATCTGCCCTGGCTATGAACTCAAGCCCGGCTGTAGCATCCTCAGGGTAATCACCAGGGTCCTTGGTGGCTGTGGCGACACCCCCCTCTGCATGCACAGGGATCACCGCAGTCAGTCCGCATGGAAGGCTGACACTGACTGCAGAGAGCGGGGAGCGAAGTGAGAGGACAGCCGCTTTACACGCAGCTGCTGCCGTCGTCCCGGTAGTGAGACCCCTGCGCAGCACTTTCCCTGTGGAGAGGAGTACACCGAAACCGGATTTCACCAGGACCAGATCATCAGCATTGGTGCATGCCTCCACCCATTGCATGGGATATTCATACCCGGTAACCGGATCCCGCATCATATTTCCCCACTGAATGGTTCACTCATCAGGTGAGCACTGCTCGATGTACATCGTGATGATCTCATTCATCGCTGCCACTGCAGGTGGCGTCCCTCCCCTGGTTCCAATGGTGGTGATGGACGGCACATCGAGCCCGCGAAGACGCTCCTTTGATTCGGCGGCATTTACAAACCCCACCGCCATGCCGATGATAAGTCCGGGGCGCAGCCCCTCGTCCCCAATCAGGTCGCAGATGGCGAGGAGGGCAGAGGGTGCATTCCCAATGACGACGATCCCTCCCTCCAGCCGCTCCCGCAACGCCAGATAGCCGGATGAAGTCCTTGTGATTCCCCTTTCCCGGGAGATTTCCTTCCCGTAATCGAGGGCACACTGCACCTCACTCCCATGCCCCTGTTTGCGGATGCCCGTCTGCACCATCCGGATGTCAGCAATGATCGGAAGATTCCTGTGAAGGGCATCCAGACCTGCCTGCACAGGATCATTGTTGAAACGGAGGAGATCAGCCATGATAAAATCACCTGTCGAAATGGCGCACCGCTGGCGTACCCGGTCCTCCACTGTTCTGTCACCAATAACCCGCCGGGCGAGCGCCCTGCTCGTGGCAGATATTTCATATCCTTCCGGCGTGTCAGCACCGGGATCAATATACGTATTTTCTATGGTATCCCCGTGGTGTGATAATTCCTTTGACAATGGATCCAGCCTCCATCTGACGTGTTTCCTCTCCCCCGACTATCACGAGTGAGCGCATATCAACAGCCCTGTCATCCTCCCTGAGGTCTCGCAGCGTGGTAATTATAATCTCCTCCTTCTCACGGAAGGCATTTTTGACCACCCCCACAGGAGTGTCAGGGTGGCGGTGCCTGAGGGCAATGTCGAGTGCCATTGCAAGATTGTCAGGTCTGCCCCTGCTTTTTGGGTTGTAGAGGGTCACCGGCACCCCCATCTGGAACGCAAGATCGAGCCGTTTTTTGATGGTTGCCAGAGGCGTCAGCAGGTCCGAGAGAGAGAGCGTCACATAATCGCCAGATAGTGGAGAGCCCAGCCTCGATGCGGCGGCGGTTGCGGCGGTCACTCCGGGTATTATCTCTATCTCGATATCAGCACATGCGCGCTGGAGCACCTCGAGCACGATGCTCGCCATGCCATAGACGCCGGGATCCCCGCCACTCACCATGGCCACCACATGCTCATGCGCGAGCTCAATGCAATGCCGTGCCCGCTCCACCTCATTTCCCATGGTGCTGCGGATGATCGTCTTCCCCACAAGGAGATCTTCGATCTGCGTAAGATAGAAGTTGTTGCCGATGACATACTCTGCCTCGGCAAGCGCCTGTTCAGCCTGCCTGGTGAGTAAATCCGGATTACCCGGACCTGTTCCGACAATGTATAATTTTCCCTTCCCATTACCGTGAGATT
>DARA01000073.1:0-5863 GCA_002503135.1 Methanomicrobiaceae archaeon UBA207
TCGTAGCCTTCCTGGTAATATCCTTCCTCATCCGGGGCGAGTTCTTTCAGCAGCCTCAGGAATTCCCCAGCATGAACCTTCTCTTCATCAGCAATGTCATACAGGACCTTTTTTGCAAGTTTGTTATCTGTTGACTCTGCCAGTTGCACATACAGCTGGATTGCTTCATATTCCGCAGCGACCATAAAACGTATGGCTCTTATAAGTTCTTCCTCTGTCAGTTTCCGGTTATTTGCAAGTCCGGTAAATGGTGATCCAAAATCTGGCATGATCTTCCTCCTACTATGTTTCCCTGAGGATAGGATCAGGGAAAAAGTTTTGGGTGGCGGGCTGGGGTGACCCACCACCACGGGAACGGCGGGAGGAAGGTGATCGCGCTGCGGTACGATGTGCCCTCTGCCCCATTACCTCATCCACTCCCTTTTTGTTTCGCTTACCTCCCCCCAGTGGTGAGGATGATCAGGTAGTTGTGGCATCCGGTTCGTCTGATATGCACCTCAAGGATCGAACCGCCGAGGCGGTGGATCTCTGCCGAGAGCGCCTGCGGGACGAGGTACAGCGGCACCGGGTCAGTGGTGTGCTCAGCAGCGGTCATGGGTGCCAGCCCCTGCCTCCGGTCGCCGGGACCTGGCGCTGGACTTATCACGCCAGGCAGAGAAGTGGTAGTGGCAGTCCTCCATGATACTGTGTTGGCGCACGTCTCATTCCGGGGGCTGCCGTTGCAGGTATTCTTCACCGTCATTTGCTGTGTTTGTTCATTCATAGCATAGCCTCCTTGCATGTGTCTGCGTCCGGCACTCTCTCCACCGGCGGCGTCTCTGCCGCAGGTGTGCCTGATGCACCGGTGCAGCACACAGACCAGAGATCGCATGAGATCGGATATAAGGATGAAGCGGAAACCCTGAATCTGGCGCATGGAGATGATGAAGATTGCTTTATGGCGGTGATGCTGCAGGGGAAGAGAAGAGCGTATTTTCATGGATCAGGTGTAGAAGAAGGAGAGATGCATTTTCAGGGGTGAGCCCGTCCCGGCAACGCCCAGCCCAGGCAGGCGTCATAACACCGCAGGTATGAACGAATCTGCTCCGGATATTGAAATGACTGCGGAGCGATGAAGTTGCGATTAATCGTCAAGCCATTGCTACAATCGATCCCTGTACTCATCTGGTGGAAGCCTTCTTTCCTCCATCAACTGCAGTGCAGTCGCTGCTTCGGCAGCTTGAATTATCCCGTGAACCACTATCTGATCCAATAACCAGAGCGTTCCATGAAATTCGATTTTTTCGTGTTGAGCTTTCCTTCGCAGAGGACCATCGCCTGATACTAAAATGGATTCTGGATTGTATTTAGCAAAGACCAGCAGTGACAGGTCCTCAATTGAGAGTGCGCGATTCTCTGACCGCAATCTGTAAATTTCCGAGATCATCGCCTCTGGCAACTCAACTACTTCCAGACCATATCTCTCCAACTCTGATTGTTCAATTGATTTAATTTCATAAATGACGAAATCCGTTGAGACAAACTTATATTCCAGGCGAAACAGAGCCTCCAAAATGCCTCCGACAACAAAATCGAAAATGATGTTTGCATCAATGATGCACATGCCTGGAATGTGTCACACCTGAGACGGCGTGACTGAGTCACCGAAGGTGACATGCCCGACATTCACTTATCTCCTTACGCTTCCGCTCTCATCTCTAACATTTCGTCTCCTATGAGTTCGCGAGCACGGGATTGTGAGATCTTGTTTTCGCTCATCGCCCGGAAAATCAGTAGTCTCATATGTGTTGGGAATTCCTGTGGGTAGTCAAAGGGCTCATTTTTGGACCACCCCAGTTTATTCATTTGCATCCAATGACGTTTTGCCGCCGTTTCAGAAATGATGTGTAGATCTTTTGCCCGGTATATCCATGCACTCATACTCAATCCGTACTTCTGCTTCAGCAGGTACAATTCCTTAAAATCCAGTGATTTCCGATGTTCCCCCAGTTCAAGATATGCCATCTCTTTTGGCACCAAAAAAGCCCCTGCGAACCGGTGTGCCGCTTTTTCCTCATCAACATCTGCCTCAAACTGCAAGAGCAAGTGACCGAGTTCATGAGCGAGATTATATCGTTGCCGGTCGCCTGGAAAGTTTTTGTTAATTGCAATCACCGGCGTCTTGTTATTGTAGTAAAAAGTCAGTGCATCAAATTCATTCGTTGCCTCAATCACTCCCACCTTGATACCGTGCTGCTCTAAGACATCCATGACATTTTCAATCGGGTCCGTCCCTAAATTCCACTCTTCCCGGACATTTTGTGAAACGTCTTCAACGTCCTCAATGATCGAAATGCGGCAGAGTTTTTTTGAGGGTAAATTCAGAGATTTTTCTTCACCTGTGATGAGTTCGATCTCAAGATAACGCTCGAGCCATTCTTGCGTTTTTCCATGAATTGCACGCTGATCTTTCTTATTCAAAGTCTTCCGGCATCGGTACTGTGGTTCAGAGAGATCTACAGATATCGAACGAAAGAAGTATTCCGGGTGGACGTTCAACACCGTACTTAGTTTCAGAAGAAATCCTGATCTCGGCACAATGTCCCCGGTTTCGTATTTTGAAATCGCCATTGCACTCAAGCCAACCTCTTTGGCAAGGCTCCGTTGACTTAGCCCGGCACTCATACGAGCCATTTTTATCCGTTCACCAATACTCATACCTCACACCCCCAGTTTACAACACCAAATAAATATGTAATTTTGTAAACTAAGAGATATCTTGTTGTTCAAACATTTTATCTTTTTGGGAGTGCTCAGGGACCTGCCTGCACGCCTCCACCACCTTTCCAGGGTCGTACCTGAATATGATCTCCCTCGTCCTCCCCTTCCGGGTGCGGAGCGGCAGGTCAAGAAACCCTCCCGCCTCAAACCGCCTCAGCCGCCCGTAGAAGGTGGTGTACCCGATACCAATATCCTCACAGACCGCACCGAATACCGCGCCCGAGGTCATCTCCTGCTCACCCGTCGCCTTGAGATCAGCGATATGGTGGAGGAGTTCGCGTTCGCCCCCTTTCAGGTGTGCCACCTTTGACTGCAGTGTGGGCGAGACCGCATGCCGGGTCGCCGCCATCACGTCCCTCCTGGTGACGGTCCGCCTGGCATCCCTCTCTGCATTCTCTGTCGCCAGCCTGATGATCTCGATGCCTGCCCTGATGTCGCCCTCCTGGTATGTCAGGTCGGTGATGAAGTCGAGGGCGGTGCCTGGCATCACATTCGGGAACAGACCCTGCCTGACCCTCCCGGCAAGGATTTCCCTGGTCCCTTCCTTTGAGTAGGGCAGGAACGTCACCTCTGTGGGGTGGAAGACAGAGAAGACCCTGGTATCGACCTCATTGCAGAGGTCAAGCGACATATCGCTCACGATCGCATACACACCTGTCCTGATCCCGGCATATGTCTCATGGAGGCGCAGCAGGTTGTAGAGGAGGTCATTGAGGTCATCCTCATAATGGAGGTAATTGGCGTCATCGAGGCAGACGAGGAGGACACAGCCACGCTTCTCCATCAGTCCCGCGGTCTTCCTCATAAGGTCCGAGAGTGGCGTCCCTGACGACGGCGGCATATGACCGGCGAGCTTCTCGAATATCCTGGCAAATACACTGAACTTCGTCCGGTTGTGCTGGCAGTTGACGTACACCGGCACCAGCCGTTTGGTTGTCTCCTCGATCTCGGCAAACAGTTTGAGGACAGTGGTGGTCTTCCCTGTGCCCGGGAGACCCCTGATGACGGCATTCCTGGGGCTGCCGCCTCTCATCCCTGGTCTTGCCAGGTATGCGAGTTCACGCACCTCTGCGTCGCGGTGGTGAAGATGTTCAGGGACATAATCAAATTCAAAGACCTCAGGATCGCGGAAGAGCGTCTGGTCGTACATCAGGATGTCTCTGGAATGCATGAGCTGTGATCAGGGGTGCCGGTATATATGGGAAGGGAGAGAGCGGTCTGAAAGTGAATGCCGGTCTTCACCGCTCCATCAGGTACCTGTACACCCCTAGCCCGGCTTTTGCGCCTTCGCCTGCGGCGATGATGATCTGCTTCCCTGCTATTGAGGTGACGTCGCCTGCGGCAAAGACACCCCCGAGAGAGGTGGTACAGTCCCTGTCCACGATCACCTCGCCTGCAGGGTTCAGGTCGACGAGACCCTGGAGAAACCCGGTGTTCGGCTCCTGCCCGATCTCTATAAAGACCCCGTCTGCCCCGAGTTTCGTCTCTGCGCCCGTCTCCCTGTCCCTGATTATTATGCCTGAGAGGAGCGTGTCCCCCTCGAACCTGACGACCTCATGGTTCAGGAACGTCCTGATCCCTTCCGCCTCTTCATAGCGTCTCAGGTATGTTTCATCTGCCCTGATGCTGCTCCTGACGACCAGGGTCACCGACCTGGCGATCCTGCTCATCTCGATCGCTGTCGTCAGGGCGGAATTCCCGCCGCCCACGACCACCACATTCCTGTCCCTGAAGAGCGGGGCGTCGCAGGTCGCACAGACAGAGACTCCCCTGCCCCAGAACTTCTCCTCGCCATCCACATTCAGGCGGCGCGGACGCCTGCCGCTTGCGATGATGAGTGAGCGTCCCCTGAACTCTCCGCCGGTATCTGTATGTACAGTGAAGATGCCCTCTCCACCCTCCACTGCGGTGATGGTGCCGAGCTCGATATCGATCTCCTGTTCGCGCACCTGCGCCTCAAATTTCTCCATCAGGTCTTCGCCTGTGATCATCCGGTAGCCCATATAGTTCTCGACCGCCCAGGTCTCAAGCGCCTGCCCCCCGATCGTCGCAGTGACGACACAGGTCCTGAGCAGTTTGCGTCCGCAGTAGACTGCCGCAGTGAGCCCCGCAGGTCCGCCGCCCAGGATCAGCACATCATATGCGCCGGTGGCGGTTTCTGCACCAAACACCTCCCTCAGGCGTGTCGCATTAAATCCGACGATCACCTCGTCTCCGTACACGATGACCGGGACTGCCATCTGCTGCGAGATCCTGACCATCTCGCGGGCTGCATCCGTGTCCTCCCCTACATCCACATCCCTGTACGTGATCCCGGCTTTGTCCAGGAACGCCCGCGCCATCCGGCAGTACGGGCAGGATTTGGTTGAATATACCGTCACTTCAGGCATCTTTCTGTACCAGGATGAAGGTGTGCCGCCGCCCTGCGTATTCACTCGATCTCACGGAACATCCGTCTGGGTGCACCGCAGATCTGGCATTTTTCAGGCGCTTCATTGAGCTCGATGTTCCCGCAGACCGGGCAGAGGAAGATCGCCTTTGCATCAAGGTCTTTGCCGGCTTTGACCGCATCGAAGGCTTTTGCATAGAGCCCTGCATGGACCTCCTCTGCTTTCATGGCATGGGTGAATATATTCTCTGCATCGCTCTTACGCTCGGACTGCGCCTCTTTCACAAATCCGGGGTACATCTCTGTATATTCATGTCTCTCCCCTGCAACGCTCTTTGCGAGGTTTTCCTCTGTCGACCCCACGCCGTCAAGGACGAAGAGGAGGCGTTTTGCATGGATCGCCTCAGCCCCGGATGCGGCTTTGAAGAGCCTTGCCACAGTGCCGAACCCCTCAGCCGCCGCCTTCTCAGAGAAGACGGCATACTTCCTGTTCGCCTCCGATTCACCGGCATATGCCTCAAGGGCGTTCTCTTTTGTTGCCATGTGTCTTACTTGACACACCTCTGTAATAATCATTTTGCTTCCTCATGGCTCCCAGGGAGCAGACCAAGGTTTTTAGCCTCTCGGTACAGAGATGGATGCAATGGCGATCAAAGTGCTGGCTTTTGCCGGGAGTCCGCGACGGCACGGCAATTCCGAGACCCTCCTCGACTG
>DARA01000073.1:6194-6690 GCA_002503135.1 Methanomicrobiaceae archaeon UBA207
TCGACTGGGTGCTTGCTGCGATGGAGGAGGCTGGCGATGTTGCGATCGAGAAGATTGCGCTCACCGAGGCGGACGTGAACCCGTGCAGGGGGTGCAATGCCTGTGAGAAACTGAACAGGTGCGTTCAGCGTGACGGGATGGATGTGATCCATGACATGATCGTTGATGCCGATGTGATCATCCTCGCCTCCCCCATCTATTGCATGGGATTGTGTGCGCAGATGAAGGCGCTCGTCGACCGTGCGCAGGTGTTTCGCTCCCGCAAGTACGTCCTCAAACTCCCTGTGGTGCCGCCTGAGCGGAAGGGCAGACGGCTCGGCGTCTTCCTCTCCACCGCCGGGCAGAAATGGGACACGGTCTTTGACGGGTCGATCCCGTCAGTGAAATGCTTCTTCCATGTGGTCGAGATCCCTGCAGAGGACATCTCGTACCTGATGGTCAATGGCGTCGACCATGCAGGTGAGATCAACGACCACCCGACGGCGCGGGACGATGC
>DARA01000057.1 GCA_002503135.1 Methanomicrobiaceae archaeon UBA207
TTCAGTTCAATGACACCTCCACAGGCAGCCCCACTACATGGAACTGGACATTCGGTGATGGCGGGAGATCAACCGAGCAGAATGCCACGCACACCTATACTGCCGCAGGTACATACACCGTCAGCCTGAATGTCAGCATTGCGAACCTCTGCAACACCTCGACAAGAACAGATTATATCACTGTCACAGTTGCGCCGCAGGTCTCCTCCCCGTCAGGCGGCGGCGCATCAGAGACTGCCGCAGCGGTCGTCAGCAACCTGAAAACCGGAGAGTCCGCGAAATTTACCTTTGATAAATCTGCGGTGTACATGATCACCCTCACTGCAAAAGCGGATACTGGCACAATCCTTCTGACAGCTGAGAAGAAAAACAGCCTGCCTGGCGACATCCCGTCTCCTGACGCCAGTATCTATCAGTACATTGACGTGAATCTCTATAAAGCGACGGAAGAGGATATCAGCCAGGCAGTGATTGAGTTTGATGTCGCCAGATCATGGCTGACAGAAAACGGCTATTCCACGCATGACGTGGTGCTCTTCTGCCATCATGGCGGCGAGTGGCAGCACCTGCCTACAGAGTTCATAAAGGAGGAGAATGGCTGGATGCATTACCGTGCGACAAGTTCCGGACTCTCGTACTTTGCCATCGTATATGAAGAAGGTGGAACTGTGACAGGGGCACCAGAGTATCCCGCGACCGGGTCGCCCACGCCCGCCCCGATAACACCCGCCGCAACAACTGCAACTCCGGCGGCAGTGGCTGCTGCCACCACTGCCCGGCAGGCACCCCTGGCGCATGCTCCGGTCATCGCCGCCGCATTGATGGTGCTGCTCTGGGGAAGAAAGAGGTGATCTCAGATCTTCTGCCGGTATCTGTGGCAAATCTGCAGGCAATGCCTGTGTTGCATATGCCAAAAATGGTCAGTGCCGCGGGTTATCGGGACTCCCCATCTCGTGATTCCCGTGTGGATGTGCACTCGTCGCCGCCCCTCCCCGAGCATCCGGCGATCTCGATGGTCCTGCCGTGAATGAGTGCGTCGGCAAGTTTCCGGCGTGCCTCATGGAGGTCCCGCCAGACAGTCTTTCGTGAGACGCCCATCGCGGCAGCCGCTTCCTCCTGCTTCATGCCCATGAGGTCGATCAGCCTCAGGAGTTCGATCTCGGCAGGGGTGATAAAGACCGTGCCTGCAGGGGTGTCACCACCGCATACCGGGGCATAGCACCAGTACCTGGCATCCGGACGTATCTGTCTCCTGACGCGGCGGCGTCCCCTCCCTCCTCTGCCATAACCTCCGCCGGGTGCATCACCATTCATGTATTCACCCATATTTCTGCGATCTCTTCCCACATCCTCCTGATGGCATCAGCCGCCGGAGAGTCATAATCTGTGACAGGTCTGCCATTCCGTATCGACTCGATGACGGTCGGGTCAAATGGGATCTTTCCCACCACATGCAGCCCCCTCTCCACACAATAGTCTTCGATCCTGGTGGCGATCTCCTCTTCGAGCGTGTATTTGTTGATCGCAACAAAAATGGTCACTCCAAAGCCCTCTGCAACTGTCACAACACGTTTCAGATCATGAAGTCCCGAGAGGCTCGGCTCTGTGACTATGAGCACGGCGTCCATGCCTGTCACTGTCGCTATAAGAGGACACCCGATGCCCGGTGGACCGTCTGAGAGGAAGAATGCCCGGTCTCCATCCCTCTCATCTGCCTGTTTTCGCACCTCCCTCACGAGCAGACCGCTTGTGCCTGAACCCGGCTCAAGCCGTGCGTGTGATAGAGGAGCGATCCTGGTATTGGAATAATATAACTCCCCATTGACTTTCTGCACCATACTCACTGCCTCCTTAGGGCAGACAAGGGTGCATACTGAACAGCCTTCGCACCTGATGCTGTCAACGAGAAACTCCCCCTCCTGGGATCTGATCGCCCCGAATCTGCAGTGCTCTTCACAGGAGCCGCACCGGGTACAGGTGTCCTGGTCGATCTCTGCTACCTTAAGACCGTAATAGGGAGATCTTGAGATGATCTCCGGCTGAAAGATGAGCCCGAGGTTTGACGCATCCACGTCACAGTCTCCAAGGACGAGATCCGGTGGGAAGATGGCGGCGAGGGCGGCGCAGACCATGGTCTTTCCAGTCCCTCCTTTTCCGCTGATGACTGCGATACGTTTCATGCCCCACCTCCTCCGGTCTCCCGGATGTGGTGGTAGAGGTCGGTGAACCGCCCCTGCCATTCCGGCATATCCTGCGAGAAGAGACCGCCCCTGTTCTGTACACCTGCGATCCTGCGATCAAACGGGATTCTCATTATGATCTCCAGGGAATGGCGGCGGCACAACTCTTCAGTCATCTCATCTAATCCGTCACTCCTGTTGATGACAACACCTGCGGGGATACCGAGCTTCTCCACCACACCTATGGCGAGTTCAAGGTCGTGTATGCCGAATGGTGTTGATTCAGTGACCAGGACGACATAATCTGCGCCCTCTACTGTCTCGATCACCGGGCAGGCGATGCCTGGTGAAGAGTCGTATATGGTGACATCCGCCATGCTGCACACCAGTTCTCTGAACTGGTGTTCGAACACCGCCCCTGCCGGGGTCGGTGTGCTGCCCGCCAGTGCCTTTGCCATCTGAATCACCACAGGCGCATGCGTCTCACCTTCATTGAGTACACCAGTGACCAGCCTCAGGTGCTCATCCGGTTGGGAGTCCCGCACCTTCCCGATTACACGCGGAACTTCGGTTATTGCATCATACGGGCATACAATCCTGCACCCCCCGCAGGAGTGGCAGAGATCCATTAATATGAGTATGTCATCTTTCAGGACAGTGATCGCGCCATACTGGCAAAAATCACCACATTTGCCGCAGAAAGTGCACTTCCCTGGATCAACAACAGGCACCGGCACCGTAACCTCTGACTCTTCATGCTCTGCATCGAAGAAGAGGTGGAGGTTTGGCTCCTCTACATCGCAGTCCACAAGTACGACATCATTGCTCTTTGAGAGGGATAGGGCAAGGTTTGCAGCGAATGTACTCTTCCCTGTGCCCCCTTTCCCGCTGGCGACAGCGATCTTCATGTAAGGCGGATGTATCAAAGGATGCGGGTGAGGCTGCCGTCCCTGTACTGCTTCAGGGCGTCATTCACTGTCCCGTCTGATCTGTACTGGTATACCTCTATACCGGCTGCTTCGATCGCCCTCTGTGCATTGCCGCCCAGCTGTCCGGTGATGAGGACCTGCACACCATTGCTGATCAGTACCTGCGCCGATCTTGGTCCGACACCCCCCGCAGCATCTGCGTATTCATTTTTTATCGCACTTGAAGCGCCGCTCTCCTCATCGATTACAATGAAGAACGGGCTTCTTCCAAATCGCATTTCAGCCTGTGAATCCAGTGAATCCCCTTTTGCAGTGACACAGATTTTCAATTACATAACCTCCGGAATAACTGATATAGTACTCATAGGCGCACAAATTAATATATGTAGCGGTAATACCAGTAAAATACAAAAATGACATACCAGCACCTATTTGGTCCTGTACCTTCACGGAGACTCGGCAGATCCCTGGGTGTCGATCTCGTCCCGCTGAAGACCTGCAGTTATAACTGCATCTACTGCGAGTGCGGAAGGACCACGCATCTCACCACTGAACGGAAGGAGTATGTACCAACTGCCGGGGTCATCTCAGAGCTCGATGACTGTCTTGCAAAACACCCCTCTCTTGATTATGTAACATTTTCAGGTTCAGGGGAACCGACACTCCACAGCGGAATCGGGAAGATCTCTGACTTTCTTGCTGAGAGATATCCCGAATACCGTGTTGCCCTTCTCACCAATGGCAGCCTCTTCTCTCTGCAGGAGGTGCGTGAAGAGGTCAGTGGCATTGATGTCATCATCCCGTCACTCGATACCGGAGAGGAGAGAACTTTCAGGAGAATTGACCGTCCTCACCCCTCTCTCAGTATAGAGAAGATAATATCCGGTCTGGAGGCATTGAGAGAGGAGTTCAAAGGGGAGATATGGCTTGAAATTTTCGTCGTGCCTGGTCTGAATGACACTGAAACCGAGATCGAGGCATTGCGGAAGGCGGTTTTGAGAATCCGACCTGACAGGGTGGATCTGAATACGCTTGACCGTCCGGGCGTGGTCACCTGGATCAGGGCTGCCAGTGAAGAGGACCTGGAGAGATTCGCAGCCGGTCTTGATTATCCGGCAGTGGAGATGATCAGAAAGCCCCCGCCAACGGAGGGCGGGGAGAGGTTTTCAGAGGATGCCCTCGACAGCATCATGCAGACCATCAGGCGCCGTCCGTGCACGATGGAAGACCTGTGTGAGATGTCAGGCATGCGTCCCACTGAAATTAACAAGTACCTGCGCCAGCTCACCATGGAAGGGAAAGTCATGGAAGAAAGGGGGAAACGGGGCGTATTTTTCTTTGCAGGGTCGGTGAAGTGAGCACCTCACCGCCGCAACCGCCGGAAACGTGATCAGAGGTCAGGTCTGCTCTTCAGTGCCTCAACCAGCAGGTTCACGCCTGCCTCTATATCTCCTATATCCACAACCTCCACCGGCGAGTGGATATAGCGCGTTGCGACAGAGAATGGAATGCTGGGGATGCCGCCTTTTACCAGGTGGATGATCGTCGCATCTGTGTTTCCTCCCTCACCTACCTCAACCTGGATCGGAATATCATTCTTTTCTGCCGTCTCCTTCAGCCACTCGACCATCTTCTGGTTTGCTATCAGACCCCTGCCGGCTGCACTGACCAGGACGAGCACCGGTCCCTTGCCCATCTCGACCGATGAATCCTTCTTCTCGATGCCCGGGTGGTCGCCCGGAATCGTGACATCAGTTGCGATGGCGCAGTCGGGACTGAGTGAGAATGCGCTTGTTTTTGCACCTTTCAGTCCCAGCTCCTCCTGTACCGTGAAGACGCCGTATATCGTATGCGGAGATTTCATCTGCTGCATGGTCCTGATCAGCATCGCGACACCCACGCGGTTGTCGAGCGCCTTGCCGGTCACACGCGTCCCGCTCAGATCTGAAAATTCGCGGTCTGTGGTGATCGGCGTGCCGATGGTGATACCCAGTTCCTCCACATCTGCTGCGCTGGAAGCTCCCACGTCGATGAAAAAGTTCTCGATCTTCAGCTCCTTCTTCCGCTCCTCCTCTTTTAACATGTGTGGCGGCTTTCCGCCGATCACTCCTGTGATCCTGCCCTTTTTCCCATGCAGGATTACACGCTGGTTGTACAGGGTCGGGGCGTACCATCCGCCGAGAGTGACAAACCTGATGAACCCATTCTCATCGATGTACTGCACTATCAGTCCTATCTCGTCCATATGGGAAGCGATCATGATCTTGTAGTCATCGCCGTGTTTTACAGTTATGAGGTTGCCCATCACGTCTTCCCGGATTTCATCGACGCAGCCGGCAAGTTCATTCCTGATGATCTCATGGAGGTTGCCTTCATATCCTGATACTCCGTGTGCATCAGACAGTCGTCTCAATAGTTCTCTGATCATTTCATTCACCTTTTATCTTATTCAGGCGTTCGAGTGCTCTGTTCAGGTTCTCTTTTGATGTGGCATAACTCAGGCGGGCATGATCAGGTGCGTTCTCCCCGAATGCATCTCCCGGGACGATGATTATGCCTCCCTCTATCGTCTGCGCGATGAGGTCCCTGCCCATGGGGACAAACATATAAAATGCCCCTTCCGGTTCCGGAAAGTCAAATCCAAGTTCTCTCAACCCTGCATACAGGAGGTTCCGCCTCTCCAGGTACTCCTGCTTCATCTCTGCGACGACAGACTGGTCGCCGGTATATGCCGCCACTGCCGCATACTGGGCGATTGAGGTGGCGCATGCCTGACAGTACTGGTGTACTTTGAGGCAGCCATTGACATACTCCTCAGGTGCCGCCAGATAGCCGATGCGCCAGCCTGTCATCGCATAGGTCTTGCTTGCGGCATTGATGGTGATTACATCATCACCATAGAGTGCTGCGCTGTAGTGTTTTCTGCCGTACGTGAAATGCTCATAGACTTCGTCGCTGACGACAGTGACGCCGGCATCATCTGCATATTCTACCAGGGCACGGATCGATGCCTCGCTCTCCACCATCCCTGTCGGGTTGGAGGGCGAATTGAGGACGAGCAGACGTGCCCCGTCCATCCGCTCCTGTGCATGGTCGATATCGATGTGCATCGTCTCATCGGGCGGCATACCTTCCGGACGCCCGCCGGCGATCGCCGCAAGCGCGGCATATGAGACAAACCCCGGGTCAGGGATCAGGACGCGGTCGCTTGGCTCGACGAGCGCCTGCATGACAAGGTGCAGGGCTTCGCTTCCGCCGGCGGTGACAAGGATGTTCTCTGTCTGGCATGAGAGACCATTCTCATGCCTGAGCTTTTCAGAGATCGCCTCCCTCAGCTCAGGAATCCCTGCATTTGGTGTGTAACCTGTCTTCCCGTCACGGATCGCCTGTATCCCCGCTTCCTTGATGTGTCCGGGTGTGTCAAAATCCGGCTGCCCTATACCGAGGTTGATCGCATCAGGACCGCCGGCATCAAACAGTTTTCTGATGCCTGACAGGTCAATCGCCCCGACCCTTCCGGCACACCGTCTCTGTGTCATCCTCATCTGCCTCCTGTTACTCGATATTTGTGTGGCGTTTCTTCAGGTCCACTTCATTT
>DARA01000029.1:0-1902 GCA_002503135.1 Methanomicrobiaceae archaeon UBA207
ACCTGAATGCGGCAGCACTGGGGGCAGGGCAGCTGCAGATGATGGAGAGTGCGGGAAAAGCCCTTGCAGAGATGGCGCTGGCATCATCCCCTGATCATGTGCTGGTGCTCTGCGGGGCAGGCAACAATGGCGGTGACGGGATGGTCGCAGCCAGGTATCTCCAGCATGGCGTGGATACGGATGTCATCTATCCCGGCGCCGGGTCCATGACCTGTGAGACGGCATCGCAGCTTGCCCTCCTTCGCAGGTGTGCGGTGGCACTCCACCCTGTCAGGTGCGGTGTGGATGTGGCGGTGCTGAAAGCGCTCTTTGATGATGCAGACCTGATCATCGATGCGATGCTCGGGACAGGGGCATCAGGCATCCCGCGTGAACCACTGAAGACCTGCATCACATATGCGAACAAAAGCCAGGCAGATATCATCTCGGCAGATCTCCCCACCCCCGGCATCATACCACAGAGGATCTGTGCATTCCACCGCCCGAAACAGGTGGACGTGGCAGAGGCAATTGACATCAAGGTCATTGATATCGGCATCCCTCTGGAGGCAGAGGTGTGTGTCGGTCCCGGCGACCTGACACTCATCCCGCACCGCCGCCCTGACTCACACAAGGGTGCCGGCGGCGAGGTGCTCGTCGTGGGCGGCGGACCTTATCAGGGCGCCCCGTACCTCGCAGGTCTCGGGGCGCTCCGCGCCGGTGCAGACATCGTGCGGATCGCATCACCGGTATTTATGCCGCACCCTGACCTGATAGTCGAGGAACTTGAGGGCAGTTTCATAAACTCAGAGCACTGCGAAGTGATCCTGCATCTCGCCGAACGGGCTGACGTGGTGGTCTGCGGCAATGGACTTGGGAGCGGGAGCCATGCCGTCGTCATGGAGATCGCACCGCACTGCAGGCGTGCGGTCTTTGACGCGGACGCCCTCCGCCTCCCCCTGCCGGTTGCCGGGGATACGATCTATACCCCGCATGGAGGCGAGTTCGGGCGCATCACAGGTACCCAGCCTCCCGCCCCGCTGGCGCCACGCGGGCACGCGGTGAAGGAGGCGGCTGAAAACGGGACCGTGCTCCTGAAAGGGGCAGTGGATGTGATCTCTGACGGGAGACGCGTCCGCTTCAATACGACCGGGTCTGCGGCAATGACCACTGGCGGCACCGGCGACGTCCTTGCCGGCATCACGGCGGCGCTCTTCTGCCGTCTGCCTGCCTTTGAATCGGCATGCATCGCCGCCTATGTGAATGGATGCGCAGGGACGGCTGCGGCAGAGACCCGTGGCGAGGGGATGACCGCAAGCGATCTTCTTGAATACATCCCCTGCGAATTATTCAGGGAAGGTGTTTATGGTGGCAGAGTTCACGCATGTCAGTGAAGGTCGTGTGCGGATGGTCGATATCAGCGGCAAGGCCGTGGTCGCCCGCGAGGCGGCTGCAAAAGGGAAGATATATCTCAGTGAGGAGACCCTCTCGGCGATCCGTACCGGCAGTGTGCTAAAAGGCAATGTGCTTGCGACCGCCCGCGTCGCCGCAACCCTTGCAGTCAAGGATACGCCCCGCATCATCCCGATGTGCCACCCAATCCCGCTCGGCGGGGTAACAGTCGATTTTGAGGACGGTGACGGGTATATTGAGGTGGCGGTGAGGGTGAAGTCCACCGGCATGACCGGTGTTGAGATGGAGGCACTCACAGGCGTCAGCGTCGCACTCCTCACTGTATGGGATATGGTGAAGTCGGCAGAGAAGGATGCCTCAGGGCAGTACCCGCATACCCGTATCGATGAGATCTGTGTTACTGAGAAGAAGAAGGGGGATGCCTGATCCCTGGCGTGCCTGGTGGCGCACCCCCCTCTGAGACGGCGTCTTTAAATGCTTTCCTGCTGACATAATAAGAATTACGGGATA
>DARA01000029.1:2240-4073 GCA_002503135.1 Methanomicrobiaceae archaeon UBA207
GTCCCGGAAAAAGGAATGTGGCATATTGCTGAACCTTGAGGTGAAATAATCGAATGTCAAAGTCAATGTACGCCTATGTCCGTGAGGCATGGAAGAGACCTGATGCTTCAGAGGTGCGCACTCTTCTGTGGCACCGGATGCAGCAGTGGCGCCGCGAGGGTTCGGTTGTGCGTCTGGAACACCCGACAAGGATCGACCGCGCACGTGCACTGGGTTACAAGGCAAAACAGGGGATCGTTGTTGCGCGGGTGAAGATCCGCCGTGGAGGACGGCGCAAATCACGTTTTGTGCGTGGACGCCGGACTGCCCGCATGGGTGCGCGCCGTATCACGCCAGGGAAGAGCCTGCAGAGGATCGCGGAGGAGCGTGCATCCCGCAGGTACCCGAATATGGAAGTGCTGAACTCATACTGGGTCGGTCAGGACGGCAAACAGAAATGGTTCGAGGTCATCCTCGTGGATGGCAGCCACCCTGTCATCCGCAGTGACCCGGCACTCTCATGGATATCTGATGCAGTGCACCAGGGGCGCGCAGAGCGCGGGATGACCTCTGCTGGTCACAAAGGACGCGGTATGCGGAGACGCGGGCGCGGAACCGAGAAAACCCGACCGAGCATCAGGTCAAATGCGAACCGCGGAAAATAAATATCTCTTTTTTTATACGGTTCACTCCAATGAATCGTACTGACGCCTGTATCTGTCCATACCCGGACGGGGACTCCTCTCTCAGCCGGATGGCGCTCGAGGCGCATGACCTTGGGTTTGACAGCATCGTCTCTGTCACGGCGCCGGAAGGAGGCCCCGGCTCCGGGGGCGTGCAGGTGCTGAGGGGTGCAGTGGTCAGTGAAGAGACACTGCGGCAGGCGGTCACAGGAGTGCGGCGCAGAGAGGGCGCATGTGATGTCATCATGGTGGATGCCCGTGATACCGCATTCAACCGTGGCGTGATCTCCCAGAGCGGCGTCCACATCCTCCGCAACCTCTACAAACAGCAGAGGGGGGCGTTTGATCATGTGGCTGCACGGACGGCGGCAGAGAATCTGGTCGGCATCGACATCTCGCTCTATCCCCTTATCCATTACCGTGGTTCAGGGAGGCAGCGGGTGCTGCAGAGATATGCGGAGATCCTCAGGCTCCAGCGCCGTTACGGGTTTCCTGTGACCTTGTCAAGCAGTGCGCCATCGATCCTGGCACAGCGTTCCGTCCGCGATATGGCACACCTCTGCTCTCTCTTTGGTATGGAGGAGGACGAAGTCAGTGAGGCGCTCGGTGCCGTCTGCCGGCTGATGGACGGGACCGATGCGGTGAGGGTGGTGCCATGAAACCGGTGCCTCCGTCGATGCGCGGCAGGCGCAGGTACCTCCTCGCCCGCATACTCCCCTATCATGTCAACCCGGATTCAAAAGACCTCTATCTCTCAGTCAGGGAGGCGGCGACAACCCTCTGGGGGGATGCAGGGGCAGCCCGGATGCAGCCCGCCGTGGTCTTCTGCGAGGGTGGTTATGTGATTGTGCGGTGCGCACGCGGGACTGAGAGAGACCTTGAAACGGTGATTGCAACCGTCACCACCGCCGGCGGCATGAGGGTCGCCCTGCGCGCCATCGCCACCTCAGGTACGATCCGCAGCCTGAAACAACGGATGAGGCGGCAGACGACCATTCGTGAACCCGGTACGCTGTCTATCCGGGGGAAGACGTATACTGTCTTCCATTATCCACGTCAAAAGCTTGATTTGGTGGAAGAAAGTATTAAAAACCAGGAGACATTGTTTTTCACACAAAAAGATCTGGAGGAGATATAATGCAACCACAGGCTCAAATGGGATATGACCGGG
>DARA01000042.1 GCA_002503135.1 Methanomicrobiaceae archaeon UBA207
GTTGATAATGTTCTGGGCATAAATGCTGAATATGAGGATCAGAACAAGGGTCAATAATCGCATCCAGAGTTCGTGTGGATCCGGGGAAAACAATTGCTGGACGAAATCACCATCTTGGAAGAAAACGACATGTAGGGCAGATTCACAAATCCACAAGAGCGCTGCGAGACCGATTCCAGCCAGGATAATACGATATTTATCTGGTATAGTTTGCATCTCACCCCTCCTTCTGCATTCCTCCTTTCTGGAGGTGAAAATCAACGCCACTGTTTATCGCTTCGATGACCAGCTCCTCCCGCCCCTTCCCGGTGAAGATGATGAACGGGATCTCCGAACCACTCCCACGGACGGTCTTCAAAAACTCAATACCGTCCATCTCCGGCATCTCGTAATCAGAAATGATGGCGTCATAAGTGGCGGTCTGCATCTTATCCAGGGCTTCGCGTGCGGATGCGGGGGTATCAACAGTAAAATCGCCGGTCTTTTCGAGATACGTTTTTGCGATATCCAGAATGAGGGGCTCATCATCCACTATTAACAGGGGGATCATCCATCATCAGAATGGCAATGGTGTGCACCACTAAATAGATGTTCCGGTAATGTCGCATTCTGAAGGAATGTGATTGAGCCACTGAAAGTGAGGGAGTTTAAAATCTCACACCAAACGCCGGGAGGGAGATTTGAACTCCCGAGGTGCAGAGCACCAGTGGCTTTCAAGGCCACCGCCTTTCCGGACTAGACTATCCCGGCTCGCCTTAAACTCTTTGACTTCCCAGTAAAAATAGGTTGTTCATCCCTGTTCCGGGGCGATCTTTTTTCATGCCGGTATGACCAATCATTATACCACTGATGATATCCTCTGACCATGAAAAGCCGCTTGCGTGCTGGATCTCAAAAGACCTGTACCAGGATGAAGTACTCAATTCACTGACAGTCATCTTCAGGACCGGAGGCTGTGCCTGGGACCGCTGCACCATGTGCGGTTACCGGCATGAACGCTACCACGGACTCTCAGGCAGTGACCTGACCGCCCGCCTGCTCAGCCAGATCGCATGGGTCATGGCGGCGTTCGACAAAGACCGGTACCAGATGGTCAAGATCTTCACCTCAGGAAGTTTTTTTGATCCCGATGAGGTTCCCGAGCCTGCCCGTCTTGCTGCGGCAGAGGCATTCTCAGGCAAGGTGATCATCGCCGAGACCCGCCCTGAATACGTGGATGCCGAAAGGCTGGGCGCGGTTCTCGAAGCAGCGGATACCGGTGCCTGGGACCGCCCCCTCTATGTTGCCATGGGTCTTGAGACCACCAACGACCAGATCAGGGAGAAGTGCATCAACAAAGGCTTTACCTTTGAGGATTTCAAACACGCAGCTGCGGTGTCTCACCAGTCAGGTGCCGGTGTCAAGGCGTATCTCCTCATGAAACCCCTGTTTCTCACAGAACGCGAAGCCCTGGAAGACATGCACCATTCAATACAGGAGGCAGCCCCCTTCTCTGACCTGATTTCCATGAACCCGTGCACAGTCCAGAGCCGCACCGACCTTGAGAGGTTCTGGAGACAGAGGGCATACCGTCCTCCCTACCTGTGGAGTGTGCTGGATGCCCTGATCAGGGCTGATCCCCATGTCACCTGCGACCCTGTGGGGGGGGGAAAGATGCGCGGTCCGCACAACTGCAGGCATTGTGACAGGGAGATCGTGGACGGCATCCGGACCTACAGCCTGACCGGGGACCGGGGGCTCCTGGATGCCCTGATGGAGATCGACTGTTCATGCAAAAGAGAATGGGAGTATCTGCTTGAAGAGGAGATGCCGTCCTGGATGCCGCTCACGCGTTGATACGCCCGTATCTGTGGATGTGTTTTGCGAGGAGGGGCATGAACGTCCCGGCATCACTGACGACACCGATCGCCTGCGTGGTGCCGCGGTCCATCAGTTTTGTCACTGATGCCGGGTTGATGTCAACGCAGATTGTCTTCACATATGAGGGGAGGCAGTTGCCCACTGCTATGGAGTGAAGGAGCGTGCTGACCATCAGCATCATGTCGCAGTCCCTGATATGCTCCCTCATGGCGTCCTGGGCTGCCATGGCGTCGGTGATGACATCAGGCAGGGGTCCGTCATCCCTGATTGAGCCCGCAATGACGAATGGCACATTGTTCTTTACGCATTCGTACATGATGCCGCTCTTAATGATGCCGCTCTCCACGGCACTCTGTATGGAGCCTGCCCGCATCACCTCGCTGATCGCATAAATGTGGTGTTTGTGTCCGCCTGTAACCAGCTTCCCTGTCTTCAGGTCCATCCCCAGTGATGTGCCGAAGAGGCTGTATTCGATGTCATGGGTTGCGAGGGCATTGCCTGCAAAGAGCACGTCTATGTATCCGTCCCTGATGATCTTGGCAAGCGACTCGGCAGCACCTGTATGGATGATCGCAGGACCGCCCACGAACCCGATTTTACCGCCTTTTTTCTTGAGTGTGACGATCTCCCTGGCGATCTGCGTGATGATCGTCTCGCTCGGGCGCTCGGACGAGACGCTCCCCTGCATAAACTCAAAGGTGCTCACCTTCCGCGGGCGTTCAGGATAGGCAACCCTCACGCCCTGCTCGCCGATGACCACTGCATCTCTGGCAGTTAATTTTGAGAGGGGTGTGCAGACTGCTTTCCTCTCATCCTCTCTCACGACGATGAGGCAGTCCATCTCGATATTCTCTACCTGCAGCCAGTCCCCCTGATATTTGATGTATGTCGGGTGATTGGTGGTTGAGTAAAATCCTTTGGGCACAATCCTGTCTCCCTCTGCCGGAAGAGTGGTGATATCGCCTACCTCTGGCTGGCGCGCACCCAGGCGGTGCAGTTCGCTGATTATTGAAGCAAGGCGCCCTTCATCAGGTGCACCCACCTTGATCCTGGCGTAACTGGGATCTTTCTTCCTTTTGCCGACTTCAAAGATAAGGACTTCAAACTCGCCGCCCATATCCATAATCTTGTCAAATACGAGGGTCATGGTGCCGGAATCGATGATATGCCCCTCCAGCTCAATCTCCTGCGATGATCTCATATGGTAACCTCTCTGCTGCTTCTGTAAATAGAGTTTTTCTTAATGATAACCTATGCCGCGGTTCATTCGCAGGGCAGGTGCACATGAGCGCTCTTCATGAACGCTTACCCACTGGTGGTTCTCCTCCTCTCCCTGCAGAGAAACCGCCGGACCTCTGTTAATTCTTTGCGGGTGTTGATATTAAAGACCAGCCTGTTGTCAGTGACCAGGAGTTTCCGCTCCTCCTGGGTCTCTGTGATGAGGTCGCCTCGCAGGATATTGATGCCTGCCGGGCATGCCGTGACGCCGTCGATGCGCTCCGTATACTGCGTCCTGCACATGTGCGTGATACAGAGGCTGTGGGGGACCCAGGTGGAGAGGGCAGGTGTTCCCGACTCCCTGTATGCAGAGTCGATATGCCTGATAATCTCCTTCTTCAGGCACGGGATGTCTGAGACACAGGTGAATAGCTGACCGTCTTCTCCTGTCCCGGAAACGGCTTCAATGATATCTTCAACATATCCTCCGCCGCCTGCCCTGAAGAGCGGGATGCCCTGTCCCCGACACCAGTTCAGGGTGTACGGCGTCTTGCGGGATGCGACCACTACCACTTCATATCCACCTCCCTCAAATGCGTCGATGATGTACTGGATCATCGGGACCCCGCAGATGGTGACGAGTGGCTTTTCACCCATCCCGAGACGGATGCCGCTCCCTCCTGCCATGATCAGGGCAAGCATTCCCTGAGCGCCTCCACAAGCAGCCTGTTCTCCGGGCGTGTCCTGACTGCGATACGGATGGAATCAGGCAGCCCGAATGATGTGCAGTCCCTGACGAGCAGGTCATGGTTCAGCAGCCTCTCGGCGAGTGCTTGTGCAGGGAGCGGCACATGCACGAGGATGAAATTTGCCGACGGTCTCTCATATCTCAGGTTGAGATCCGCCAATTGGGAGCAGAGCCATGAACGCTCCTCTGCAATGAGCCTGCGTGAGGACCCGAGCGCCTCATAGTGCCTGAATGCCTGGATGGCATAGTCTTCGGCGAGGACGTTTACTGTCCATGGCAGGCGCACCACTTCAATGCGCGCGATGAGATCAGGGTCTCCAAAACCGTAACCAAACCTCAGACCCGGGACAGAGAAGCATTTTGTGAGTGAGCGGAGTATGAAGAGGTGGTCGTCCCTGACACCAGACAGACTCTCGGCAGGGTCTGAGAGCTCGATGAATGCCTCATCGAGAAACAGGAATGATCCATTGTCTGAGACGCGGTCAAGGATGGCGAGGACCTCCTCTCGCGGGAGCAACGTTCCTGTGGGGTTGTTCGGATTGCAGAGAAAACGGACGTTCGCCTCGTTTTCGCTCTGTGCCCTGGCAGCACCGGCAAGTTCTGCTGCCAGTTCATATTCCCCGAATGTCGGCGGTTTCAGATAGTATTTCCCGCCTTTTTTCAGGACGGCATAGCAGAACGCCCTGATAAGTTCGACCGAACCATTTCCAACACAGATCTCATCTGGATTGCGCTGGAATGTTCCGGCGATTACGCTCTTCAGGTCACTGTATGTGTCATCCGGGTAGTCTGAAAGTGCCCTGAGATCAGGATTCCATGTGAATTCAGGGACAAATGGGTTGAGATTTGCACTGAAATCAATCAGGTCTCTGCCTGTCACGGAGCGGCAATGCCGCACTCTGCCGCCGTGCACGCTTTTTGCAGGGAATTTTATGTTCACGCTGGTGCTTACCTCTCCTTTTAAAATGATTGATTTGCATGCCATAAAACGATTTTGAGGGCGCCCTCCCTGCGAGTCAGAAACTATATATATGATTGGGGTATTATGAGAACCTATCAAGAATCAGACAAGGGGAGTACAGATGTCTGACGATTGACTGACATATAACAGACATATGTCAGATATTAGTGGTAGCATGATGAACAGAATAACAGTCCGGCTGCCTCGCCAGCAGATCGTGTTGCTTGAGAAACTGGTCGAGTCCGGGCAGTTCCCCTCAGTCTCAGAGACCGTCCGGTATGCGGTCAGGGACCTTCTCGAAAGGCAGGGCGACCGCGTGATGAGGGAAAGCGATCTGATTTCGGTTAAGTTTTAGGAGGTTGAGTTATGCAGTCTATTATAAATGAGGCTCTGAAGCATTCGGAACGTGAAAAGTCTATCAACAGAGTAATTGAAGGTGAAGAGGATTACCTCGGTCAGCCGAGGATAGTGATCGTTGGTTGCGGGGGTGCCGGCAACAATACCGTCAACCGCCTCTACCACATGGGTGTAAGCGGTGCCGAGACGATTGCGATGAATACCGATAAGCAGCACCTGGATATGGTCCAGGCAGACAAGCGCGTGCTCATCGGCAAATCGCTCACAAAGGGTCTTGGCGCAGGTGGATTCCCTGACATAGGCAGGCGTGCCGCCGAGATGGCGAGACCCACACTCGAAACCCTGCTTGAGGAAGCCGACCTCTGTTTCATCACTGCAGGTATGGGCGGGGGTACAGGTACCGGCACCGCCCCTATCGTGGCGCAGATTGCAAAGGAGCAGGGCGCCATCGTTGTCGCGATGGTCAGTTATCCGTTCCAGGTGGAAAAAGCCAGGCTCCTCCGTGCAGAGGAAGGGCTTGAAGCACTCTCACAGGCAGCAGACTCGGTCATCGTCCTCGACAACAACCGCCTGATCAGCTTTGTCCCGAATCTGCCGCTCGGGCAGGCATTCTCTGTTATGGACCAGCTGATCGCCGAGACCGTAAAGGGTATCAGCGAGACGATCACCGAGCCGTCGCTCATCAATATCGATTATGCGGATGTCCGCGCCATCATGAGCAAAGGCGGAGTCGCCGTCATGCTGGTCGGTGAGTCCAAGCAGCAGAACAAGGCTGAGAGCGTCGTCCACGAGTGCCTCAACCATCCCCTGCTTGACATCGATTACCGTGGTGCAACCGGCAGCCTGATTCACATCACAGGCGGCAGCGACCTGACCCTGCAGGATGCGGAGGAGATCGCAAGTACGCTCACATATGAACTTGATCCGCATGCGGATGTGATCTGGGGTGCCCGCGTAAACAGTGACTATGAGGGCAGGGTGCGCGTCATGGCGATCATGACCGGTGTTAAGAGCGCCCAGATTCTGGGCGGAGCCCGGTTATTTGAACGGGTTGCAACTCCCGCCCCTGGACTTGGCATCCATTCCTCTGCGGCTTCACGAATGACCGAATCTGCGAGCGGACACCTCATAGACTTCCTCTGAAGCCCTCCTGAATACCTTCTTTTTTTGGGGCGCGCGTGTCTTTCGGGCATCGTGACTACTTTGCGGTGCTGAAATATAGCCCTCCCAGAGAGCATGATGCTCATATTGAATCAAAGGATCCTCATGAGGTCCCCACCCCTGGTGGCGTGATGTCCCAACCACTATAAAAATTGTAAAAGAGGGGATTGTCATCCGGTGGTCTATGACCTTCTCCTGAAGAAGAGCACACCGCAGATGACCAGTGCGACCAGTGCGCCGGCGCCGATGAACCCTGGTGCCGCTTCTGTCTGGACCGGGCTCAGTGCAAGGGCTGCGTTGGTTGTCTGCCCTGCAGTGACTGTGACCGTCGTTGTCCCGTCATTATAGCCCGCGAGTTGTGCAGTGACCGTATGGGTGCCGGCAGGCAGATCACTGACAGTCAGCTCAGAGACACCCTTCAGCACATTGTCGATCATGATTGATGCACCCGTGGGTGTCGTCGTGACATGGACAGAGCCTGTGGCTGAAGGACCTGGTATCATGGACGCATATGCCTGTGATGTCGTGGCAGACCTGACATCCACCGTGGATGTGTAGTCCTGGTATCCGCTCAGTCTGACAGTGACCGTATGGGTGCCAGCTGCGGTACTCGCATGCGCCAGCGGCGTGAGACCATTGTATGCCCCGTCTATGTACACCTGAGCCCCTGACGGCGAGGAGGAGACCGAGATATATCCCGGTGATACCGGAATCGGGTTGAGATTGGCGTGGACCGCGACGTTGCCGCCTGCCGGAACATTCACAGTCTGCTTCCAGTCATAGTAGCCATTGAGGTCTATCTCGATGATGTGGGTACCTGTTGAAACATCAGTGATAGTCATCGGCGTCCTGCCTTTGTATGCCCCGTCCCTGTATACGTATGCATAGGTCGGGTTTGAAGTGACTGTGATCGAACCCGGTTGGGGGATGGGTGTGAGAGCAAAGTGATATGGCGTTGTCTGCCCTGCAGTGACTGTGACCGTGTCAGGACAGGCTTCATAGCCCTCCTCATCAAGCTCGATATGGTACGAACCGGCATCAAGGTTGGTGATCGTCAGAGGAGTCACGCCCCGGTATGAACCACTCAGATATACCTGTGCACCTGTGGGGTAGGACGTGATGGAGAGCCCTCCTTTTGGGGGGGTGTGGGGTTCAGGGTTACATATATGTCTCTCGTCTCCCCTTGACCTGGTGCAGGTGAGAGGCTTTCCTCGTCGCTGGTATAACCGTCTTTTTCAACCCTGACTGTTGAATAGGGTGTAGCCGTGGTGTAGACCGGCACATTGAGCTCACCGCCCGCGATCATGCCCTTGTATTCACCGTCAAAATAGACGCTGGTGCCGTCCACATTGCAGTGGATCACGTACCAGCCCTGGTCCCCGCCAATCTGGGCAGAGGCGCTGACCGGGATAACTGCGAGGAGCACGAGCAGTGCCAGCACTCACGTTACAATCTTTCGTGAAATCATCATCTTATCTCCTAATGGTTTCAAACGCCTTTATCTCACTGTCTGATGTTAATTGTTTCTGTTGTGAGATCTGCACTGCCGCATCTCCCGCCTCTGACCGGACCGTGTCCGGATCGTGTCCGGAAGTCCTGCGGCATCTTCTCCATACTGCGAAATCTTTAAGAATATAGGTGACGTTTGAATAATAGACGTCAAGCATATGTCCCACAGCACTTCATTGCCGGGGCAGTGTCGGGTTGAAAGGCGCTCCTGGCGCTCTTTCAGGTATCGGGAGTTGAATATTATGAACAGACAGTCGAATAACTGGCTCTGCCAGGGTCCGGAAAAATGGCTCTTTTCGTCTCGTTGCTTCATACCTATCTTTCACTTCTCCCCGAATGCTGTAAACTGTGTGCTGCTTTTGGCATGGGACTTAGACAGGCATCAATGTTGAGGATTGGTAACGCATGTTGGATGAATTGATTGAGAAACGCAGGAAAACTATTGCAGAGTCAGAACAGCACAAAGATCGGCGGAACGATCTGAATGCCCAGGCAAGCAAATACGCGAGGGAGCGCAATGCCCTGAACAGCCAGACGCGCGAATTCGTTGAAGAAGCGCAGAAACACAAGGAACTCAGGGATACGCACAACAAGGATGTTCAGAGGCTCAAAGATGAGCGGAACAGCCTCAATGAAAAAGCAAAAATCCTTTTTGAAGAGATCGAGTCATTCAAGACAGAGCATGGCAGCATCAGGAGCCATGGCACCACCGAGCTCAGAAAGCAGATAGAGTATCTCGAGTTCAAGCAGCAGACTGAGGTCTTCAGCACAGACAAAGAGCGTGAACTGATTGAAAAGATCAAGCAGATGCAGTCTGACATCCGTGAGCAGGAAGTGGAATTTGAGCAGAATAAAGAGATGCGGACGAAGCTCACAGAAGCGCGGGAAATGCGCAAGGAAGCATCACAGATTCACGCACATGTTACAGAGATTGCGGAACTTGCGCAGCAGCACCATGATCTGATGGTTGAATGCTACAGAAAAGCCGACAAGTCCCGTGAAGAGGCTGACGAAGCGCACAAACATTTTGTTGAGGCGCAGGAATCTGCAGATGAGGAGCACAGGCACTTTATCACCTGTCAGAAGGAGATGCGGGATTATGACAAGGTGATCAGTGGTCTGCGCCAGAAAACGAAGAAGACCTATGTCACCAGGGAGCAGAAAGCCACCCGAAAAGAGGCAGAGCGGATCTTCCAGCAGTTCAGGGGCGGTGAAAAGCTTACGACAGAGGATCTTCTCCTCCTGCAGCGCTCAAAACTGGTATAACCTTCATATAACCCCTTTTTTTACCCGGATTCAGCAATTATTTAATAATATGTGAGATATTTCTATGTAGATGACTCCTGGCAGGACATTGGTTCTATGCATCGATCGTGATGACGATATCGGTTATAAAGGAGGCATTGAGAGTCCTGTGGTTGGCAGGGCGGCATGCCTGGATGCGGCGAACCGGCTTGGGCTGAAAGATCCTGAGGATTCAGATGTCAATGCGATTTTCAGTGCAATAAAAATATTTGACGAACTCCAGGAAAGGGGTGAGGATGCCGCCATATCCATACTCGCCGGCAGTCACACGAATATGGTTGAGGGCGATCACAGGATTGCGTCAGGACTCACTACAGTAATAAAAAACACAGGGGTCGATTCCTGCATCCTTGTCACGGACGGGGCTGAAGACGAATATGTGCTCCCGATCATCCAGTCCCGGATTGCGATAAGCAGCATACAGCGGGTTGTTGTGAGCCAGATTCCCAATCTTGAAGGGACCTATTATATCATCAAGAAACTGCTGGATGACCCGAAAGTCTCAAAGACCATCTTTGTGCCGCTCGGACTTGGAATGCTGCTATATGCGCTGGCATACCTCTTCGGTTATCCTGAGGCTGCGACTGTAGTTGTTGTCGGTGTAATCGGCATTTACTTCCTCTTCAAAGGTCTGGGTATCGATGAGGTATTCGGTTATTTCTTCACCGCATTGCAGATCTCCCTGCAAAAGGGCAAGTTTACCTTTGTCTCTTATATCGCAGCGATACTCCTGGTAATCATAGGGCTTATCATGGGTCTGACGAGCCTGCTTGTTTATTACAAGGTGTCAGGTGTATTCTTCCATCTCCTGACCTTCATCTATGGCGCAGTCGGGTGGTTCACTGTGGCAGGGCTCGTTGCAGCTGTCGGGAAGATCGTCGATGTCTACCTCACTGAACGTCAGGCTCTCGGGCGGGTCATTGTTCTGCCGTTTTTCATCGCTGCACTGGGGGCAATCACATATGGTGCCAGTGTCTATATCCTGTCCATAAGCGACATCCCCCAGTTCGCCATTCAGCCCGATACCGGTGTGGGTTACATAGTATTCACAACAATATGCGGGCTTATCTGCGCTTTCTTTGGTGTATACCTCCAGTCAGTGATTACAAAATGGCTTGGGGTAAAATATGGGGCGGCTGCAGAAGGCGGGGGATAGTGGCGCCCGGCAATCAATTATAGTCAAAAACCATACTTTGCTATGTAAATCACTTCGTGATTTGTCATCAAAACGTGTGAGGCTGACGCCTCATACACGTTTGGCAGGAAAGTGGCAATTGCCACCTTCATCAAACAGTGCGTGACACAACGCGGGTCATGCACGTTCTACTAAAAAGTCTGGTCTTCTTCATTATCGTGATAAATCAGAGATTTAACATGAGGTCCCCACCCACGGGGAGTTGGGCTTAGTTCAAAAAGTAGCGTTCGTAACCATATGACTGAAATAACCCATGCCTGACGGGAATTCTGAGGTCATCTGAAACGTGCGTGTTATCTGCGGGCTGCGCACCGTCAGTGAAGGAACGACCACATTGAAATCATGCACCGGGAACCAGTACGCGCCGTCTTTATAGTCGAATGCCGCGTTCTCCACCACCATGACCGTATGTTCAAGGTCATTTTCAGTGATCACGGCATTGTCAAAATTGGTTATATACTGCACTTTGTCCTGGAGGTCTTTCTTTCCCAGCAGGAAAACAAGCAGCCAGATGCCCGGGTCAATGGCGTAATTGATCGTGACCGTCGCAGTGGCATCAACTAGGTCGATGGTTACGTCATGTACTACGATGTAGGCGTAACGGTTTCCATCCAGCGCTGCTGCGGGAACTGTCAGGGCCGCCATCAGCATAATGGCGATGGCAACTGACGCCCATCTCATCATCGCCAATTACATTATCCCAGTATTTATAAATCCTTTATGGTCTGCCTGAAAAAAATGAGCCGGCAGGCTCATTTTTCCTGTGCAAGAAGGATTTCGATACTCGAAACATTGGTCTTGCCGGTGTCGGTATCGATGGTCTCTGTCGAGGTGATGATCTCCTTTTTGCTGACATTGTCAAGGAAGCGGTTGAGTGTGATCTCTGCTGTATCCACAGCCCGTGAAATTGCCTTGCCGCGTGCCTTTATTGCAACCTCATCCGCACCATTGCTGAACTGCGTTACCACTGCCAGTACATAGCTCATTACAGGTTTATTCCCTACGAATACTGTGTTGTCATTTGTCATCTTCTACACCCCACTAGAGATAATTCATTGAGTGAATCAGCTCTGCGTTCAGCACAGATGCCCCGGCCGCTCCCCGTATGGTGTTGTGACCAAGAGCAATGAAGCGAAGCCCTTCTCTTATCCTCCCAACCGAGACCGTCATGCCGTTTCCACGGTTGCGGTCCAGCCGCGGCTGCGGGCGGTCAGGCTGGTCAAATAATTCAATTGCTTTTGCTGGCTGTAATGGTAGGTTGGTTAATGGAGATTTAAAACTTCTGAATGCGTTTCTGACTGCATCGAGTGGTTCATGAACATCTGCCCAGATTGCAAGGGTATGCCCGTCGATGACCGGCACCCGGTGGCAGCTGGCACTGACAGTGAATGGTGCATCCTCCACCCTGGCACCATCGAATGTGCCCATGATCTTTAAAGTCTCGGTCTCCATCTTCTCCTCCTCGCCGCCGATATATGGGACAACATTGTCATAGATCCCCATCGCAGGAATGCCTTCAAAACCTGCACCAGAGATCGCCTGCATCGTTGCCACCCGGACATCAGTAAATCCGAAGGTGCGGAGTGGCGCCAGTGCCATTACAAACACAATGGTTGAACAGTTGGGGTTGGTGACGATGAACCCGTCCCGCCCTCTGTCCTGCTGCACATCGATCAGACCCAGATGATCAGGGTTCACCTCTGGCACCACCAGGGGAACGTCTTCATCCATCCGGTGCGATCCGGCGTTGCTGCAGACTGCCAGCCCCGCATCTGCCATCTCTGTCTCTGTTTTCGCAGCGATCTCAGGGGGCAGGGCAGAAAATACAAGGTCACAGTCTTTTACACTCTCAAGTGTGGTGGGACTGACCACGATCTCTCCCGCACTCTCTGGAAATGGTACATCCAGACGCCAGTTCACGATCCTGCCATACTCCTTCCCGGCACTCCTTTCAGAGGCGGTAAGTGTCTGGAGACTGAACCAGGGATGGTCTGCCAGAATCTGAACGAAACGCTGTCCCACAGCTCCCGTGGCACCGAGCACACCCACATTTATCATAAATAAAAATGCTGTTTTGAATTGATATAATCTCTCTATCCCTGCCCTCACTCTATAAAGATCTCACTCCATAGAGATCGCTTCGGCAGGGCACTCCTCCACACACGTTTCACAGTCCACACAGAGATCTGCGTCTACGTGTGCTGTATCATCGTTCATTGTAATCGCTGCAGATGGACAGATGTCCACACATGTTTCACAGCCTGTACATTTTTCAGGATCAACAACTGCTGTCAATATATTACCTCCACATAAAATGGGGTGAAGTGAGTGAAAAATATTGTGAATTACGCACACGCCCGAGAAGGACAGCCTCAGAGATCAAGGACATCTGACATTGAATAGACGCCCGGCGTCTTTCCTGTGACCCACCGCGCCGCCTTCAGTGCCCCATTGGCAAAGACTGCGCGGTCATATGCACGGTGGGAGACTTCAATGCATTCGAAGTTGCCTGCAAAGAGGACTGCATGGTCGCCGACGATATCGCCGCCGCGGATCACATGCACGCCGATCTCATCGCCCCTCTCTGCCATCCCCTCACGTCCGTAGACCTGTTGCTTTTCGCCCAGTTCTTCACCCAGAATCCGCAGAATCGTCTTTGCTGTCCCGCTCGGGGCGTCTTTCTTGTAGCGGTGGTGCGCTTCAGTCACCTCGATATCATAGTCTCCGAGATGTCTGGCAGCTTCGCGGACGAGCTCCCAGAATATATTGACCCCTACACTGAAATTGCTGGATATGACTGCAGGGACACGTCCGGCGATCGTCGCATCGATCTCTGCACGCTGTTCAGGAGTGAAGCCGGTGGTGCCAACCACCAGACTGATGCCATGCCTGGCAGCGGTCCTGATATTTTCCACAGCAGCGTCTGCAACCGTAAAGTCGATGATTACATCAGGTCTCTTCTCAGCGATGAGTCCCTCAATCCCTGATGCATCCACCACCTCTGCACCAAAGAAATTTCCTGGTTTGAGGTCAGCACCGCCCACCAGCTCCATATCAGGAGCTTCAGTGACCAGTCTCCCTATAGTCGTACCCATCCTTCCGAGGGCACCGCAGACCGCAATTTTAATCATAATATGACAACACCTTCTTAAGTTCCGCTCTTTTCTCCTCTTCGAGTGCGTCAAGCGGAAGCCTGACCGGTCCTGCCGCCATACCCCGTATCTCCACAGCCGTCTTCACCGGGATTGGGTTGGTGTCTATAAACATGGACCTGAAGAGTGGTGAGAGCTCATAATGGAGGTTCAGGGCTTCCCTGTAGTCTCCTGCCCTGAAGTATTCATACATCCTCACCATGCGGAGAGGTTCAATATTTGCCGCAACCGATATGACGCCTGCCCCGCCTATGGCAAGTAATGGAAATGTCATGGCGTCATCACCGGATATGACTGAGAAGTCCTCGTCGCGCACATCCTCTATGATCTGGGATACCTGGTTGATGTCCCCGCTCGCCTCCTTGATGCCGACGATGCCAGGGTGCCGGGAGAGCTCGATGACAAGGTCCGGCGCAAGGTTCTGCCCGGTCCTGCCCGGCACATTGTACATGATGACAGGGATGTCAAGGTCTGCCAGCTTGCTATAGTGTTTTATCAGCCCTGAACGATTGGGTTTATTGTAATAGGGGCTGATGACAAGCACGCCGTCTGCACCGATGTCTTTTGCGGCTGATGTCAGACGTACAGCCTCTTCGGTATTATTTGAACCTGTGCCTGCAATGACCGGCACCTTTCCATTGACGGTATCGACGACCACTTCTATGACGCGTTCGTGCTCTTCAAAACTGAGTGTCGCAGATTCACCAGTCGAACCGCAGGGGACGATCCCATGCACTCCGCTCTCCAGTAGATACCTGACATTCGATTTCAGTCCCTCAGCATCAATATCTGCTTTCGGATTTTGGTGGAAAGGGGTGATAATTGCCGGAAAAACTCCCTTGAACATAAAGAGTACTATCAGGTTCTTCTTCTATTTATTTTTCTTGAGATGTAACCTGCAACGCGGTTTCTTATCCGTTTACTCCCGATAACTGCGACCTCATCCACAATCGGCTTGTTCTCATCAAAGTCGGCGGTAAACCTGTTGCCGTGCTTCACCATTAGTTCCTGACCGAGTGTTTTGATATATGACGGTTTAATTCCCATGTGAACCTTACCTACTGTTCTGCATCATTTATGCGCGCCGAGAGCTTAAGTATATTTTGTGTGACCATCTGCGGGTCCTCGCCCAGCATCCGTATCATCGCCTCCTTTCCGACCGCACCCTGGTCAGAGATGATGTCCGGGACACCCTCCCTGCAGCAGAATGCGACCCCCCAGTCCATGGTCTTCAGTCCCGGGGGCTCTTTTGTGCGGTCAAATGAACGGATTTCAAGCATCTGCTCATCAAGCACATCAAGGATCTCCTCAGAAAACCGGATATTTGCTGCACACCTGATCATTGGATCAAATTTCATCACAGTGAGGACGATCCGTGCCATATGGTCACTTGCGCCGAATGCGACCCTGCCCACCGGGTGAACCCGGCTGTCCATACGAACAATCCTTCCGGAGACAGCAGCGACGTCCTCTGGTGTCCGGGCACCGCGCAATGCATATGCGATGTTCATGCCGACCTCAGGGATGAGCCTGACATTCATCCTTTCTTTCAGGTGTGCCACGGCGTACCCGAGGTTTTTCAGAACCAGTTCTCTCTCTGGAACTGGAACCAGGTGTCTCTCTGGATCCAGGTCCCTCTCTGGAACCCTCTCTCTCTCTGGTGACGGCATCGGTAGTAGTTTCTGTCCCTGCCACTCATAATGGTGCTGGGGGGAGATGCGGCGCCCGTGCATCATCCGGTGTGGTGGCAGGCATAAGGACTATACGTATGAAGCAGGAAATGAATAATCCATGCATAAACTTCTCCAGGATGTGATACTGGGCATCGGCAGCCTCGGTCTTTTCATTGTAATGCTGATAGTGCTGCCTCTCATGATGGAGAGCGGGGTTGCGTATCTGGTTGCGATTATTGTGTTTATCATCACAATGGGCGGTGCCGGGTATCTGATCAATGCGAAGGCGGCGTGACGCTCTCACCCGGCGTCTTTCCTCTCTTTTTCCTGATCTTGTAATAAGTCAGTGGATGACTGACGGTGTCACATAATTTATTGCGGTTGGTGCAGAGCCCGTATGTGCGCATCGTGGCGCAGGAAGGCGGCACATATTCTGTCCCTCCTCTCCCTGTGATGTGCTCCACCTGGTACATCGTCTTTTCAATGTCAAAATCCGGGGCACGGGAGTAGATCTCCACGATGGTGGTGGTATCCATCCCGATTATATGGAGGAATGCAGTGATTGCGAACCTCCCCGTATGTGGGAGATTCGTGCCTGCAGTGATCGCCGTGATCAGTGCATGAATGCATGGCGGAAAACTCCCCTCATCGATCTCCCCGAACTGCTCCAGTATCCGTTCCTGAAACCGTGTCAGGATCTGTTCTGTCACAGGCGTGAGGCTTTCGCAGATTGCAGCCGGGACACGGAGTGGAAGGTCCTGTCTGATGAGTGCCCTGATGCATTCCCGGAGGAGTTCGTCATGTTCACCTGCCTCCACCTTCACATAGCCGTGCACGATGTCTCTGTTTACGAGGCGCCACCGGTCGTCGCGCATCTGCGCAGCCAGTTCAATATATTTAACCACGGGCACCTCACTGGCATCCGGGTCGGTGCCGGCACTCTGTGCCACATAACGTTTTATCCGCGGCTCCTCCATCTGAAGATAGAAAAACATGCGTTCTGCCTCATATTGTGCAAAACGTTCGATCAGTGCACGTTCCTTTGTGCACGAGATGAGGATGCGGGCTATGGCATAGCTTGCGATCTCCAGCTCAGGGGGAAGCCTGCCCGGGTCACTCTCATCAAACTGCTTTTTTGAGGACAGGGCATTCTCTACCCTGTCTTTTGCACGACTCACAGCGGATTTTCCCGGATTGCCTGATAAAAACCGGTCGAGTGACTCTGTGTGCCCGCGCACAAGGTCCTGCGACTCTTTGAGAAATGGATATTTTACTAACACTTTGTGGTCGAGCCCGACCTTCATCAGTCGGCCTCGATACGGGGTGCAAGGAGATATTCGACGTGACCCCTACCATTGGCGATGTCAAAAGCGAATTTGACAGGGTGATCATTGCCGAGCTGGATCTCAACTTCATCTGCACGTCCCATCACTCTGCCCATATCTTTCAGGTAATCGAGAGAGAAGAGCGACCGCACTTTCACGGGTGTCAGTGACCTGAGATCGCCGCTCCCAATCTCCAGTTTTATATGGTCTGTATCCCCCTCAGCCTCCATGTAAAATATCTCTGTGTCCGGGTCAATGCCCAGTGCAACTTTGTCTGAAATGACTGCCGCTGCTTTTATTGCAGAGTTCAGGTCCTCACCAGAGAGGACCGCTTTTCCAGGGAGTTCAATGTTAGGTGGGTTCGGGTCCTTTCTGATGGTATTGACGTCAAGGAGTGTTATGGAGTAGCGGTAACCTCCAAAACTCAGTTTCAGTTTTTTTTCGCCTTCAGGGAGATCGAGTGTCAGGGGTTCCCCTTTGCTCATCATCCCGATGATATTTTTCATCTTGTTGATATCAAGACCGATCTGATCTGGTGACGCCTCATATGATGAGAATGCGCTTTTGTCCAGCCCGAGTGCAACCATCGCCACATTCGCCGTATCAACTGCCCGGGTCAGAATCCCATCATTCTCGGTGTGAACACGGCATTCTGTCACGAGAGCTGAGATTACATCAATTGATTCCTTGAATACGTCTGCATCAATTTTTGCTTTTAACATTGTAACTCCTTAACAAACTCTATTATAAAGTATATAATCATATTTTTCTTATAATGTTTATGCTAATTCATTCTGCAGCTGGCACCACTGCAGAAGTCATGCGTGGGTGTTGCATGTCCTGCGGATATCTGTCTTTTTGGGTCTCGCAGTCTGCGCATCACCGGGTGGCGGGCAGGTGCCTGGTCTGAAAGAGGGGGGGTATCTGAATGGGTTCGCAGTGGTACAGGGATAAGACATACAGGAGAGCGATGAAGGCAGGCTACCGGTCGCGGGCGTCATACAAACTCATCGAGCTGCAGAAGCGCTATTCTGTCATACGGCAGGATGACAATGTGGTTGACCTCGGTGCTGCACCCGGCGGATGGCTGCAGGTGGCGAGGGATCTGACCGAAGGGAAGATAGTCGGCACTGATTTGAACCCCATCGCACCCATTGATGGTGTGACGATGATCACAGGCGATTTTACTGCTGAGGATGTGCAGAAAAAGGTGATGGAGGAGATGGATGTGGTGAATGTGGTGCTCTGCGACGCCTCTCCCAAGTTGTCAGGGCATAAGTCCTATGATCAGGCGCGGATTGCTGCCCTCACTGAGGCTGCACTTGCATTTGCCTGCAGGATGCTAAAACCCGGCGGGAATTTTGTGGTCAAGTCCTTTGAGGGCGAACTCTTTGGAGATCTGATGAATGAGGTGAAAAAGCACTTCAGGTCGGTCAGGGCGTACCGTGTCGCGGTCTCCCGGAAGGGAAGTGCAGAGACCTACATTATTGCAAAGAATTTCATTGGTGACTATGATGCTGCTTAAAGACCCTTACGGGCGGACCGTCACGAATCTCAGGATAAGCCTTACGCACAAGTGCAATCTCAGGTGCATATACTGCCATGCCGAGGGTGAGGTGCAGCCGCAAACCGCGATGACTCTGGATGAGATCTCTGAGGTGATGGAGACCGGGGCAAAATTCGGGATCAAAAGTGTCAAATTTACCGGGGGTGAACCGATGCTTCGCAGTGATATCGTCGGGATCGTCCAGGCAGTCCCTGAGGGTCTTGAATCTTCAATGACGACGAATGGCACACTCCTCGCTGACAGGGCATATGAACTGAAAGAGGCAGGACTTTCGCGCGTCAACATCAGTCTCGACAGTCTCAGACCAGAACGCTACCAGGAGATTACAGGCAGGGCATGCCTTGACGATGCACTGGCAGGCATCACGGCAGCGCTGGATGCCGGGCTGACTCCTGTGAAGCTGAATATGGTCCTGCTCGACGGGATAAATGATGATGAGGTGGATGATTTCCTCGCATTTGTCCGCGGCAGGAGTGACCTCATCCTCCAGGTGATTGAATTGATGGAATTCAATGAATGCAGATATCACGGCGATGTGGATGGCATTGAGCGTGACCTGAAGGTGAGGGCGCGTCAGATCATTACAAGGCGGATGCACCACCGGAAGAAGTACTGCCTCGACGGCGCCGAGGTGGAGGTGGTGCGCCCGCTCCATAATACAGAATTCTGCTCCTACTGCAACCGTCTCCGTGTAACCTCTGATGCCAAGCTCAAACCCTGCCTGCTCAGGAATGACAACCTGGTCGATGTGCGCGGCGCACATGGGAAGGAACTGGAGGATCTCTTCAGGGAAGTGGTTATGAGGAGGGAACCATTCTTTAAATAGCGGGGGCAGGCATATGCCTGTCCGCTCCCGGGTCCGGGTTCTCAAAGCAAGATTTTTTGTCAGAGTCTGTTCAATATCTGTGTATGCAGGGAGATAACGAATACGAGAATGTGCTGAGGCGATTTTATAGGAAATCTCTGATCCTGGAATCACCATCTGAATTTCATCATGTGCTCTGTTTCCATTTCATTGACGCCCTTGCGCACATTGATTTCAGCCTGAATACGCTGGCATATAATTACCAGTCTCCAAGAAACATCATGAATATGCAGTATATGCGCTGGCGCATTGATGAGGAGAAGAAAGAAGAATATGCTCATTTTGGTGAATTTATCAGGTGGCTGAAATCAGAGCACCCTGATGTATTTGCCTCGCTCCCGATGGTCTGGAGGTATGTATATGACCCTGAGAACCATGCAGGCTATCGCAGCTTCAGGATTGTGCTTGACCCTGACAGCAACAAACCGTTGCCCCCAGGTTTCTTCATTGATGCTATAGAGGAGTTTTTCGATCAGAAGTTTCTGAAGAGTATATACAAGGGGGCATCCCTTGCCCGGCTCTTTGATGAATTCATTGCAGCCGGAATATCCTGAGCCGGCGTGGTGGTAAGATGGATGTCGCCAGCCTCTGTTCCACCCTTGTCCAGATAAGAAGTGAGAATCCACCTGGAAAGACCAGAGATATCATCGAGTATATCAGGGGTTTTCTCGACTCGCTCGGACTGCGCAGCAGTGCTGTCAGTGCCGGGGGAGGAAGATGCAACCTCGTTGCGGTGGAGCCTGACTGCCGTTTTCTCCTCTGCGGGCATGTGGATGTGGTCCCTGCACTGAAGGCGGGCTGGACGCATGACCCCTTCTCCGGGGAGGTGGCAGAGGGGTATGTCAGGGGCAGGGGCTCGACTGATATGAAAGGGGGGTGCGCCGCCATGCTCTGTGCATACAGGGACCTGCTCAATCAGGGCATCGAACCGAAAGCCGGTTTCGCATTTGTCTGTGATGAGGAGACGGGCGGAGAGCATGGTATGCGGCATCTGCTTGCAAAGAACACTCTCAGCCCCTGTGATGCCCTGATCGCAGAGCCGACACCCCCTCTCAGCCCCTGCATCGGGCAGAAGGGAATGTGCAGGCTGGAAGTCACGTTTTCCGGAGTGCCGGGTCACAGTTCTCTCTACCCTGCCATGGGCGTCAGTGCGATCATGGAGGCATACTCTCTCCTCAGGCATCTGAATGAGATTCATAATATAGATGTGCCGGTTGACGAATCTCTGAAGGAGGTCATCTCTACCTCCTCCCGGGTGCTTGAAGAGATATTTGGCAGGGAAGGGCTGGGAGATGTCCTGACCCGGGTCATGTTCAACCCGGGCAGGATCGAAGGGGGTGAGAAGGCGAATATCGTGGCGCAACGGTGCAGGCTGGAGCTCGACCTCCGTGTCCCGTGGGGCTGCACAACCGGGCGCCTGATCAGGTTGATCCGGGACCGTGCCCCAAATGCGAAGATGAATGTGATGAATGCATTTGAACCGAACCTCACCCTGCCTGATGCGCGTATTACGGCTGTTGTCTGCAGGGAGATAGCACGGGTATATGGCAGCCCGGCGGTCCCGATTGTGCAGTGGGCGGCGAGTGATGCGAGGTATCTCCGGAGCGCCGGGTTTGATGTGGTGGATTACGGTCCCGGAGAGATCACCACCCTCCATGGAATTGATGAGAGAGTCTCAATAGAAAATCTCGAAAAGGCGGTTGATGTCTACAGGGGTGTTATACGCACATATTCCAGGTGACTGAGTCATCGGAGATGACATGTGCCACCGGCCTGCGGGCGGTGACTGAGTTATCGGAGATGACATGTGCCACACCTGAGACGGCGTGACTGAGCTGACGCAGTCAGCATATGCCTCGGAATGCACAACACTCCCGTCCATGAGCGGCGGACCATAGTTTATAACAATTCCGCACTGAATTATAGTAAAAGACTGTGATTGGGATGGAAGATATCTACGAGAAGGTCATGGAACTTGCAAAGCGCCGCGGTTTTGTATGGCCGTCATCCGAATGCTATGGCTCAGTCGCCGGGCTCATTGATTATGGTCCCCTTGGCGCCGGGATGAAGCGCAGGATTGAGAATATCTGGAGAGATTTTTACGTCATAAGAGAGGGATTTTTTGAGATAGAGTGCCCCACCATCGGTCCGGAGCCTGTCTTCATCGCGTCAGGGCATGTGGGGGGTTTCTCAGACAAGATGTGCCGGTGCCCTGAGTGCGGCGAGTACCTCCGTGCAGATCATATTGTGGAGGGGTGTCTGGAGGGTTCTGCCGCACTTATGCAGAAAGAAGACCTGGAAGAGGCGCTCAGAGACTTCCCCTGCCCTGCCTGTGGTGAAACACTTGGTGCACCCACGGTGTTTGACTTCAATTTAATGTTTGAAACTGCCATCGGTCCCGGGTCACAGCGTAAGGGGTATCTCAGACCGGAAACGGCGCAGGGGATATTCACTGACTTTGGACGGCTGCTTCGTTTTTACCGGGATAAACTGCCGTTTGGAGCTGTTCAGATCGGGAAGTCCTACCGGAATGAGATATCACCCCGCCAGGGCATGATCCGGCTTCGTGAGTTTTCGCAGGCAGAGGCTGAGATATTTGTACATCCTGAAAAGAAGCAGCACCCCTCATTCAGCCGTTACGCCAGCTATACTCTTCCATTGCTGGGCAGCAGTCAGCAGGAAAGCGGTGAACCCCCTCTTGAGGTTACGATGGCCGATGCGGTTGCATCGGGTCTGGTCGCAAATGAATATGTGGCATACTATCTTGCGCTGACCCATGACCTTCTCGTTTCCATAGGCATCACCCCTGAAAAACTCAGGTTCAGGCAGCACCTGCCTGACGAACGGGCGCATTACGCCATCGACTGCTGGGATGCAGAGGTGCATTCCGACCGTTTCGGGTGGGTCGAGACTGTGGGAATCGCTGACCGCACAGACTATGACCTCAGGGCGCATGCCAGGCATAGCGGGGAGTCATTTACTGTATTCATCCAGTTCACAGAACCCCGCAGGGTAAAGCAGGTGAGAATATCGCCCAAAATGGGTATTATGGGACCGAAATTTCGCGGAAAAGCGAAAGCAATCTTAGAAATGCTGAAAACAGCGTCACCCGGTCCGGACGGGGTTGAGATCATACTCGATGGTGAGACGATCCTGATCACTCCTGATCTCTATGATGTCTGCGAGGAGGAGGTTGAGGTCAGGGGGGAGGAGGTCATGCCGCATGTCATAGAGCCGTCATATGGGATTGACCGGATGATCTATGGCGTGCTCGAGCACACCTATGCAGAAGAGATGGTGGAGGGTGAGGTGAGAAAGGTCCTCCGCCTCCCCACGGCGGTTGCACCTGTGCAGGTGTCGGTCCTGCCGCTGATGAACCGGGACGGACTTGAGGGTGCTGCCAGGGAGATCTACCTCACTCTTCTCACACACAGGATTTTTGCCATCTACGATGATTCTGGTGCCATCGGCAGGCGGTACCGCAGGCAGGATGAGATCGGGACGCCGTTTGCCGTCACTATCGACTATGATACCCTGGAGGACGGCACTGTAACCATACGTGACCGTGATAGCATGGAGCAGGTCCGGTGCCCCGCAGACCATCTGGTCGCCACCCTCTCCGCGCTCATCAGTGGTTCGATCACATTTGAATCGCTTCAGACATGAAATACATTACCCACCCGTATATTCGTCCGGAAAGTCTTGAAGAGCGTAGTTATCAGCTCTCTATCGCCATGAAGGCGCTCGACGGCAACACCATGGTGGTGCTGCCCACAGGGCTTGGAAAGACTGCCATTGCACTCCTGGTGGCAGCATCACGCCTCTATAATGGTGGCGGGCGGGTACTGGTGCTCGCACCCACCAAGCCCCTGGTGGAGCAGCACCTCAGATTTTTTCAGGAGTTTCTCATGCTCCCGGAAAGCGCCGGCAGCGTCGGCTCCCCATTCGCCATGTTCACAGGGGAGACCCCGCCTGAAGAGCGTGCACACGTATGGAAAACCTCACAGGTCTGCTTTGCGACCCCACAGGTCATCAAGAATGACTGCATCGGCGGGAGGTACTCCCTTGAGGATGTATCACTCCTGGTCGTGGACGAATGCCACCGCGCTGTCGGCAACTATGCCTATGTCTTTATCGCGGATCTCTATCTCAGGGTCGCAAAAAAACCCCTGATCCTTGCAATGACCGCATCTCCCGGGGCGGACCCCGTGAAGGTGGAGGGCGTCTATGCCTGTCTTGGTATAGATCGTGTGGAGAGCAGGGTCGAGAGCGACCCTGATGTGGAACCCTATGTACATGAGAGGGAGGTGGAGTATGTCAGTGTAGCCCTGCCCCCTGAGTTGCAGGAGACTCTCACCGACTTCACCACCCTCGTCACCGCCCGTCTGCAAAGTCTTGCAGACCTTGGTTTTGCCGTACCAAAACCGGAGAGGCTCTCCATCCGGGCGCTGAGTGCACTGAACGGGCAGATCCAGGGGCGGATTGCAGCCCGTGACCCCAGGGCATACAGGGCAGCCTCCCTCTATGCGGAATGCATGAAGCTCCGTCATGCGATCTCGCTCTGCGAGTCGCAGGGAAGCGGTGCGCTGAAGGCGTATCTTGCCAGACTGGCGTCAGAGGGCTCATCCGGCAAGGCGAGCAAGGCGAGCAGGCGCCTCTCCCATGACCCGCTTTTCAGGAATGTGCTGAGGCGCGCCGAAGGATGGACCGATGAACTCCACCCGAAAGCCGGGATTGTTATCAGGCAGGTGAGGGAACACTTCAAAGCCCGTCCTGACAGCAGGATCATCATATTCGCCACCTACAGGGACACCGTCATGATGCTCGTGGACCTTCTCTCCAGGGAAGGTATCACCTGCGAAAAGTTTGTGGGGCAGGCAAACAGGGATGCAGAGAAGGGACTCTCGCAGAAGAAGCAGCTGGAAGCCCTCTCACGTTTCCGTGCCGGTGAGTTCAGGGTGCTCATCGCGACATCGGTCGGGGAGGAGGGGCTGGACATTCCCTCTACTGACATGGTAATCTTCTATGAGGCGGTCCCATCAGAGATCAGGAGCATCCAGCGGAAAGGCAGGACCGGCAGAAGCCGCAGCGGGAAGATCCTGGTGCTGGTGACCAGTGGAACTTCTGATGAAGCATTCAGGTACGTCAGCCAGCGCCGGGAGCGTTCAATGGTTTCAGGGATAAGGGGCATGAGCGGGCAGGACCGGCAGAAGCCGCATGATGCGCCGCAGCACACCTTCCCGTCGTGGGAAGGTGTTCGAACACCACTTATGGGAAGTGGTGTACAGCACACACCTCCGTGGGGGAGTGTTCCAGCACCACTTGTGGGGCAGTCCGGGCTGGATACTTTTCTCACACAGGAACCGCGGATTGTGGTCGATGACAGGGAGACCTCCTCGCAGGTGGTGGAGACGCTTCATACTCTGGGTGCAGATATTGAACTGCGGCGTCTTGATTCCGGAGACTACGCGATCGGTGACCGCATCCTTGTTGAAAGAAAAACTGCTCGCGATTTTATGGACACCCTGATCAACCGCGACATCTTTGGTCAGATCAAAAAGATGGCAGAGGCAGTCCCGCGCCCGATTCTCATCATCGAGGGGCCTGAAGATCTCTACCGCGTCAGGAACATCCACCCCAATGCGATCAGGGGCACACTCGCGGCAATTGCTGTTGATATGGGTGTAACACTATTTTTCACAGCAGATGGAGAGGAAACCGCCAATATGCTCTATGTGCTTGCACGCAGGGAGGAAGGGAGCCGTGGAGAGCGGAAGATGCATCCAAGAAAGTCGTACCGCTCGCTCCGTGAAGAGCAGGAGTATGTCCTCACCTCATTCCCTAGTATCGGGTTGAAGAATGCACGCCTCCTGCTCGAACATTTTGGGTCGCTTAAAGCAGTGATCGATGCCGGGAAAGAGGATCTCGTCTCAGTGAAGGGGATTGGAGAAAAGACGGCATCCAGAATCTGGGACCTCTCCCGCCGCACCTACTCCTGAGTGAGGTGCAGGAGCGCCTCAACACCTTTCAGCACACACTCCATCAGTGTGAGGCAGTTGTCAGGGGAGGGTTCCTCACGGATGCGGGTGCAGATATGGATGATGGTGGATTCAAGCTCGGCGGCAGTTTCGCCCTGCCCCCGCAGTCCGGGCGCGGCTCTCCTCTCCTGCACATCCGGTTTATCATCCCGGGATTTTTCCATCCCTGTTCTCCCCTTCCTCTTCTTCTCCTCCCTGCAGACCGGGCAAAGGGTCTCACCCCTGCATTCAAAGAGCGGGGACCCGCATGTCGGGCAGGCTTTTGCAAGCATCTTCCCGCCTTTGAGGAGATATTCCGCCATGATCTCTTCAGGTGCGCTGCCCGTTTCCATATCATCGTCTCCATATTGCGCCTGAAACCAATCTGTTTTTCAGGACCTGTTTTTCGAGACCTGCATCATTCATGTACTGATGGGTTCAGGTCATTCTCACATATGCAGGTCAAATAGCCGCATACGTAATATTACGTCAGATACTATAAATTATATATGTCTGGATATTTAATTACATAAGGGTGATTAGATGGCTGGTCCTGATGATACAATTAATATGTGCATACAGATGCTGCAGCAGATTACGGAGAACAATACCATACCACGAAATATCCGGCGTGTGGCAGACAGAACCCGGGGTGTGCTGATGGACTCCTCAAAAAGCATCGGTCTCCGCGCTGCGACTGCGATATCAATGATAGATGAGATCAGCAGTGATCCAAATATGCCGGTCCATGCGCGGACAAGGATCTGGGAGCTGGTCTCGCACCTGGAGACCATCCCCCTCGATTAATTCCGTATCGCTGATGCGGGCACCCCTCTTTTATCTTTCCTCTGAATCCCTGACAAACCCCTGATATTGCAGAAGTCGTGTCTGTACCTCTCCCGTCAGCCGGGTGCAGCAGACTCTGTCACGGTGCAGATCACGGTCCGCCTCCTGCTGCTCCTGATGTCGAGCTCCAGCAGCACAATCTGCTGCCAGGTGCCGCATACAGTGTCACCGTCAATGACAGGGACTGTCAGTGACGGTCCCACCACCGCCGCCTTTACATGGGAACGACCGTTTCCGTCGCCCCACGCCTGATCATGTGCATATGAAATATCATCCGGCGCCAGAACCGACAATGCCCTCTTCAGGTCTGAGAGCACGCCGGGTTCATATTCGATCGTGGTGATGGCTGCGGTTGATCCTGTCACAAACAGGTGACACATCCCGTCCTTCACCCCGCTTTCATGGAGGATGCTGCGGATATGCGGAGTAAGGTTTATGATGTCCCCCTCACCAGAGGTGGCAACTGTGATCACTTTTCTGAACATCAGAGGGATGGTGCCCTTCCAGCACATTAAACCTTTTGCTCATCGTATCCGGTCTCTGGCAGGGTGTCATCGTCGGGAATGTCGTCGGCTGCCATGCCTGAGGCATCTTCACTGGTAAGAACAGCAAATCCCGTGACCGTGTCTCCTGGTTCGAGTTTCATGATACGTACGCCCCGTGTACTCCTCCCCTGAACAGATATTTCAGAGATCTTTGTACGTATTACAATGCCAGATGCCGATGTTATGATGATCTCATCATCATCAGAGACCGCCCTGGAGCTGATGACACCGCCGCTATGTTCTGTCCGGATGTTGCGGACGCCCATGGTGGCTCTCCCATGACTACGGAATTCATCGAATTTCATACGTTTGCCGTATCCCAACTCGGTAATGGTGAGGAGCTGGTCCTTCTCAAGCGCAGTCAGGCACTGGAGCTGATCCCTGTACCTGAGTTTGATGCCGCGGACGCCTATGGTATTCCTGTGAGTGGTGCGGATCGTGGTTTCAGATATGCGGAGGCTCTGACCTGCTCTGGTGGTCAGGATGAGGTCATAGGAACCGTCAGTCATCTTCACGTCCACCAGTTCGTCGCCTTCCCTGAGCCTGATCGCATTGATGCCGCAGGAGAGCGGGCGTGAAAATTCCTCCTGTGCGATCCTACAGACTGTGCCCTGTCTGGTGGCAAAGAAGAAGTACCTGCCAGGTGCAAACTCCCTGACAGGGATGACTGCGGTCACCAGCTCATCTTTCAGGTTCAGGAGGTTTGCGATGTGTTTGCCTCTGCCTGTCCGTGAACCCTCAGGGATATCATATATCTTCAGCCAGAACACCCTGCCCTTGTTCGTGAAACAGAGGAGGTACTCATGCGTATTTGCGACAAAGACGTCAGCTACGATGTCGCTCTCTTTTGTACTCATCCCGATGATGCCACGTCCGCCGCGGTGCTGTTGGCGGTAGGTGTCTGGTGCGACCCGTTTGATGTAATTGGATGCAGTGATGGTGACGAGCACAGGTTTATCTTCAATGAGGTCTTCTTTTCCAAGAATTCCGACGTGGCGGGCGATACGCGTTCTCCGTTCATCACTGAATTTTTCACTAATCTCCCTGAGTTCATCCCTTATCACTCCCTTGATGTTCGTCTCGCTTGAGAGGATCTCTTTCAGGTATGTGATCCCGGTCGCGATCCTGTCCCGCTCATCGATGATCTTCTGGTGTTCAAGTGCGGCGAGACGGCGGATCTGCATCTTAAGAATGGCATCCGCCTGAATTTCGTCGATCGGGAACCCTGCGATGAGTGCGGTTTTTGCCTCATCCGTGGTGCCCGAAGCGCGTATGGTGGCGATGATGCGATCGATATTATCGAGTGCGATGAGCAGACCCAGGAGGATGTGTATCCTCTCTTCTGCCTTCCTGAGATCAAACTCGCACCTCCGCCTCACGACCTCAATACGGTGGCTGATGAAATACCTGATCATCTCCCTGAGTGTCAGGACCTTTGGCTGCCTGTCCACAATTGCAAGGTTGATGATCCCGAAACTGCTCTCAAGGGCGGTATGCTTGTAGAGCTGGTTCAGTACTACCTGCCCTATGGCGTCTTTCTTCAGTACAATAACAACCCTGATGCCGTCCTTGTCTGATTCGTCACGGAGGTCGGATATCCCGTCGATCTTCTTCTCACGCACGAGGTTTGCGATGTGCTCAATCATCCGCGCTTTGTTGACCTGGTACGGAATCTCGGTGATGATGATCCTGTTCTGTTTGTCTTCCTCGATGGTTGCGACACCGCGGACTATGCATCTGCCGCGACCTGTCAGGTATGCCTCCCTGATACCGGCATCACCCATGATCACACCGCATGTCGGGAAGTCAGGACCAGGCATGATCGCCATCAGGTCTTCTGCAGAGATATCCGGGTCGTCGATGACCGTGCAGACCGCGTTGCAGACTTCGCCAAGGTTATGGGGCAGCATGTTTGTAGCCATTCCGACGGCAATCCCGCTTGAACCATTTACGAGGAGGTTTGGGTACTTTGCCGGAAGCACCACCGGTTCCTTGAGTGATTCGTCAAAGTTTGGTGTGAAGTCGACAGTATCCTTGTCGAGGTCCCTGAGGAGGTCTTCTGAGAGCGGTGTGAGGCGTGCCTCGGTGTACCGCATTGCCGCCGCTGCGTCGCCGTCTACTGAGCCGAAGTTGCCCTGTCCGTCTACGAGAGGGTGACGGTAGCTGAAGGGCTGCGCCATTTTAACGATGGTGTCATAGATGGCGCTATCGCCGTGCGGGTGATACTTTCCCATGACCTCACCGACGATGCGTGCGCTTTTTTTATAGGGCTTGTCGCTGGTGTTGCCCATCTCTGACATCGCATAGAGGCTGCGGCGGTGGACTGGTTTCAGACCGTCGCGGACATCCGGGATTGCCCTCCCTATGATGACACTCATCGCATAGTCGAGGTATGACGCCTTCATCTCATCCTCGATATTGATCGGGATGACCCCTTCAGATGTCAAGGTTCTTCACCTCCATCGCATGCCGCCTGATGAAGTCTCTCCTGGCAGAGATATCATTTCCCATCAGTTTCTCGAAAATTTCATTTGCATAGATGGCGTCCTCGATATGTACCTGTTTGAGGACGCGCGTCTCCGGGTCCATCGTGGTATCCCAGAGCTGGTGTGCATTCATCTCACCAAGACCCTTGTATCTCTGGATGGTGATACCCCTGTCCCCGAACTCACTGATAGCTTGCTTCATCTCCTCCTCACTGAATACATACCGCTCCTCTTTTCCTTTTGCTATACGGTACAGTGGCGGCTGGGCGATATACACATAACCCTGTTCTATCAGCCCGACCATGTACCGGTAGAGGAATGTCAGGAGAAGTGTTCTGATATGGGCGCCATCAACATCTGCATCTGTCATCAGTATGATGTAGTGGTACCTTGTCCGCTCAGCATCGAATGACTCGCTGATACCACTGCCTATGGCAGATATCAGCGCCTGAATCTCATTGTTTTTGAAGATCCTGTGGGGTGCGGCTTTCTCCACGTTCAGGATCTTGCCCCTGAGGGGGAGGATCGCCTGGAAGCGGCGGTCACGCCCCTGCTTTGCCGAACCTCCCGCAGAATCACCTTCGACTATGTAAAGTTCGCTCTTTGCCGGGTCGCGTTCCGAGCAGTCTGCCAGTTTGCCTGGCAGCCCCGAGTGCTCAAGGGTACTCTTCCGCCGGGCGAGTTCTCTTGCATGGCGGGCGGCATCCCGCGCCCGTGCTGCAGTGACCGCTTTTTCGAATATTGTCTGGATTACGGCAGGGTGCTCATCAAAGTATTCGGTCATGGACTGGTAGACGAGTGAATCCACGATCCCCCTGATATTGCTGTTCCCGAGCCGCGTCTTGGTCTGACCCTCAAACTGCGGGTTTGCAATTTTTGTGCTGATTATCGCTATCAGCCCCTCCCTGACATCTTCTCCGCGGATCTGGAGGTCCGCGTCTTTGATCCTGCCGTTGCGCCGTGCTGCAGTGTTGATTGCCCGGGTGATCGCGCTCCTGAATCCTTCGATGTGGGTTCCCCCTTCACGGGTGTTGACGCTGTTGACATAGCCATATACCGTCTCAGAATAGCCTGTATTGTACTGGAGTGCGACCTCCACCTCTGTCGCGGTTTCAGGGTCCTGTTTTGCGATATAGATGATATCGTCGTGAAGTTTTTCCTTACCCTCTCCGAGACTGGTGACATATTCCCTGATCCCGCCCTCAAAGCAGAAGGTGTCTGCATCTCCTGTGCGTTCATCCGCGATCCTGATCGTGACGCCGCTGTTCAGGTACGCCAGTTCCCTGAGCCGGTGTGCAATGACATCGTAATCAAAGTTGGTGGTCTCAAAGATGCTGCTGTCCGGCATGAAGGTGATCCGCGTGCCGCTGAGACCCGAGCCAGGGGTTTTATGTCTGCCGTTTTTCCCGTATCTCCTGACATAACGCTGCCTGCGCTCGGATTCGGTTTCTTCATGCTGCTTCAGATCTGAGGTCACATCTCCTCTCTCAAACCGCATCTCATATACTCTGCCGTCCCTGAAGACAGATACCTCCAGCCAGCTGGAGAGTGCGTTTACTACCGAGACCCCCACGCCGTGCAGTCCGCCTGAGACCTGATAGGTGTTTTTATCAAACTTGCCACCTGCATGAAGGACGGTGAGGACCACTTCAAGCGCACTCCTGCCCCCCTGCTCTGGCATGGCATCAACGGGTATGCCCCGTCCATTGTCCTCGACGGTGCATGAACCGTCTTTATTGATGGCGACGAGGATCAGGTCGCAGAAGCCGGCAAGCGCCTCATCAACCGAGTTGTCCACCACTTCGTACACGATGTGATGGAGCCCCCTCGGACCCGTGCTTCCGATGTACATCGCAGGGCGTTCACGCACCGGTTTCAGACCCTCAAGCACAGTGATGTGGGAAGCGTCGTACGCATCAGTCATCAGTGTCACCTGCTAAAAGTGAGATGTCTACAAATGCAACTGGATTCACAATATATATTGGTATCAGAACCACATTAAACTGTGCTCTGCCTCCCTGCAACCCCGGATCACTCATATTTTCCGGCATCAGGATCACTGATCCCGAGGTGCCTGTCGATTGCAACCCCAAGCCTGTTTAACAGTTGGTTTACCTCTGATGCATCGTCACTGTCATTTATTCCCGGCTGGTGCCAGATCACCCGCTTGCGCAGTGATTCAATGAGGCTCTCGATCTCGGTACCGCGGAACTGATCGGGGACCTTCAGCTCTGTGAGGTGGTCCGCAGCACCGTAAAATGCCTGTTCCGGGGGTTGCCCGAAGTGCCTGGCGATGTGGATCAGGTTGACTATGCATCCACGTCCGAACTGACTTTCCATGACTGCATATTGACGAATACGGATAAAAAGATAGGTGTCTTTAAGTGGCAGAGCCTCTCTGGAGAGTGATGGTGGGGGATTTTTCACCACTTCTCCGGGGGTCTTCTTCTGCGGCAGGTAGCGGATCTGCGGCGGCGGTCCTGTGCGTGAACACCTTCCGGGACGGCACAAGTAAGCCACCACACAAACTGAAAAATTATTTCAGGCTGTATCCCAATTGTACACTGATGATGAATGGTACGTATATTAATAGCCGATGATGAGCCCCTCATTCTGGATATAACAAAGACATATCTTGAAAAGATCAGCGATTTTACTATTGATACCCAACTTTGCCAGTTAACTA
>DARA01000007.1:0-419 GCA_002503135.1 Methanomicrobiaceae archaeon UBA207
GGTTGCCCTGCGCAAACATGACCTTTGCCGGGTCGAGCCAGTAGGTGCAGCCTGATTCCCGGTGTTTCACCTCCCCCGGGCTGCCATAGAGCACTGTTGTCTGCGGTATGCGCATCACTCCATCGACTGACCCGACATGGAGCACTGCTCTGGGGCGGCACCAGCGTACGATCTCTGCCACCTCTGTGGCGTCAGGTTCACGCCCATGGACTATGGCGATGTCACCGATCATCTGGTAACCCCGTCCCCTGTAGGGATGTCTCTCGGGCAGTTCTGCACCGGCGCCATAGCCTTCCCTGACCGGCACCCATGCTGTCCCGCCCTCCACGTACGGTCTTCTGGTGGTATCGACCCATTCAGCGCCTGAGATGCCGGGAAGAGCGGCAGCCGGGACTTTTCTTGTGTTCATATGCACGTCA
>DARA01000007.1:775-26409 GCA_002503135.1 Methanomicrobiaceae archaeon UBA207
CAGTTGTTCACGCACCCCGTCCCTGAGGACGCTGACATGCGACCCCTCTCGCGGGCTGAGCCAGGGTACTGGTGCGATCTCCTGTGTCTCGTAGGTGACGGGGTCAAGGATTCCCACCCCCCCGCTGGAGACATATGCGACGAGGGCGGTCTCCACGTCGCGGACATTCCCGACCAGGGATGCAGGTTCGTCTTCCCGCACCGTTTTCATCATGCCCTCTCTGAGGTCGAATACCCTGAGCTGCTGCTGACGGCTCTCCCGTATCTCGTAATATCTCCCTTTTATCTCAATAACATCGCCTTTCTGGTAATGGGGGAGCCGGACCAGGTAGGTGATGCGGTAGAGTGGTTTTCCGTCTTTTTCACCCACCAGTTTCGGGTGCGTGGTGATCCTTCCGCCGAGTTCTCTTGCAATGGCGCGTGAGATCTCATCTCCGAGATGATGCGAGCCTGTCACGATATCCAGCCCGTCATGGACTTCTTCGATGCTGGAGAGGAATGATGAGCGCTCCCCACCCTCCTGATGTCTGAGCTCGAGGTCCTCTGCGATCTGTCTCGCAGTCTCCCGTTCATACGGGTCTGTCGCCCTTTCGCTGGCACGCACCTGCACGAGAGCCGCATAATACCCTCCACTGAGTTTGCTGCATCTGTCGCACTGCTCGCCCTGCCAGACGATCATGACGGTGCATGCATCATGTACCGGAATCCCGTAGAGGGTGGCAGTGATCTCTATGGTGCATGAAGTCCGGTTCGGACCGGTATCTTTCGTCCTGATCTCTGTGCCGACGTCCCTGAGATCAGGATGGAGGTGGAGGGCGCCGGTCACCAGAGCATTGATCAGGTCCTCCCTTTCGCATGCAGTGTCAGACCAGATGCTCCCGTGCCTGATGGAATTGCATGTGGGGCAGGAGACGCAGATGACTCTGTGGTCGTATTCCAGCCATGGGGTCTGCTCAGCCCTGCAGCGGTTGCAGATTCCGGGAGATGACGTCTCATCCCCCCCGGATGCAACTGAGCCCGCGGATGGTGGTGCCTGTGTCACTGAAAGTGGCGCCCCGCACCGCGGGCATATGGATTCACGAAAACTCATATTCAGACCCTGTAGATAGTTGCATGCGGGACATCTCTGATCATGGTGCAGCAGGCTGCATCGATCAGTCTCATGTCCACAGCGATTGAGACTGCGTTCTTTCCCATCAGGTTGATATTTGCAGCATATTTCAGGGCTTCCCGCACCGCACCTTCATCGGCTTCCACTGTTCCATAGAACCCGTCACTGATATGGACCTCTATATCCCCGTCTCTCAGTGTGGTATTGATCAGGTTTCTGTCGCAGACCGCCACCACGTCCCCAGTGCCCGGGGTGTGTGTCACCGGCCTGCGGGCGGTGACTGAATCACCGGAGGTGATATGATGCACCTTCAAAAACATCATATATTAATCTGGTCAGGGAGGCATTAAGTTAGTGCCCGGAGAGTCCCTGGGGTCCTCTTCAAGCACCTATCCGAAGGAGAGTTATTCAAGCCCCAGTTCAGAGAAGTGGTGTGTGTCACACCGCCCTGCAGGGGTGTTGTTCGAGCACCACTCCGAACGGAGTGTGGTGCGTCTCACAGGCTGATCTCTACCCCGTATGTGCGCTGCGGCGTATCTGTGTGGATGCGGTGGACATCCTCTGGCGTGATCAACTTTTTCTCAAGCAGCTTCAGCGTGAACCTTGGGACAGACCTCGGACCTGTGACCGCTCCGGGGCGGGTGTTTTCGTCCATGTAATCGCTCTCCAGCATGAAATATCTCCCCTCCCCGCAGAGGTGGGGAACAGCATCATCTTTCGCGATGAATGACGGCGTGAGCAGGGTCTCAGGCACTGCAAAATGTTTCACCACATGCGCAGTCGAGATCCCTGCTCGCCCTGCCATCTCCACGATATCGGTGCACGGACCACTCTCTGTATGGAGCTGCACGGCACACCCGCACCCTGCCCCCAGTTCCAGCGCATGCATGAGAACATCATTTGACGCCTCCCAGACCGCCTCCTCCACCGGGTAGTGCGGTCTCCCGCTCTTGATCGCGACTGCCCTGCCCTCATCCACATAAGCGGCTGCAAGCTCGAGCCCGGCTTTCATCACGGCGGCTGCATCTTCAGGCGGCATATTCCCGGCAAGCCGGGATATCTCTGCCGGGTGTACACCGAGGATGGTGTATACAGCCAGACCTGTCTCACGCACTTTTTCTGCCGTCTCCAGTGTCTCATCATAGACCTGCCTGAAATCAGTGCCTGAAGCCAGCGCGATCCCATGTGACCAGGATGGTTTTGTCACCAGAAAGAGATGCGTCCCTCCTGAACGCATAAAGTCCTTTGCGGCTTCGATACCCCTGCCATTAACCGGGTCGATATGGATGTGGTCGTCTGTGACAGGGAATGCCGCACGGCGTCCGTGGAGTTTACCTGTTCTCGTCAATGTCTGTCAGCCTCATCATCGGGTAGTCGTTTTCATGCTTCAGCTCTGCCTGGCATGATACATCCCCCACCCTGGTAGTGATCCTGATCTCATACATGCTGCCAGCCAGTTCACTGTACCCGAAACGGTTTTCAGTCATCATATCCCGGTTGAGCCTGACAGTGATGGCTGTGACATGGGGCTGGAGTGAGACTGAATTCTCGATCGCCTTCTCAACAGATGCTGCCGTCTCTTTTGTGATCGGGGTGCCGACCCACTGGTGGTAGAGTGCGCCGAGTTTGATGCCTGCCTCAAATGCTGCCTGTTCACGGTCACTGATCATGGTTATACATATGCGTGCCTGGAAAAAAGGAGTGTGCCCTCCCTGTCCTCACCGCAGGAGCTGGATGATGCCGTGCCTGGGCTCCATCGCCTCCCCGTCCCTCTTCAGGCGGTCGATGACGTCCTCCACCTTGTCCTTGGCAAAGCCCTGCTGGACAACCATCTCGATCACCTCGCTGATGCGTGCCCTGCCAGTTTCCCCTCCGACACTCCGTATCGCTTCCTTGATGGTTCTGATGATATCGCGCTGCGTTTTTGAGAAACCTGTTACCAGTTTGTCTATATCAAAACTGCCGGTCTCTGCATCATATGCCACCTGGCGGAGGCAGATGTCCACGATCCTGATCACACGTTCGGCATCTGTGCTGGTTATCGTATTGGAGAGGCGCATGCGTGCGCTTGACTCGGCGAGACGGACAAGCGCCTCAAGCTGCCGGGCTGTCACAGGCACAGGTTTGTTGACGTCAGCCAGGTCCCTGAGTTTGAGGTAATAGTCGATGAGCGTCTGCATCGCCTCTTCCGAGAGGATTGGGAAGCAGGTGCGTTTTGCATATGCGATGTACTTTCTGAGCAGCACCGGGTCAATATCAGGTATCACAGGTGCAAGCTCACGCAGGATATGCTCCTCATCGACATCAGGTATCGGGGAATACTCATGCTGCCTGATCAGTTCACCTATACTGTGCGTCTTGACGATATGGTTTGCAATTGCTGCATCCCGCTGGGCATCGGGTTCATCGGTCATGACAAAGACGAGGTCAAAACGGGAGAGGAGCGATGCCGGCATATTGATCTGCTCTGCGATTGGTACGAACTGGTCGAATCTGCCCAGTTTCGGGTTGGCAGCCCCAAGCAGGGCGCAGCGCGACTTCAGTGTCGCCGTGATCCCTGCCTTTGCCACACTGATGGTCTGCTGCTCCATCGCCTCGTGCAGTGCACTCCTCTCATCTTTCTGCATCTTGTCCATCTCATCAACAGCAGCGATGCCCATATCTGCCAGCACCAGCGCACCTGCCTCCAGTGTCCAGCGCCCGTCACCGAACTCGTCCTTGACTGCGGTGGCTGTCAGACCTGCGGATGTCGATGACTTCCCGCTGGTATAGATCCCTCTCGGGGAGAGTTTCACCACATACCTGAGGAGCTGGCTCTTTGCGATGCCAGGGTCGCCGACGAGCAGGACATGGATGTCGCCTCTCAGCCGTGACCCGTCAGGCATCTCTTTTGCGATGCCTCCAAAGAGCTGGAGGCTGATGGCTTCTTTGACGTCATCATTGCCATAGATGGTTGGCGCAATGGAGCGGCTGATCTTTCTCTCAAGGTTCTGTTCCTGGCTGAGGTTCAGGATCGCCTCCTCATCCTCATCAGTGATATTGACCTCATCAAATTCCTTCTCTGCCACTTCAATGGAATTGCATTCAAGGTAGATGTCAAAGAGCGTGCTCTTTGACCCATGTACCACGCGCTGAACCGATCGGAGGATGCCATTGATCACCACCCTGTCGCCGGGCGAGACGATGCCGGTGAGGTCGTCGGTGACATCGACATCAAGTGTCTGGGGCTGCTCGCCGCCACGGAGACCTTCAGGCGACTCCTGGATCCTCAGTTTCTGGGCATCGATAAAGCGTGACCTGTTGATGATGAGGTCCATTCTGGTTTTTCGTTCGCAGTTCGGGCAGAAGTCAGGCTCCTGGAACTGCCCATAGGTCTGCGTGACCGGACCTGTCAGTTTTCTGCATGATCTGCACTGAAACACGCCTTCAAGGATTCTGGGGCGCACATCGGTTGTCTTCCTGAGGATCCCCTCGACACTGAGGAATTTGTTGATCTGGTCTGCCCGGATCTCACGGACTGCAATCTTTCTGGGCAGGTTTGTGAAGCGGATATTGATATGCCCTGGCTCCACAGACTCCATCGTTTCAGTCGCGCCACCGGGGGGTGAGACCATCTGTCCTTTTTTGAGGGTTATGAGCCTGTCGTTTTTGATGGCATCCCTGATGTCACCGATGACTTTCCCAGGTCTCTCCAGGAGCTCAAAAGCGAGTTTGTTGTTTGTGATCGTGCTGTAATCGATGGATAGCGACCGTTTGTGCGGGTACTCCCTCCTCAGTTCGGCGAGCTCCTTCTTGTACCTGCGCCTGAGAAATTTACTCCACTCTGTGGTGGTGTCTGTCACTTCTGCTTCAAGCTGCTCTGCCATACCCTGCCAACCTTCCCGTCATGTATGTTTCTGCGCACTCAGTACAAATGCGGCGATGAGGGCTTCCATCTGGATATCACTATTTGCCCCCTCACTCAGCCTGAAATCCGTCTCCCCAAGATGATCGATGAGCTCAATCTTCAGCGCCCTGTCCATGTCACGCTTCACAAGTGCACGGTAGCACTGGTTGATCAATTCATTTGGCGCGATCCCGCGTTCATGGAGGATAGCGGCAAGCACCTGTTCGGCACCCTCGAAATCGGAGGATATGGCGAGATTCAGGAGGTCTTCTATCTCCTCCGGACGGGCTGTCGAAGTGGTCTCATAGACCATCTTTGCATCGATATGGGAACTGAGGATGGCTGCACCCTGCAGGGCATTGATCGCTCTTCTCATGTCCCCCTGTGCGATATAGGCGATCGCATCCAGTGCATCCGGCGTCACAGTCAGGTTCTCTCTCTCTGCGATCTTTCTCACTTCTTCAGAGATGTCCTCTTTGTTCAGGGGTCTGAACCTGTAGATCGCACACCTGCTCTGGATCGGGTCTATGATCTTTGATGAGTAGTTGCAGGAGAGGATGAATCTGCAGGACTGGGCGTAATTCTCCATGGTTCTTCTGAGCGCCGCCTGTGCATCTGAGGTCAGTGCGTCCGCCTCGTCCAGAAAGAGGATTTTGAAGTTTGCTCCATCCAGGGGAGCGGTCCTGGCGAACTGTTTGATCTGGTTCCGCACAACATCGATACCACGTTCATCAGAGGCATTGAGTTCCCTGAAATTCATGTGCCAGGTCTCGCCAAAGAACCCGCGTGCAAGTGCCACTGCCGCAGTGGTCTTGCCCACGCCCGCGCTGCCGGTGAAGAGGAGATGCGGCAGACTGCCGCTCTCCACATATGACTGGAGGCGCATCACAATATCTCTCTGCCCCACCATATCCGCCAGTTTCAGGGGTCGGTACTTCTCTATCCAGATGGTGTGATCTCCTTCCATGGTCTCACCATATATTTCTGTCCGACACAATAAACATCTCGCTAAAGATCCCGCCTGTTATTCCTGGTACGGTCTGATCATCTATATGGGCACTGGTACAGAAATTATAGTGATGGATGGAGCCCGCGAGACCTTCCTCACTACTGCATGCCACTGGTGCACGCGAGATCCTGCTGAACCCGGCACCGGTCGGGAATATGCCTGCCCTGCCCGGGGGTGCCTGATATGTGTCACCGGCCTGCGGGCGGTGACTGAGTCACCGGAGGTGACATGATGGAGCCTGTGCAGAGGGTGTTTGCGCAGGAGTTCAATGCCTCTACCTGCAGTGCCGCAGCAGATAATATGAATAATGTGCGGTATGTGGTGACGCCGGGAGGTGCGTGGTGCACCCGGATGTTTATTGTGGGTGCACTGACCGGGGTGAGGGGTGCCGCAGGAGATCTCATGCGTGCCAGGGTGGCTGACCCCACCGGCACATTTGACCTCGCGATCACCAGGAGAGAGCAGAGCGTGGCAGAGACCCTTGGATATGTCACGCTACCGGCTTTTGTTGCCGTCACCGGCACCGCCCGCCTCTATGCCAGTGGATCACGCACATATGCATCGATCACCCCTGAATCCCTGAATGTGGTTGATCGCACAACCAGGGATGCCTGGGTCATACGCACCGCAGAGATCACCCTGAACCGGCTTGAGGTGGTCTGCGACGTGCTCCATGGTATTGCCAGTGATGAGAGGATTGAGACGGCTGTCAGGCATTACGGGACGACAGACAGTAATCTCAGGGATCTTACCCTGATGCTCAGGACTGCGCTTGGGACTGTGCCTGAGGTGGTGGGCGGGGGTGAGATCACACCCGTGAGTGCACAGGGAGTGATGCTGGAGGTGATCCGCGACCATGGTGGGCAGGAAGGGGCAGCGCTTGACGATGTGGTGAGGGCAGGAGTTGGAAGGGGTCTGTCAGCACCCGATGCATCAGATGCGGTGGAGGCTCTGCTCGCCGGGGGGGTGTGCTATTCGCCGCGTCCGGGCATGATCAGGGAGGTGTGAGGGGACCATGCACCTGCATTTCATTGAGTGTGGATCGCCGGCTCCATCGGACTCCTGCGAAGTGCGGCAACCGTCACCTTTGGTGACTCTGCCAAACTCTTCCAGAGTTCAACAACCGCCGACTTTGTCGGCTCTGTCCCATTCCTACGGAATAAAACATCCGTCACTCGTGGTTGAGAACACGATGCGTGTGATGGTGGTCGCCGACCTCCATATCGGGATTGAGTCTGGTCTGGCACGTTACGGGGTGCATATAACGAGCAATGCCGGCATGCGTCTGAACCAGCTCGTATCCACCATCGAAACAGAGCGTCCCGATCTGCTCGTCCTGCTCGGGGACGTCAAACATAATGTGCCTGCGACCAGCCGCCAGGAATTCCGGGAAATCCCCGAGATGCTCAGGAGGCTGCGGGAACTCGTCCCGATAAAAGTGGCTCCCGGCAACCATGACGGCGGTCTGAAACGGTTTCTCAGGGATGACGAGGTCCTGCCTGTGGATGGGGCTCTCATAGATGGCACCGGATACCTGCACGGGCATGCCTGCCCCTCCCCTGACCTGCGCGGGCACCTTCTTGTGGCAGGGCACGTACATCCTGTCGTGTCGGTCAGGGACGAGGTGGGCTGCGTCATGCGTGCGCAACCTGCCTACCTGTATGCCGGGCTTGATGGAGACTGCCTCAGCACTGGATGGGCGTCAGATACCGGTGACCCGCCCACCCGCGTAGTCTTCATGCCGGCATTCAATGAACTGACAGGCGGTATTGATGTAACTGAGATCAGGGGGAGCGGTCTCGGTCCGCTTTCCCGGTGTTTCAGTGAGGACCGCGCCGAGGTGTTTCTGGCAGATGGTACATTCATCGGATCCCTTGCATCAGTCAGGCATGAAGAGTGACGGGGTTGCCTGCCTGCTCGACCCGCGGATCAGGGCATGTATAGAAAAGCGTGGGTTTGCCGGATTTTCAGATGCGCAGGAGAAAGCGATCCCGATCATCATGCGGGGCGAGAACCTACTTCTCATCGCACCCACAGGGACGGGCAAGACAGAGAGCGCCATGCTCCCTGTGTTTCACGAGGTTCTCAGCATACCCGGCGCCGGTTTCAAAGCCCTCTATATCACGCCTCTCAGGTCCCTGAACCGGGACATACTCAGCCGCATGAAGTGGTGGTGCGCTGAGCTCGGGCTCACCGTTGGTGTGCGCCATGGTGATACCTCTGCATCAGAGCGCCGTCGCCAGTCACTCTCGCCGCCTGATCTCCTGATCACCACGCCCGAGACGCTCCAGGCGATGTTCATGGGGAGACGTCTGCGCACTCACCTGAAGAACGTGCGTTACGTCGTCATCGACGAGATACACGAGCTTGCAGGGAGCAAACGGGGTGCGCAGCTCTCGGTGGCGCTGGAACGCCTTGCGGAGTATGCCGGAGACTTCCAGCGCATAGGTCTCTCGGCCACTGTCGGAAATCCCGGCGATGTCGGGAGGTTTATGTGCGGCAGCCGTCGGTTTTCGCTTGCCCAGGTGGATGTTGCATCGCACCTGGACATCAGTGTGGGTTTTGCAGGCGAGGAGTTTACGGACCAGGCGCGGTATGTGGGGAACTGCATCGAATCCGGCGGCTCCATGCTGGTCTTTGTGAATACCCGCGTGACGGCTGAGGCGCTGGGTCACCACCTCTACGAACGGGGCGATGTGGAGGTGCACCACGGCTCACTCTCAAAGGAGGTGCGGATCGATGCTGAGGAGCGGTTCAGGAGGGGGGAGATACGTGCACTCATATGCACATCCTCCATGGAGCTGGGCATCGATATCGGGCATGTCGGGCACGTGATACAGTTCGGCTCCCCGAGAGAGGTCGCACGCCTCATTCAGCGTGTGGGCAGGGCTGGTCACAGGCTTGACACACTATCCCGCGGCACCGTCCTTGCGACCGGTTTTGATGACCTGCTTGAATCGCTGGTCATTGCACGGAAGGCACTGGCGCACGAGTGTGAAGCCGTGGAGATCCCGATCGGCGCCGCCGATGTCCTCGCCAACCAGGTCGCCGCCATTGCTGTGGAGTATGGCGAGATCAGCATGACGCGTCTCAGCGGGATCATCGGACGTTCATTCTCTTTTCCGTCATGCGAAGAACTCCTTGGCAGGGTATGCGAGCAGATGGCATCGCATTACCTGATACGCCTGGACGGCGATCGCATCGTCACGACGGCGCGTGCACGCCGCTACCTCGCGGCAAACCTCTCGATGATCCATGACGAACGGAAACTGCGGGTCTTTGACATGGTCGCACGCAGGACGGTGGGGACGCTCGACGAGTCGTTTGTGGCGGCATGGCTCCACACCGGGGGGGTCTTCATTACCAAGGGGCAGGCATGGAGGGTCCTTGACCTTGAAGGCGACCTGATCATCGTGGAGCCGGCACTGAAAGCAGAAGGGGAACTGCCGTCATGGGAGGGCGAGCAGATTCCGGTTCCCCTCTCTGTCGCCAGAGAAGTCGGGAAACTGCGCAGGACCCGTACGTTCTCGTTCTACACGGATGACCGTAACTCTCTCGCTCTCGCTGACCGGTTCATGGCGCAGATGGATGTCCGCCCCTCTCCTGTTCCGTCAGACCGCCTGATTACGCTTGAGAATGCCGATGAGGGTGTGGTCTGCAACATCTGTGCGGGGCATAAGACAAACGAGGCGCTGGCACGGGTGCTCTCGATCCTCATCTCTGCGAGGTTCGGGACTGCGGTGGGCATCGAGGTCGGCGCCTACCGGGTGTACCTGCGCCTGCCTGGGAGTGTCAGGGCAGATGCGGTGGAGGAGGTGCTCCGGAGCATTGATCCCTCGCATGTCCATGAAATTTTAAAAATTGCGCTGAAGAGGACGTCACTCTTCAAATGGAAGCTGGTGCAGGTGGCAAAGAAGTTCGGCGCCATCGACCCTGATGTGGAGTATGAGAAGGTCAGCATACACCGGCTCATCAACATCTTTGACGGGACCGTCGTCCAGCAGGAAGCCTACAGGGAGCTCTTCACCAGTTATATGGATGTTGAAGCGGCGGCGGTGGTTCTTGCAGGGGTCAGGGACGGGCTGGTCGGGGTGGAGACCGGCGCTCTCAGTGCGTGTGGGAGGGAGGGGCTCTTCTCGTCACGGGATCTGATCCAGCCGCCTGCTCTCGACCAGGCGGTCATCGCCACGCTCAAGCGCCGCCTTGAGCAGCAGGAGATCATCCTCTTCTGCATGAACTGCAGGAAGTGGAAGAGCAGAACCGTGGTCGGCAGGGTGCAGGAACACCCGCAGTGCCCCCTCTGCACCGCCCGCCTCATCGCGGCTGTCAAACCCTGGGACGAGCCCCTGATTTCGATGGTGAAGAAGAAAGTGAAGAACAGTGAGGAACGGCTCGTGGAGATCAGGATGCTGAGGAATGCAAATATCGTCCTTTCAGGCGGCAAAAAAGCGGTCATCGCCCTTGCAGCGAAAGGCGTTGGTCCTGAGATCGCGTCCCGCATCCTTGCGACCCTGACCGAGGATGCGGCATTTTACCGTGAAATCCTGAAAGCGGAGCGGAATTATATACGCACACACCGTTACTGGTAGGATGCCTCTGTCTCCTGGTTCAGGTATGTGAATGTTCATTGCATTCACTGGGTGTGAGATGTCATCGCTGGAGATTGAAGAGGTTGTGGGGATCCGGCAGATGATACAATCCCTAAAATCGCCAGAAACACAAGAATCACTTAGCGAGATCATCAAGGAAGCCAATGAGATTGTTGATATCGACCAATCTGATCTGATTACTTGTACCCTGCACGGATGTCATTTATAAGTCTCTGATGAAAATGGGGGATATATATGTCTCTCCTTGTAATGATCCTGATATTCAGGAACGCCGTTTTGGGTGTAAGGTTTGATATTAAGCAAGAGTTAGTAGTCAAGGAGAGAGATAGTAAAAAACCGATGATAATGTGATTGTCATGTCCAAAAAGAAAACCAATGAAGAATTTTATGAGCAATCGTTAAGCTTTAACAGCGAGATCGCAAAAAAAACAAAAGATATTGATTCGTCAGTTACAGATGAATATAACGATCATTCTATCCTGAAATTGATATGTATCACATATTGGGTTGGGATTTTCACCCCTATTTGTGATAACCAGCTCCGACAGCGATATGGATATAGGATAGTTTATGTTGATACCATGGCAGGTAGCGGAATCACGTCCACAAAGAGGGCAGGTGACTGTTTCGCAGGAAGCTGCCTGAGTACTGTATATGTTGCACGCAAGCAAGGATTTCCTTTTGATAAGGTAATTGCTGTTGAAATAAATAAAACAAAAGCAGAAACCTTGAATAAACGATTACATGCCCTTTTCCCTTCCGATAAGAGCATTGAGATTTATAATGAGGATATTATTGATGTTGCTGACAGAATTGCAAACAAATTGAAGAATCAGACAGTTTCGTATATTGTTATTGATCCGCAGGGTCTGAGGGGGATTACTTGGAAGGCGTTAAAACCGCTTCTTTCCTGCAAAGGGGACGCAATGCTCACATGGTTCGAAGCAGAGGCATGGCGTGTGAGAGGGCCCGCAGTGACAGATGTGGAACATCGCGCGCAGTTATCAGATATTGAACGTCTGAATGAGTTATTTGGATCTGGATGGCGTAACGCAAGTAGTGCCGAAGAGTTAACCCTCACTCTCATTAACAGAGTTTTATCCGAATGTAATAAGACTGCTTATGGAATTGTAAAAATCCCCCGCAAGAAGGGATATTTTATGATGATCTTGTTTACAGGCGAGTATCGGAACGCAAAAAAACTGGCAATGCAATGGGAAATGAATGTTCAAAAGCGCATCCAGTCAGCCTACGGCAAAGACATTTCATCTTTATTGGAGGTCTCTTCAGGAAGAGCAAAAACGCTCTTCGACGACTATTAGTATTTTCTTAAATCCATTTTAATATAATAATCCTTTCCATATCCTTCGAGTTTTTCAATTACATCCTCTCGAAACCGTTTCCAATCCACAGTTTTCTGCTGTGAATTATAATTTAATTTCCCAACCTTGAAGAGATCCACGAATTCGTATGTCAGATCTATCAGTGCAAGAGACTGGTCAGGAGCCCACACCGGTTCAAGTGAGACATATGTGAATATCCCTCGTTCATGAGCTTTACGGAGTGCAGAAATCCTCTCATCTGTCGGCGCGGCATGCGGTTCTATCAGAGACCTCATCTTTTCGTCGGTGAAAACTAAGGTGGCTCCATATCGACTGAGTTCAGGATTTGCACTCAGGAGATCAAAATCCCTCTCGGAGCGTTTACCTCCTTTTGTTAAGATGGAGACTTTGAGGTTATGATCATGCAAAATTTTGATAGCTTTTCTGGTAAGTTGGCATCTCACATCGAATATCTGATATGGATCTGTGGTGAAGGACAGTAAAATAGAGCGTCTCTCTCCATTTTTTTCGAGCGAGATTGCATCCTTCTCAAAGACCTTCAAAACATTTTTCCGGACGGAGGGCACTACGAAATTATCTCGTGTCCTTCGCGTAGCCAAAGGAGCATAACAATAAGTACAGCCATGGTCACAACCACGATAAAGATTTGCGGCAAGTTCTGAATATTCCTTCGCCCTTCCACGGCTTTCATAAATGATTGTCGTTGTGTTCTCCCCCCCACATTATTATTTGATTTCAAAGATCAATATCGCTTTGGATAGTAGCAATCCACAATTTCCCATAATATCATAGAAGATGTAAATCAATTGATCCTATTTCAATTATAGAGAATGGGTGGGGTGAAAGTGATCAGGTCTTCAAATTCTTCATCAACATAGCCAGCAAACGCTTGTATTCCAGTTTTCTCCTGTTTCTGGTAGGATGCTGTCGCAGGTGGCGGTTTGGGCGATCAGGTTCTCCCACGCCACACTGTTTTGGGGGAAACTCTGTCAGAGACGACCATACCGCTTATGTGCTTTTTCACTGGTCATCACGGCAAGTACATGGACCTCTTGAACCTCTCTCTCTGAGTGTTACACTTTCAGTGCAACTGCCTCAGATCTTCGATCTGGGGCATCATGAATCCGATAAAATGCAGTGAAACTGTGGCTGATATTCAGCCGGTACGTATCCTCTCTCCCGTGAACATGAAGCCGTTCTTTATCGCTGCCTTTTCCGGGGTAGGGGTCATGGGAGAGTCCTCTGATTTTGTTCTTTACAATCGCCTGGCTTTTGGAAGTGAGGCTGTCAATGAATGCCTGTGCTCTCTTGTTTATCAGGATGGAGTAAGTCAAGGCTTAAACTCCACAAAATCGCCTTCAGCTTCGATCCGGTCCATATCCTCAATGAATCTGCGCTTTTTTTCATGCTCTATCATTTTGGAAAGTAGAACATCAAAGGTCTGACCCGGTTCCTTCATCCCGGAGATTTCACTCCACACCGTTTCAGAGACCGGGATCCTCTTTGTGGCAGTCATGATAATACTGTAAATATTGTAATTATTTAAAGTCTTGTCATGGTCTGGCAGCACTTTTGATGAAAAAGGTTTGGTTACAAAAACCGGAAGAAACTGAAGGCTGCATGGTGTCACAAATTACAACGTTTCCATCTGTTCCTGTAAAAAATCTTATCAACACCAGATTCCCCTATCTCTTCGTTGATGCGAGTTACTTCAAAGTAAGAGATGGGATGCGCTATGTCAGCAAAGCTCTACTTGTGATAGCCGGAGTCAGGGGAGATGGGTATCGTGAGATCCTGGGAGCAAGGGTAGCTGATTGTGAGAATGAAGAGTTTTGGTCCGGGATGTTCGACGACACGGAAAATGCCTTGCATTTTCCTGACAGGGAAATCTCTGATTTCCCGTGTCTTAAGGAGAGAGGATTGATATGAATGAGGACCGGATCACCGGCAGAAGGTATTTGCCAATGGACGAGGAATGATCATGTGCGGATACGGGGTACATGCAAATTACAGACAATTCGGTACGCTACCACGGAATCAGAAAGATAAGGAGCTAATTGAAAATATGTCTCAGTACCATTTTAGTGGTGAGGTTGTCCAGTTATGAAAAACCAGTACTTCGGTGATGTCCGGGACTTATTCAAATACGACCTGATTCAGGAAATCATGCAGCAACCTCCGAGACTCATGCAGCAACCTCCGAGACTCAGGCAGTTTACTTTCATTCCGATGCTCACGAAAAACGATAATAAAACAGACGGAAATAACAGGATAACCGATGCGATAATAGAGAAAGGTCTTCGGGCGGGGACTCAGAATATTGAATTAATCAAGTATCTACGAAAAGATAATGAGATTAAGCCGGAAGACAGGAATTTTATAAAAATCCGGAAATTTTTCACCGATAATGGAATTCCGACAGAGATCTTTAATCCGGCTGCTTACAAACCGGAAGACTATTTTACGCAAGGAAAACGGCGAGAATATTTCTCCGGCGTTCCGGAAAGTTCTTTAGAATCAGCACTTGTTTTCGTCGATCCGGATAACGGACTTGAGGTAAAAAAGCCCTCCGGGAAGCACCTCCAGTATTCAGAAGTCAGGGCACTTTTTGAGCGCATGAGTGACGATTCGATTCTGATGATCTACCAGCACTTTCCACGCGAGAACCATGATAAGTATATAAACCGGAGAGTGCAGGAATTGCGCGATGTTACGAAGGAAAATCCTTTGTGGATATCAGACAACGAAATCATCTTTTTCTTTGTGGCGAAAAACGACCGGATTCGTGAAAATCTGAAATGTGTGTTATCTAATTATTCCGGACGGTATGAAAAGTGTCGGTCAGGTTGTGATTGATCAACATATCGGTCTGCATGATCTGCGGGTGTGATGAGATGGGACACCTAAATTACCGTATTTTCCTCCAGAGAAACCGTTGATGAAGCGATAACGAAGAAATTTTCTGACAAGCAACCCGGAGGACAAACCTTTGACATCTCCCCGAATGCCTGTTCCAACTGGTTAAAACAGGATTTCTACAAAAATTGTAAAGATGTTTTTGATTCACCATGAATTTAAAAAGTATTGAGCATTACTATTAACGAGAATTTCTCATAACCCTCTCATTTCCTAAATAATACAATGCGATTTGTATTGGTCCCAGATTCCAGGTTGTTAACTCCCCAGATATTCGAAGTCTTGGTGAATTCCTGTTGATTTATGACGACCCCTTCACATTCAAATCCGGCAGATATACCCTGGGGGATTACATATTCATCAAGTTTCATCTTCCCTTTTCTGACCTCACCCACTTCAAAAGCCACATGACCTGCATCTGACGTGATTCTGAAGAGCTCTCTGAACACGTCCGCCATCACATCCGACCATTTATCAATTGTCTTTGCCATTGTGATCTTTTTTGAAATTTCATCGGTATCCAGTGAATTAAACCAGCATCTCAGCCAGTTGTCTTTGGAATACTGAACTATGTCCAAAAACGGAGGTGAAGTGACTGTCAGTGTAACAGATCCGTTTTTAATCTCAGACGTTCTTCTTGCATCTTCCGTTAAAAATTTTGCATTATCTCTTACAGTTTCAAGATGCAGAAGTTGTTTATCTGTTAGTGTTCTAAGCAGGGATTTCGTTTTTTTCAATATTAGCTTACGGGTATCACGATATTCCGGCATTTGATTTCGTTTTATATTAATTTTTATCTGGCTTTCCTGTGATACTGCCTGATTTGGAGGGAGTGAATATACCGAAAAAAAACCACTTGAATGCCCGGTCAGTCTGTTTGTGGCTACCATCCGGATCCATCTGTCGGTATCATCCTCCTCTCCATCCTTCTTACGATTCTGGAGGTAATTTCTGAGTGATACTATCTCTGACTCAGTTCCCGGGTGATAGAACATCGACAGGTCAGTATCACCACAACAGTTCTCATCCAGAGGGATGCGTTGGAGCCTCTCTTTGATTGACTCAAACTCCGGCACAAAGATTCTTGGTCTGGTCAGGATCCCACTCAATGGGTTCACGTCATTGGAGATTACATTCCGGTTTAACAAAGCAGCCTCGACAATCGTAGTGCCTCTGCCACTGAAAGGATCATAAACAGTCTCCCCCTCTTTGGTTAATTTATTGATAAAAAATCTTGGTAATTGTGCTTTAAAACATGCTCTATAGGATATTTCATGAACTGAACAGGCAGCTCTCTGTCTGGATGTCCAGAATTCATTGATATATTTTGGGAATTTATCTGATCCCAAAGATATCTCTTCAATAACTGTTTTTTGACCTCTATCCATGAAATTCGATAGATCAACTTTTTCGCAATAGACAAAATTTTTTAAAACTTCCTGAATATTCGTAGTTTCATTCATTTTAAATCACAAAATGATATTTTTCCGCTATGATTCATTCTCTCTGCCATGACATTAATTTAGGGGCAGGACCCACACGAGCACCTTAATGATGGTGCATCTCAGTCGGCACTCTTCTTCTTCCGGGCGGTGACCCCATGATTCCGGTGCACCGCTGATATACCGGAATATTCTGGCGCAAGTCCGTGAATGATGATGCACTTTAAAAATAGTATGGTGGCAGATTAAAAATCTGTCATCACGCGGAACTGGTCGATCTCTTCTGATTCCATCTCTTCCAGGAACCCCCCGGCTGCGTGCTGAATATTCCTGCTCGCCGTGATCGCCCTGCCGACAACGAGTATGTCAGCCCCGGCAGCGAGCGCATCTTTTACGACGTGGCGGCGGACGCCTCCGGCGGTTGCCACAAGCATCCTCTTCCCGCCAGCCCGCTTCAGTGCCGGGATGTCGCCCCATGAATATGCGGTATCTTCTGCATCTATCGCCCTGTGCAGCTCCACGACATCCGGCTTGACAGCCAGGTGCTTGATCACCTTCACAGGGTCGTCCACATTGAGCATATCTATTACAGAGTAGATGCCTGTCTTCTTCGCCTCATTGATCGCCTTTTCAAGTGTCGGGAGTGGCGCAAGCCCTGAGATCACCACGGCATCCGCAGTTGCGTCAGCCGCCATGCGCGCCTCAAGGTTGCCGGTGTCAAGCGTCTTCAGGTCGGCGATTATGAATGCGTCAGGTCTGATCCCCCGCATCCTCTCTATGGCATTCAGACCGAATTTCTTGATCAGGGGCGTCCCTGCCTCAATGATCAGGTGGTCGTTTTCAGGCAGGGCGGTGAGGACCTGTGTCACATGGTCCCAGTCCACGAGGTCGAGCGCCACCTGCAGGTATGGCGGGTCCCAGAGCCGCTGGACCTTGAAGCCCATCACTCCATGGGCTGCCCGGTCTTTCTCGTACAGCAGGGTCTCGGTGTCAGGGAATTTGTCAAACGCCCTCCTGATGGCGAGCTTTGTGGCGCCATAATTATACCTGTAGATCCTGTTGTAATCCTCTGCGTCAGGGTGGAGGTATACGCTTGCCAGTATGGCAATATCCTCTATCTCCACACCATCAAAGACGCCCTCCTCCACAGAATCTGCAACCGCTTTTGCCACTGCAGCCTGCACCGGACCAAATATCCGGCTGACCTCGGCATTCTTCTTCAGCGTCACCTTGGGTATGACCAGGGTCGCCGGTTTTGTCATCAGGTTGGGTCTTACTACCGCAAGAAGCGGGGTATGTCCAGCCGAAAGCTGTGACAGCGCATTGCTGAACGCATTTCCAACCGCCCCCTCTTTATCGCCGATAATAAGGTCGATGTGCGCAAGTTCAGCGCCATCACCTATCAGTGCCTCTCCTATCAGATACATGAATTCTCCTGTTTTTAGTTACTTTTGGTTGCTCTTATGGGTTACTTATCGTAGTCCTGACTTATTATAAAATCCTCTTCCTGAAAAAGATCACCAAAAAAATACTGTAATGTGGGGTCGGTGAGATTTGAACTCACGATCGACGGGTCTCTCCGACATGCGCATCACACCTCCCCGTGGGGAAGTGTGCAGAACGGAACTGCATCAGCGCTCCAACGGGTCATCATAGACATCAGCAGACCCATTTGTTCATCATACGCAAAGACCGCTGGAGCCCGTCGCCATTCCGGACTAGGCCACGACCCCATTTACTCTATAACGTCAGTGTATCAGAATTTAAAAATTGTGCCTGTCTCTCTCTCAACAAGAGCCATTTATTTGTATTTCTCCTGCCAACCTCTATTGGATTATTGGATGGATGGGACCAGTTATGAATGCGGCTCTTCGGAGTTCTCACTCCTGGGCATTACAATAGGGGAGATGCTGAAGAGGACAGCTGCGAAGTATCCTGACAATGAGGCGCTGGTGTCTGTGCACCAGAATATACGCTGGACGTACAGGGAGTTTCTGGAGAAGGTGGACGACCTTGCCCGTGCACTTATGGGTATTGGTGTTGAACAGGGCGACCATGTCGGCATCTGGGCACTCAATTGTGCGGAATGGGTGCTTGTCCAGTTTGCCACGGCAAAGATCGGCGCTGTCCTCGTCAATATCAATCCTGCCTACCGCACACATGAATTTGAATATGCCGCAAAGCAGTCTGAGATCAGCAACCTCTTCATTCAGGGGCGCTTCAAGGCCTCTGATTATGTCGGGATGTTTTACGAGACCTGCCCTGAGGCGTCTGAGTCCGAACCAGGGCAGATCGAATGCGAGAAGTTCCCGTTCCTCAGGAAGGTCATTTTTATGGGGGATGTCAGGCACGACGGCATGTACACGTGGGACGAGTTCCTCGAAAAGGGCGGGGCGGTCACCCGCGCCGAACTGGAGGAGCGCGAGCTCTCTCTTGACTTTGATGATGCCATCAATATCCAGTACACAAGTGGCACCACAGGTTTTCCAAAGGCTGTGGTGCTCACTCATCACAATATCCTGAATAATGGATATAGCATCGGTTAAGGGATGAAATTCACCGAAAATGACCGGCTCTGCATCCCTATACCATTCTACCACTGTTTTGGGATGGTGGTCTCAAATATGGCGTGCGTGACGCATGGTTCGACGATGGTCATCCCGTCACCGGTATTTGATGCCGAGGCGGTGCTGAGATCGGTGCAGGATGAGAGATGCACGGCGCTCCATGGCGTCCCCACCATGTTCATCGCCGAACTCGCCCACCCGGATTTTCAGAAATACCGGCTTGATACACTGCGCACAGGCATCATGGCAGGTTCGCCGTGTCCTGTCGAGGTGATGAAGGAAGTTATCAGGCGGATGCATATATCAGAGATTGTCATTGCGTACGGTCAGACCGAGACGTCCCCGGGTCTCACGATGACGACTACCGATGACCCGATTGAGCGGCGCGTTTCGACTGTGGGCAGACCTTTCCCGTACTGCGAGATCAAGATCATCGACCAGAATACGCAGAAGATCGTACCCCGCGGTGAGACCGGCGAGATCTGCGCCCGCGGGTATATGGTGATGCGGTGCTACTACAACAACCCTGCCGCCACGCGCCAGACGATTGATGTGAATGGCTGGAACCACACCGGCGACCTCGGTGTCATGGACAGCGAGGGGTATGTCAGGATCGTCGGGAGGCTCAAGGATATGGTGATCCGCGGCGGGGAGAATATATATCCGCGTGAGATCGAGGAGTTCCTGCACAACCACCCGAAGGTCTTTGATGTGTATGTGATCGGTGTTCCTGACGTGAAGTACGGCGAGGAACTGATGGCATGGATTCGGCTGAAGGAGGGGTGCACGATGACCGGGGATGAGGTGAGGGAGTTCTGCAGGGGGCGTATCGCGCATTACAAGATCCCGCGGTACGTGAAGTTCGTAGACGATTTCCCGATGACCATCTCAGGTAAGATCCAGAAGTTCAGGATGCGTGAGGCTGCCATCGGGGAACTCAGGCTCGGAGACGCGTCACGGATCGAGACTGCATAACTACAGATGAAAAAAGGGGGTGGCAGGGTTGATTCAGAGGTCACCCGCGTCCTCTGCCCGCCTGACGAGGTCTTCCGCCGCCCTGGCAGCTTCAGCCAGGATCTTTTCCTCGCCTGGCACAGTTCTTTCGAGCATCAGCACCTTCCCATTGCAGACCACGGTCTTTACCGCATCTCCGTGGCAGGCATAGACGAGGTTGGACTCTCTATTATGGAGCGGGGTATTGCAGGGAGCCGCCCTGTCTATGAGCACGATGTCTGCGGGTGCGCCGACCGCGATCTCCCCTGCACCGAGTGAGAGTGCCCTCGCTCCTGCGGTTGTCGCCATCCCGAGCACCTCCGGGGCGGTGAGAAGGGTCTGCGAGTTCCAGAAGAATTTCTGGAGCAGGGCTGCAAACTTCATCTCTTCAAAGAGGTCGAGGTTGTTGTTGGAGGCGCATCCGTCTGTCCCGAGGCTCACATTCACACCTCCTTCTTTGAGCCAGTGGTAGGGCATTGCGCGGTTCACGGCAAGTTTCATGTTGCTCACGGGATTGTGGGATACATGCACGCCCCTTGCGCCCAGAAGTGCACACTCACTCCGGTCCAGCCAGCAGCAGTGCGCCGCGACCGTACGCGGCGTGAGGCAACCACACAGATCCAGCAGTTCCGGCGGGCGCCTGCCTGTCTGCGACCTGCAGTCAGCCACCTCCTTCTCTGTCTCACTGAGATGGACGTGGATGCCGATATTCTCTTCCCTGGCATATCCGGCGAGCCACTGCAGCCCTTCCTGTGATACAGTGTAGACGGCATGCGGTCCGACGGCTGCTGCAATCCTGGGGTTGTTCATCGCCTTTACTGCCTGGCAGAACTCCTCTGTCTTTTTGATCTCCTCCTCCTGCTTATCCGGGTCAGAGAGGTTGATGAATCCATAGGCGAGAACCGCCTTCATCCCCATCCCGTCAATGGCACGGGCTGCCTCCTCCATGAAGAAGTACATGTCATTGAAGGCGATGGTGCCGCTCCTGATCATCTCGAGGCAGGCGAGCCTCGTTCCATGATAGACGTCCTCGCCTGTGAGGTGCGCCTCAAGCGGCCAGATCTTTGTGGTGAGCCACTCCTGCAGGGGCATGTCGTCTGCATAGCCCCGCATGAGGCTCATTGCGGCATGGGTGTGCGTATTCACCAGTCCCGGGACAGCGATGTCCCCCCGCCCCTCGATCACGGTTGCGGCGTCGCCCTTCAGATGCCCGATCTCTGCTATCCTGCCGGTATCGTCTATGTAAATATCTGTGCGGCTGTTATTGAGGAGCACGTCCTTTATGAGCAGATCCTTCATGCCAGCACCCTGATGATCTTTTCCAGCATATCTCCTGTCCTCTCACTGTAACTCTTTGATGTCTCGACGATCTGCTCATAACTGAGCACTTCGTCAGCCAGACCGTGTGCATAGTTGTCCACCGTGCATACGGCAGCGAACCGCATCCCGAGTTCGCATGCAAGCGTCGCTTCGCTTGCCACGGTCATCCCGACCACATCTGCGATCTCTGCCAGCACCCGCACCTCTGCCATCGTCTCGAGACGCGGTCCGGGGCTCTGGGCATAGACCCCGCAGGTCTGTGCCGCCGGCAGGGCGTTAATGAGCGCACCCTTTAATTCACTGTCAAGCCCGGGGCAGACATGCCCTATGGCGTGTTCGTGAATGGACGGGAGCCCCGCGAAGCTGAGATAGTCGTCAGGGACGACAACTGATCCGGGCGTGATTTCTCTCTTCAGTGAACCCGCAGACCCGAATGCAATGATGCGGTCCACACCAAGAAGTGCGAGCGCCGATAGGTTTGCCGGGAAATTGATGCGGTGCGGCGGCAGCCCGTGCTGGTGGCGCATGAGGATGGCAACATCCCCGCAGGTCACCTTTGCATTGCCGAAGGGTGTATGGACTACCCTCTCTTCCAGTCCAGGGAGGTCTGAGTAGAAGAGGCTCGTGCCGCCTATGATGCCTAACATGGCAGCGCCCCTGTTTCCTGCATGAATGCCTGGAGCGTGATGACCGGGATGCCCCGTGGCGCGTGCATGTGCCTGCATGCGGCTGCCTGCGCATCAGGGGGTGTTGCGGCGCCGTCCCTGATCTCTCTCACGTCAGAATGTCTCATCACTCTGTCTGCGCCGGTATACATGATGCAGCAGTCGGGCGAGCAGAAGTCGTTTTGCATATCAATCACAAGGAGCACAGGCATTTCAGTCAACCCTCATCCATATTATTGTCCTGCATGGAAAAAACCACTGCCCCGGGCTGAGGCATGCGGGCAGGTGTCTCCGGAGACCTGACCCGATAATGCTAACATCATATGGCGACTCAGGATATGTGATGAATGGCAGTTCCAACATCAACTCCGGTGAAGGAGGCATGGAGCGCGAGCCGTGCACTGATATCTACTTCCACCGTAGTGTGGAGGTTCTCACGAAAGAGGGGATCAATCCGGTTGTCACCGCCGAAATCTCTGCCACGGCGCTTCCTGACGATTGGGCTGTCTTCTGTGGTCTGGATGACGTCATAACCCTCCTCGAAGGCAGACCTGTCAGCATGGATGCGGTGCCTGAGGGCACGGCATTCTACCCCGGCGAGCCGGTCATGCGCATCTCGGGCAGGTACTGCGATTTTGCGGCACTTGAAACATCAGTACTCGGTTATCTCTGCCACGCATCCGGCATCGCAACGGCTGCCGCCTGGATCAGGCACTCTTCCGGCGACCGCCCGGTCTATTCATTCGGCTCGCGCCGCCAGCACCCTGCGATTAGCACCATGATCGAGCGTGCGGCATGGATCGGCGGGGTGGACGGGGTCAGCAATACCTGCGCACCTGAAGGCATCCCCCTCGTGGGCACGATGCCGCACGCGTTTGTGATGTGCCACAGGGACGCTGCTGCGGCATGGAGGGCATTCAACAGGTATGCCCCCGCTGACGTACCCAGGGTGATGCTCTGCGACACCTTCTCTGATGAAAAGGAGGAGTCGCTCAGGGCGGCTGAGATCGGGTGTGAAGCGGTCCGTCTCGATACCCCAAGGTCACGGAGAGGGGATATGCGCTCAATCCTGGAGGAGGTGCGGTGGGAGCTGGATGCCCGCGGTTACAGGGATGTGAAGATCTTCCTGAGCGGCGGTCTGACCCGTGAGGAGATCATCGCATACCGGGACATCGTGGATGCATTTGGTGTCGGGGGAGCGATCGCGAACGCGCCCGTGATCGATTTCAGTATGGATCTCGTGGAGATCGATGGGGAGATGTGCGCGAAACGCGGGAAACGGTGCGGCGTCAAGGAGGTCTACTCCTGCGGTCCCGGAAAGCACCTCGTCCTGCCAGCCCATGAACCTCCCCCGCCCGGCGCCGTAAACCTGATGGAGAGGTTCGTGGACGGCGGCACGGTCCTGCGCCGGTCACCATATGTGGAGGCACGGGGACGCGTGCAGGAGCACCTCCTCACCCTCCGGTGATCTCCCTGCCATTCCCTCCGGAAAAACAAGCATTTTATCTGATAACGATCAATATTGGAGGGTACCGGGCCGATAGATCAGGGGAAGATCGCTACCTTGGCATGGTAGAGGCCGCGGGTTCAATTCCCGCTCGGTCCATCTTTTTTCCGGAATGATAAAGCAAGCCATAGTATGGAAAAAAGAGAAATGAACGAAATCAGATCTCTTTTTCAAGGATTTTGATCAGTTCAGGCAGGTCTTTTGTTGCGGTCAGCCAGATTTCTTCGGGGTCGACCTTGCCATATGAATGAATCAGCAAATCCCTCATCCTTGAGATTTCAGACCATGGCAAACGATATTTATCCCTTGTCTCTTTAGAGACCTTCTTTGCTGCCTCTCCTATGACTTCAAGACACCTGATCACAGCGTACTGTGTTTTAAGGTCATTGAAAAAATCCTCCTTTGAATAATTGTCAATGAATTTTTGCGCATCTTTTGCCATTATCAGCATATCGGCAAGATATGCCTTGTCACGCAACATAAACAGCCTCCATGGTTTTTAGTATTGATTCCTTTATATAGGGGTTTCTTCCGGACAATAGCGCATTTTTTGTAATAAGGTCAACCTTTCTGCCAAAAATTGATTCAAGTTCTTCCTCAATTTTTATAAATTCAATTAAGGAGGGGTAATTCTCAGGATAAAAATCAACTACCACGTCTATGTCACTATCATCTGAATAATCGTCTCTAAGGAATGATCCAAAAATTGAGAATTCCCTGATTCCCTGTTTTTTGCAATATTGCCTTATTCTATCCTGAAAGATTTTTGGGTCATTCATCCTAGATAATCCTCTGTCTACAAGTTAATTAATTTTTGTCTGGAGAGATTTAATGACTTTATTTTTATGAATTCCATAAAAAACTGAGAACAGGATTAGAATTCTACAGAATGGACAGAACATAATGAGAGAATAACAGGAGAAAAAGAGCAGTGCTCTGAGAAATATATTATGGTAAGGAAGTACTGGTAATTTGGTGGGGCGGTTGCTGTGATTATAGTTCTTTGGCAGGTGTCGGCTGGCGGGTGTGCCTAATCATACAGTTACGTTTATATATCGCCAAACCACGCCCATATCGCCGAGATCCCGACTCACACAGAGGGGTCTTACATCGATTCTTTCCGCACCTGACATAGTAAACATCCTCTGAGATTTTAGAGGGGCTTAAAATGAAGATATGGCGGTCGGTAAAAACCGCCGATTAAGGATGATTTTACCAAAATAAGAGAGAACTGCCGGTTTTCAAAAACAGGTCTCCGGACAGGCTGATCCGGAGGTCGGGATCTGGGGAATCGGAGCCCGAATTGGCGTTGTTTTACCCTGATCCAGGGTTCCAAAAACCACAGGTAAGGAGGGGGTGTTTTTCCCTCCCTCTCTTCACGCCAGTTCAGGCACGGTGTCAGCCAAGTTCTCCACGGTGAGTCGGATCGCATTGTCCTGGTATGACTGAGTTCGAATCTCAGCGAGCCCACTTGTTTTTACTGTTTTTTGGGATGCTTGAGAGGCGGGTACGAGTGCTGGTAGCGGCGGGCGGGGGTGATCCTGTCATCTCGTGAACCCTCCCTCACAGCGATTATTTTGGGAATTTCCATGTTTACAGCACTTTCCTCACACTGTCTCTTTCAGCCATTTCTGTTCTCTCCTTTCTCTAAATTTTGTATGCGCATAAAAGTGTATTTATGCGTATACTCTTTGGAGAAATATTCAGGAGCAAGGGAGGATAAAGAGGTGGTAGCGGGATGAATGTTTTATAATCATTAATGTAATATCAACAAATATGGACAAAGCTGAATTTGAAGCAAATTATCAGATAAGTTATAGACTTGCTGCAACTGTAGGAGTATTATCTGGAATTGTTTCAGGAATATTTTCTACCGCGTTGGTTAACTCAGTTAATATTACTGAGATATGGGTTTGGAGATTAATTCTATTAATAGTAAGTGTTATACTTGTTATTTTCCTTTACATGAACTTTCAAGGGATGAAAAGAGCATTTTCATATTTATTTAACAAGGATTGACACTCAAATTAAATTTTTACACCCACTATTAATCCTAATCTCTTTTTTATTTTAACTCCCTCCAAACCTATTATTTCCCCAAAAATATATTCACTCACATGAAAAAGCCAGTTTACCTTCTCATTCTCGTTGCGTTCATAGCAATAGCCTGCATATCGGGATGCACAAATCAAATACCTTCCATACCTTCCATTCAACCAAGCCATCACGCTCCCATGATGTCTTTTTAACCTAAGTTTGCCAGTTT
>DARA01000014.1:0-29791 GCA_002503135.1 Methanomicrobiaceae archaeon UBA207
TACATAATATTATCAAGCTGCTGCTCAAGGAACTTCAGACCGCGCTTGATATCTTCCATATTCTTCCCGCCGGTCAGGATAATCTTTCCTGAACTGAAGAGCAGTGCCACGATTTTCGGGTCTTTTATCCGGTATACCAGCCCTGGGAACTGTTCAGGCTCATACTCGATATTCTCGAGGTCAAGCGTGATCACCACCTTATTCAGGTTGATGTATTTCCCCATATCATAGGAACAGACGATATTGGTGACGGCAACCTGCGGTTCATCAAGGGTATTCACACCAGCTTCCCTGAGTGCCTTGATGATGATGTCCAGACCTTTATGCAGGGCTTCATTGTTTCTGATGCCGGTAAGGACGACTTTGCCTGACGAAAATATCAGGGAGGCAATTTTCGGGTCTTCGATCCTGAATACTGCACCCGGAAACCGCTTCGTATTCAGCTCGCAGTTCTTGATTTTACTGGACACCTCATCAAGATCGATAGAATCTGCAATAGCACCCGAAGCAACAATATTTTCAATTTTCAAAGACTCGTAACCCTTATCTTCCATTAATTATGATTACCGCCTTTATAAGCATAATAGTAATGGAAAATCTTTATGGTCGCATTTGTGGCATGCCAGGGGGGACCCGGGATCTCTTGGGCAGAATCTGCCGCAGACGCGACAGGTGAGTGAGGAGCGCGTAGAGTGTTGCCCTGGCGGCTCTGCACCACATCACCCCTTGTTTTGCGGCATGCGGTGCACCACCAAAGACCAAAAACGTGAATAACTACACCACGCAAGATCTAAGGTATGGTTCGTTACTCGATCACAATGGATGACAAGCGCGTCAGCAGGATAGACGAAGCGCGTCAGTACGCTGCAATGTCCCGCTCAGAATAGATCAGCCAGGCAGCACCATCCACCTGCAGGACTGCCCGGGCATCCCTGCCTGCATGGAGACCCCTGTGGTGCATCCTCAGAAAAAACCCCTAATATGATAGATTATGAAGAGACATGCAGGAACTTCAGGATAAATATCCCTGAATACTTCAATTTTGGTTTCGATGTCGTGGACGCCTGGGCAAAAAAAGACCCAAACAAACCCGCCATGGTATGGGTAAACCAGCAGGGCGATGAGAAGAGATACACCTTCCGGGACTTCTCGCGCCTCTCGAACCAGATCGCAAACATATTCATAAAGTACGGGATCAACAAAGGTGACCGCGTCCTGATCATGCTCCCCCGCATCCCGGAGTGGTGGACATTCACGCTCGCACTCATCAAGATGGGGGTTGTATACTGCCCTGCACCCACCATGCTCACGCCAAATGACCTGAAGTACAGGGTCAATACGGCAGATATCAGGATGGTCATCACTGATCTGGAGAATGCCGACAAGGTGGACAGCATCATCGGCGACTGCCCGGCCCTCACCTGCCGGGTGCTCGTTGACGGAGAGAGGGAGGGGTGGATCAGCTACCCTGTCGAGCTCGAGTATCCTGCACCGGTATCCCATAAACTCATCTGCCTGCCTGGCATGAGAAAGACGAAGTCCACGGACCCCCTCGTCATCTTCTTTACATCAGGCACCACTGGCAATGCCAAGATGGTGCTGCATGACCACTCCTACCCTCTCGGGCACATCGTCACGGCACGCTTCTGGCACGACCTCCGCAGCACAGACCTCCACCTCACCCTCTCAGACATGGGATGGGCAAAGAGCGCATGGGGCAAATTCTATGGTCAGTGGATCGAGGGCGCCCGCATATTCGTCTATGACATACGCGGCAGGTTCAATGCAACAGAGATCCCGCCCATCATCGAAAAATACGGCATCACCACGTTCTGCGCACCGCCGACCATCTACAGGATGCTCATCCTTGCCGACCTTGACAAATTCAACTTTTCAGAACTGCGCCACTGCACCAGCGCAGGCGAACCCCTCAACCCGGAAGTGATCAATGCCTGGAGAGATGCCACGGGTCTGACTATCTATGAAGGCTATGGGCAGACAGAGACGGTACTCTGCATCGGCACATTCAGGTGCATGAAACCCAAACCCGGGTCAATGGGCAGACCTGCCCCGGGATGGGAAATTGAACTCCATGACGATGACGGGAAACCGGTAGGCATGCATGAGGAGGGGCGGATCGCGATCAGGACAAATCCGCGACCTCCGGGATTATTTGTGCATTACCTGGACAACCAGGAGAAGAATGCCGAAGCATTTGTCGGAGACTGGTATTATACCGGCGACAAGGCATACCTTGATGAAGATGGTTACTTCTGGTTCATCGGCAGGGACGATGACGTCATAAAAGCCTCGGGATACAGGATCGGACCATTTGAAGTAGAGAGTGCGCTCATCGAACACCCTGCTGTCCGGGAGGCGGCGGTCGTCGGGGCGCCGGACGTCATCAGGGGGATGATCGTCAAAGCCTTCATCATCCCTGCACCAGGCTACGAAGCATCAGATGCGCTGGTAAAGGAACTCCAGAACCATGTGAAAAGCGTCACGGCGCCGTACAAGTACCCGCGTGCCATTGAATTTGTCACAGACCTCCCAAAGACCATATCAGGAAAGATCAGGAGAAAGGAACTGCGGGAGATGGAGCTGAAAAAATATATGACAGAGCATGGGAACCAGGTGGAGAACTGAACGTCCCCCTCCTGGATCACACCATATCTCTTTTTGACCTGCCAGTGCGCGGGGGTATCTGCGGCACACCACTCACCGGTGCGCAAAATATGCAACAACGCCGTCCGCACCAGCCGACTCGATCCGTGCAAAACCGATCCTCTCAAACTGCACGACCGTGCCGACCTCCCCGGCTACACCAGGCTCGCAGCAGCCGGTGACAATCATCGCCTCAGGGGACTCAGGCATATGGAGGATACATGGGATCGCCGCACCCGCAGGCAGCCACTGGATGATCGGCGCTTTCGCCTTCCGTGCATCCGCAAGTGACTCCCCCGCATAGGTCAGCACCGGATCACTCCCATCCCATGCAACAGACGCATTGAAGAGATCCTTCAGGCGCACCATCCCATGCCCCTCCAGATCATGCCCGGAGACAAGGACGGTACCCTCAAATACGAGCCTGCGCGTACCCCGTGCAGGGTCATTGGGGTGCAGCGCCGCTTCAGCCACCACCGGCACAGGGGCGTCCCCGACCGCAACCGCCACCGGATCCGGCACAAAGGAGTACCTGTTTGCCACAGGGTCGATGATCTCCTTGTTTCTGGCATACAGGTTCTCCCATGAGAACGAGATATCCGTAGCACCGATCCCGATATCCAGCACCGCCATCCGCACAGCCTCAGCCCGGATTCCCCTGCGTGCGATAGCCCGCAGCGTGCCGAGCCGTATATCGTCCCAACCAGAGAACCTGCCCTCACCGATCCCCTCACGCATCCCGGACGTGGAGAGGACAAGTCCTGATATCGACATCCTGCCATAATGGAGGTATGCCGGCATCTTCCAGCCGAAATAATCAAAGATATACTTCTGACGCCGCGTATTGGCGATATGGTCCTTCCCGCGGATCACGTGCGTGATGCCGAGGAGATGGTCGTCCACTGCCACGGAAAAGTTCATCAGAGGATAGACTGCAGCATCAATGCGGGGGTGGATCGGTGAACTGACGATCCTGAAGGCAGAGAAATCCCTGAGCGCCGGGTCAGGGTGCTCAAGCTCGGTCTTCACCCGCATCGTGATCGCCCCCTCAGAAAACTCACCGCCAAGCATCCGCTCCCAGAGATCCAGGTTCTCCTCGACGGTGTTGCCACGGCAGGGGCAGGATTTCCTTGCAAGCTTCAGGTCACGAAAATACCCGGCATCGCAGGTGCAGATATATGCCCCGCCGATCCCGATCAGTCGCCTGCCATGTTCATAATATATCTCCAGGCGGTCGCTCTGATATATGATATCCGTGATCCCGAGACCCAGCCATTCCACGTCCTCCTGCACCATCTGGTACGCATCAGGGTCGACGCGCCTCGGGTCGGTATCCTCAATACGCAGCAGATACCTGCCGCCGTACCTCCGCACATAATAATCATTGAGGACCGCCGCGCGGGCATGACCGAGATGCAGCGGACCGCTCGGGTTTGGTGCAAACCGCATCACCACACCCTCCTCTGCAGATTCAAGTGCAGGGAGCTCGCGCTGACGCTTCTCCTTCTTTCCGGTCAGCTCCTCAGCCAGGTGCGGTGCCAGAGTTTCGAGACGCGCCTGACGCTCATCCACAGGGATCGCCTCCACTTCTGCGATCGCATCACCGACACGGGCTGCCAGGTCCTTTGAAGACCCGCGGAGTTCAGGATGTTTCCCAAGCAGGGTGCCGATGACAGTCCCTGCCCTGGGTGTGGCATTATGCTTAACCGCATTCTGGAGCGCATAGAGAAAAAGGAGTCGTCCGGGGTCGGACTCCATCGTCAGAACCCCCGGATAACAAAGAAATCCGCCATCTCAAGGAGCAACTGCTTCTCCTCTGATTCAGGGAGAACCGACAATGCCAGTTTCGCAGTCTCCACCTTCTCCAGTGCAAGTTTCCGCACATATTCTATGACACCTGCATCCTCAAGGATACGGACAAGGTCATTGATCTCACTCCCGGTCAGGTCACGCCGGTATGCCGAGAGATCGATCCCTGCTTCACGGGCTTTGATGGCGATCAGGGTCTGTTTCCCTTCCCTGATATCTGAAGCCCTGTCCTTGCCGCTCTCATCAGAAGGTGTGAGGAAATCGATGAGATCATCCTGTATCTGGAACGAGATGCCGCTGTTGAGCCCGTAGTGATAAAGAGCATCTGCCTGCACCCGGTCAGCACCAGCGAGAACCCCACCTATCGCAGCCGATGCGGCATACAGAGCCCCTGTCTTCTTCCGGACCATCTCAAGGTACTCGGCTTCAGTGACATCGCTGCGCCTCTCAAAAGACATATCAAGGCTCTGCCCCTCGCAGATCTCAGCGCAGCCCCGGGCGAGCATCACCACTGCCCTGACTTTTGCCTTGTCATCCGCGTCAGCCATGCAGAGAAACTCAAATGACTTCGCATAGAGCACGTCACCCGCCAGAATGGCAGTTGGTTCGCCCCAGAGGGTATGCACCGTCGGTACACCCCTCCGCACCGCGTCCCGGTCCATGATGTCATCATGGATCAGTGTGAAGGTGTGAGTCATCTCAAGCCCCAGTGCAGCAGGTATGAGAGCATCGGAACTTCCTTTCCTGACGGCATCGGCAGAGAGGAGGAGGACGGCAGGACGGAGCCGTTTTCCACCGGCGGTCATGAGATGGGCGCTGGCACTGTAGAGATCGCCAAAGACGCTGCCAAAATATCTGAAGATCGTCTTGTCGATATGTTCCGCGGTTTTTTCCAGATACAGGTTCAGATCCATCACAACACCCGGGGTTTATTTCACCAGGAGCTTCTGTCCGTTCCTCATAATATGTACATCATTGCCCAGCGTATACCCGCACTCCTCGGAAAACTGCGCATACGCCCCTGTCATGTCGATATTACCATGCGCAGGTACGATGTGCTGTGGATTGAGGAGATGGAGGAGCTCGTAGTGGTCTTCCCGGCATGCATGACCACTGACATGCACGTTATCAAATATCCGTACCCCCATCATCCTGGCACGGGTCTCCACCAGATACCGCTGCCCCACATTCATGGGATTGGGTATGATCTTTGCTGAGAAGACGATCTTGTCCCCTGCTTCAAACCTGAATGGTGTGCTGCCCATCACAACGCGGGTCAGTATGGCACCTGACTCACCCTGGTGTCCGGTTACGATCGGGAGGAACTTATCCATCCCGGTCTTCATCATCCTCTTCAGCGCCCTGTCGACGGTCCTGCGGTTGCCGTACATGCTCAGGGTCTCAGGGAAAGCGACCAGTTTCATCTGCTCTGCCGTAGAACTGTATTTCTCCATCGAGCGTCCGAGGAGTATAGGTTTCCTGCCGATCTCATGCGCACACTCAGCGATGGTCTTCACCCTGGCGATATGGGAAGAGAATGTGCTGACAAAGATGGCGTGCTTGTCGTCCTCATAACTAGTGAGCGTGTCCCTCACCAGATTCCGCGCAATGCGCTCGCTGTGAGTCCGCCCATTCTCCTGCACATTGGTGCTCTCCACAATCAGGGCGAGCACGCCCTCAGCCCCTATCTGCCTCAGACGCCCGAAGTCGGGAGGTTCACCGATCACAGGCGTCCTGTCCAGTTTGAAGTCATTGGCATAGACGATGGCACCCCTCGGAGTGTGCAGTACAGCCATGACCGCGTCGATGATACTGTGCTGCGTCCGCACAAACTCAAGGACCAGGTTCTGTGATATCCTGTACTTGCTCCCTCCCTTCAGTGCAAACAACTTATTATTGACTCCAAACTTCTGCTCGCCTTCAATCTGCTGCCTGATCAGTTCTGTGGTATATGGAGTGGAGATGATCGGGGCATTATACCTGTGCGCCAGCTTTGGTATGGCGCCGATATGATCAAGGTGCCCATGGGTACACACAATCGCCTTCACACTCCCTTCCACTGTATTCATCATCGTATCGTCAGGGATCGCCTTCATCTGGATGAGATCCAGGGAATGCATATTTTCAATATCTGCATCCTCATGGATCATAATCTGGTCCAGCCTGAGACCCATATCAAATATCACGATCTCCTTTCCGCAACGGACGGCGGTCATGTTTCTTCCAACTTCGTTGTAACCGCCGAGTGTTATAATTTCAATATCCATGTCATTTACTCCTGTTTTTTATATGTCACCTACTTGGTGACTCAGTCACCGCCCGCAGGTCGGTGACACATCTCACGGGTCTTCCCGGTGAGGTATGTTCTCGTATTCCGCAGTTCCTGTATAGAGCCTGAGCCTGTCAGGAACATGGCAACTCTCAGCTGCCAGAGGGTATCTTCAATCACTTCAAAGAGCGCATCTTCACCTTCTATCGCCGGTTTCAGGAATGGCAGCGCCATCCCTCCAAGCGTGGCTCCAAGAGCGACCGCCTTGGCGATATCACTGCCGCTGCGCAGACCGCCGGTTGCAATGACCTGCCCCCCTGACATCGCTGCTTCACAGAGGCTGACCACAGTGGGTATACCCCAGCCCCGGAAGTGCCCGCCAAGTGAGGTGAGGCGGCGGTCATCTGTCCGGAAGCACTCCACGGCTGCCCATGACGTGCCGCCAAGCCCGCCGATATCAATGGCAGCTGCCCCGGCACCCCATATTCGCAGAGCCGCCTCAGCAGATATGCCGCAGCCGGTCTCCTTCACAATAACAGGGCACCTGAACTCCTCGCAGACCTCCCGCAGCGCCTGTAGACATCCCACGGCATTGTGGTCGCCTTCGGGCTGGATCGCCTCCTGCAGGAAATTCAGGTGGATGCAGATCGCCTGGGCATCGATCATCTCAACAGCCCTCTCTGCCCACTCGATCCCATGGTCGCGGAGCTGGACCACACCCAGGTTCGCGCAGAGGAATGCGTGCGGCGCCTCATCCCGCACCACAGTAAAACTCCCCTCAAGCGCCGGGTCCTCCAGCGCCGCCCGCTGTGAACCGACACCCATGCCAATCCCATAGCGTTCGGCAGCCCTCGCGAGCCGGCGGTTGATCTCCAGGGTATCAGGGTGTCCGCCAGTCATCGCCGCAATAAAAAGCGGGGAGCTGAGATCTGTGTTGAGAAACCTGGTGCCGGTATCGATGCTGTCCATGTCACACTCAGGGAGTGCGTCATGCGCGAGTATGACATCATCAAACCCGCTGCAGCCGGTCTCCACAGACTCTTCACAGCATATACGGATATGATCCAGTTTCCGTGAAGAGGTCAGTATTTTTCTTTTCATCCATATCATCTCCTGATCACGACAGTCCCGCCATGATCCTTCCCATCCAGAAACGCACTGGTGCGTGCCACATGGAATATATGCGATTCGATCCCCATATCAGCCAGATCAAGGAGTTCTGCGAGTTTCCCACGCATACCGCCAGTCACATCGGCATTCCCTGAACCCCCAATCTCAAGGCTTTCCGCCGCCGCCCTGTTGATCCGCGGGACCACCGACCCCTCAGAAAGGACGCCCGCCACATCAGTGGCAAGACCGACGCGCCTGATCCCGAGGTGGGTCGCCAGGTAACTCACCACCTGATCGCCGGAGACTATGCATGCCCCGCGCACGCGGTCCATCACCACGTCGCCGTGGAGCACCGGGAGCATCCCCCATTCCAGCATCAGGCGCAGATTTTCGGTTTCGCAGGATGCAATACGTCCGTTTTCAGCCACACACAACGCAAGGGGGTGGAGACCGGCAGCTTCGACATCCTGCATCCGCAACGCGTCGACCACAGCCGTATTGAGACGCGCCACTGCGGTGTGCGTGGGGTATATCCCTGCCACATTCCCTTCATCGAGACCCCTGTCGAGGTGGTGGCGCCTTGCCTGTGGATGCCCGCATGACCCGGCGCCATGGACGATCACCATCCCTCCACCTGTTCTGCCGGCAATATCACCTGCGATCTGCCGGAGGCGCTGCCTGTCAATGGCGCAGTCACCGGATTTGTCGGTGATCACGCTGCCGCCCAGCTTCAGCAGCACCCTCTCAGGCAGTTCTTTCTTTTCTTGCTCCATCTGTATCAATTGTTGTGAGGACTGCCCTGGCATCACAGGACTCAATAGCCCCTGCCACCCGGCTCTTCGCCCGTTTCGGACAGAGAGCGATGATTGATCCCCCGCCTCCGGCACCTGTGATCTTTGCACCATATGCCCCTGCGGCACGGGCAGCAAGCACCAGACGGGTGAGTGCGGGGTGACCGACACCAAGCGCCTCAAGGAGAGCGTGGTTGATGTCCATATAGCACCCGAACTCCTTTGGTTTTGCAAAGGTATGGAGTGCACTCATCGTCACCTCCCCTATGGCGTCAAGGATTGGGTTGACGATGCCGGGGTGTTTATTTCTCATATCTCCCACCTGCCCGACCATCTTTGCGGTACTGTGCGAGACCTGCGAACACCCGACCACCAGATGCATATTGACAGGCGGCAGCCGCCTCTTTGAATCACCGGTGATGAGCACCATGCCACCGAATGTTGCCACATAGGTGTCTGTTGTGCTCGCCTTGCCTTTCTGGACCTTCTTCTCGATACCATATGCCGCCGACGCGATCTCATCACGGGAATACCCGATCCTGAACTCGTCATTGATCGCAGAGAGGGTTGCCACAGTGACCGCCGCAGAAGACCCGAGCCCTGATGAACTCGGCAGCATGGACCTGACATATACACTCCCTCTCACACCCATCTCCCGGAAGCACCCCTCAATATAGGGCGACTTCGCGCGCGTGGGATTCCGCGACTTCCTGACAGTCACATAGATCCTTGGCTTGATCGCCATTGCTACGCCGGGTTTGCCATAGACCACTGCATGTTCGCCAAACAGGAAGACCTTGCCTGGCGCACTCCATGTTGCCAACCTACATCACCGCTATGGCTCCATACCCCACGACCTGGTTGTAATCCCGTGTCATTTCAGCGCTTGTGGTATACCGCACCAGCCGCCCTTCCTGTGCGCCCATGCTCCTGCAGACCATACACATCGCAGCGATGGGTCCGTATCCGCAGACGCTCGCACCGGTTTCCTCAAGCCGCCTGTAGAATTCAGGGACGTCAAGGTCAGCGAGTGCCTGGATTACATACCTGTCATCCTTCTGTGCCGTCTCCTCAGGGACATAATGCGAGAAATCGCTTGATGCCACGACGCGCACATCTCTGCCGGTGCGCTCTACAGCACCCAGAATATGCGCTGCCACAACAGCCGCACTCTCACGGCTCTGGTCACCCATCATGACCGGTGCCACGCGTGCACGCGGGAAACGGTATTTGATGAACGGCATCTGCACTTCCAGAGAGTGCTCGTCCTGCTGAGAGACCTCATCCACCCTCATATCGAGTGCGTCAATGAACTCTGTATCAGGATCGATGATACCCAGCGGGATTTCCCATGGCACTCTCGAGACACAGGTCAGGTATCCGCGGTGGCTGGGACCGACGACGACGAAAGTCCCGTCAAAAGCCGGAGAGATTGTGCTGAATGCATATGCTGCAGTCTGTCCTGAGGCAGCGTAACCTGCATGGGGGCTCACGATACCGAGTGCATCAGCCGCCACCACCGGTTTCTCCCTCTGAAAGAACATCTCCAGCAGCTGCTCCAGATGAGCCGGCTCTTCCGGATAGAACGTTCCTGCTACGCTGCATCTGCGCATATAAATCAGCAGTTTCTCTAGCTTTAAGACTTATAATTCTGTCTCAAAATCTTCTATTGTGAGTGCAGTCTTCACGCCACGCAGGCGGAGCATCTCGCGGGTGAGGAGATAGTATACCATACTGAGAGATTTTCTGCCTTTGTTATTGGTAGGGAGGACCAGATCGACATAGCCGGTCATATTATTGGTATCACAGAGTGCAACGACAGGGATGCCACACTGGACCGCCTCGTCAATCGCCTGCCTGTCACCGATCGGATCAGTCACCAGCACCACATCAGGTTCAATGTAATGTGAAAGGCTCTGGTTGGTCAGCATCCCAGGGATGAAACGCCCTATGACTGCAGTCCCACCGATGGTATCCGCAAACTTCTTTGCAGGGTACTGACCGTACTGGCGGGATGTCACCACCAGGACCTTCGGACTTTCAAAGTTCGAAAGGAACTGTGCAACTGTTTTAATACGCTCGTCTGTCCCCTGGACATTAAGAATATACAGCCCGTCCCCACGGACACGGTATATGTGGGGTTTCATATCACTGCTCTTCTGCTGCGTACCGATGTGAACACCTGCTGCAAGGTACTCCTCTACAGGGACGAGTGGTTCACACAACTCAATTTCTATATCACTGCCTGTCATCAGATCATTTCCTCAATTCGTACAAGTTCATTCAGTTTTGCTATACGCTCTCCGCCAACCACGCCGGTTTTCAGGAAGATACAGCCAAATGCTGTGGCAAGGTGGGCGATGGTGGCATCTGTTGTCTCACCTGAGCGGTGGCTCATAACCGTCTCCATGCCATAGCTCTGCGCAAGAGTGATGGCTTCGAAGGTGTCGGTGAGTGTCCCGATCTGGTTGGGTTTGATCAGCGCACAGTTTGCCGCATCCATATCTATACCCTTCATGATGCGGTCTGTGTTGGTCACAAAGAGATCGTCTCCGCAGATCAGACACCGATCGCCGACCTGTGCATTCAGTTCTGAAAACGCATCAAAGTCCTCTTCATGGAAAGGATCTTCAACAAAGATGAGGTTGTACCTGTCGACCAGTTCTGAGAGATATGCGACCTGCTCCCCGGTCGTCTTCACCCCATCGCGGTACCGGTAATGTACGCCGTCCCAGAGCTCGCTCGCCGCGACGTCTATACCCATATTGATCTCGACATTCATCTCATCAGAGACAGATGCAACCGCTTCACTAACCACATCAAAGGCAACAGCATCCTCGATGTCAGGTGCCCATGCGCCTTCGTCGCCTTTTCCACATACCCTTCCCCCTGCGATCAGCAGGTCCCTGATGGTGCGGTGCACGGCGGCATTGACTGAGACCGCCTCCCAGGCATCTGCTGCACCCACGGGCACGACCAGAAACTCCTGGATGTCCGTGGCGCCGGCGGCATGCGCACCTCCTCCGATCACATTTCCAAGCGGCAGCGGCATCGCCCTCACATAAGCGCCGCCAAGGTACCTGAACAGGTCCATACCGAGAGATGCTGCAGCCGCCTTTGCATTGGCAAGAGAGAGAGCAACAGCCACATTCGCTCCAATCCTGCTGAAATCAGAAGTACCGTCGATTTCACGCAGGTGTGCATCAAATGCCACCTGATCTCCTGCATCCAATCCAATGAGTGACGGAACCAGGTGGAGGGTCGCATCCCTGACAGCCTCCTGCGCCGGCAGCACCTTTGCTTCATGCGTACCGGTACTGGCGCCTCCCGGTGCTGCCGCCCTGCCTGAACCACTCTCTGTCACGACATCGGCTTCGACCGTTGCATTGCCCCGGCTGTCCAGTATCGTTCTCAGAGTGATCTGCTCAATAACCGTCATTGGATCACGCCGCTCTCTTTACAGTAATCGGAATTACGTCACGCTCAAACTCTTCAAGCGCAATTTCAAGAGGATCGGTCTTTGTGGTATTTACCAGAAGTGGTGCACCCATCGATATCTGCAGAGCCCGCGCTCCTACAATTCTTGCCTTCTCATACCGAGTGTACGATTCCATATAATCTATCCTCAATGTGTCTACAGTATAAAATGATGGGGTCGCTGAGATTTGAACTCAGGTCACAGCATCCCGAACGCCATAGGATAGACCAGGCTACCCCACGACCCCTTTCACTGATAAGGAATAATATCCTCAATAATCTCCTTGTGCGTAAGCAGCATCCGTCTGCAGCAGTAGCGCTCCAGACCGAGATCGTCGAGGATCTTTCCTGGATCCTCGCCCGCATCCCGGCGCTGCCTGAACTCTTCCCAGGCAACGGATACCACCTTTCCGCATGTAAAACATCGTACAGGTATCATTTAACACCGGTCTCTCATTATCATTCGAACAGATTAACGATAAGACTTTTGGAACTTAGCCCTAGCGCCTCTGCCATGCGGTTTCTTCGTCTCCTTCTGCCGCGAATCATTGACCAGGAGTGTACGGTCGTACGAGAGGTAGATGTCCTTGATCTGCGGGTCATTCCGCCATTCCAGGATCCCACGGGCAAGTGCGGTGCGCACTGCCTCTGCCTGACCGGTTACACCGCCGCCCTGCACACCAATACTGACATCCACGCCATCCAGCGCATTTGGCACCAGCAGCAATGGTTCTGAGATCTTCATCCTGAGCAGCTCGGTCCCATAGATCTCAAGTGGGACGGAGTTTATGCGGATCCTGCCATTGCCGGCTTTAAATGTTGCACGGGCAACCGCAGTCTTCCTTTTGCCACTTGTATTTACAATTTTACCCATAAAGACACCACCGTCAGAATTTTGCTCCCAGGAATGTGCTGACCGCACCGAGTGTCACATAACTTGGATTGCTCAGGCGGTTCATATGCGCACCCTCAAGAGAGAGCCGCTCTTCACCCTCAAACTCACCAGGCACACCCACATAGACCCGGACCCGCTTGAATGCAGCCTGTCCGCGCTCCGTCTTGTACGGCAGCATGCCGCGAATGGTGCGCTTGAGTATGTGATCAGGGCGGCGCGGGAAAAACGGACCGCCTTCACGGGACCCCCGTTTTCTCTTCTGATCATAATCTGCCAGGATTCTGGACCGCGTCCCTGAGATGATCGTTTTTTCTGCATTAACAATTGCAATTTCATCTCCTGTGAGGAGGGATTTTGCAACATAGCTTGCCATTCTGCCCAGCAGAAGCCCGTCTGCATCGATGATTGTTACCATCACTTCACCTCAGTATCCTTATGCGCCGCCCCTCCGGATTGTTCCGGACGAGATCCTCGATGCTCATGCATGCGCCCTTGGCACCTGTGATCTTGTTCGTCGCTGAATTACTGAAATTCAGGGCTGCCACAGTCACGGGCTGCTCCAGAATTCCACTACCCAACACCTTGCCCGGGACCAGAATCGTCTCGTCAGCGGCTGCATAGCGGCTGATCTTGCTGATATTCACTTCAGCATAATTCTTACTGGAAGTTTCCAGCCTCTTTGCAATTTCACGCCAGATATTTGCTTCATTTGTCCGTGATGCCTCTTTCAGCATCTGGATCAGGTCAATCAGACGCGGGTTGGTCTTCTTAACTCCCTTCTTCATCTGCGATTCCTCCGGATATCTCAGTCAGGACTCCCACCAGATCGTGGGATTTGTCTTTTACATAGAGCAGCGCGTGTTTTATAATCTCTGAGGGAGGCAGCGAGCCGTCGCTTTCCACCACAAAAATAAATCTGGTTTCATCTGCAGCGATGCGAATCCCTGGTTCTTCGCCGATGCCGCCGCTCAGACATGCCTGCTCACAGAGGCGGCACATGGAACAGTCGGCAAGCCGCCCGTCAAGGACACTGACTGCACCACTATCGACAGCAAGTATTCCGCGCGGACATTCCTCCACACACATGCCGCAGCCGTCGCACTCCTCACTGGTGGTGATCACTGGATAATTCTTGTACCCGCATGCGACAGTGGGTTGCCACTTCACATGCTCCTTCCCCTTGTTGATTACTGCCTGCGCCTCAAGGACGAGCTTCTGCCCCTCCACCAGCTTGACCACAGGGATATTGTCATGCACTGGCACAGCTTCAGGGTCCTGTGGGATCAGGTCACCTGAATAGACCGTCCGCGGACCCTCCACACTCAGTGTGTAGATCACTGTGCACCCGGGACAGCCCTCGCCGCCGCATGCACATGAATCCACAGGAGCGTGTACACTAAGATCGGTCTTCAGTGGGATCAGTCCCAGGCGGTGCGCCAGCATCTCATCAAAGAGCGCGCTTGTATTTCCATAGATGCGCACATTCTCGATGGCGAGCGTGGGGACCTCACTGATCATCGCACGCCTCAGTGTATTTGCAAACGCGTGCGTCGCTTCGCTCAGAACAAACCTCGCAACCGTATCATCAAGCTGGGAGAACGTAACCTCCATCAGACTCTCCTTCCCCTTCTGCCACCCTTGGCACGAATCCCGTCATGGGGAACAGGGGTGACGTCCTCGATGCGCCCGATACGTATGCCGGCACGGGCAAGCGCACGAATCGCTGCCTGTGCGCCCGGACCAGGGCTGCGCTGTTTTCCCCTGCCTGGGGCGCGCACCTTGACATGCACACCGACAATCCCTTTTTCCTTCGCAGTCTGTGCAACATTCGTTGCCATCTGCATGGCTGCATACGGGGAACTCTCATTGCGCGCCTGCTTTACGACCATTCCGCCACTGCTCTTTGTCACCGTCTCTGCACCAGACAGGTCGGTTATGGTGATTATGGTATTGTTGAAAGATGCGAAGATATGCGCAACACCCCATTTATCCTTACCAGATGCCATGGTTATTACCTCCCGCCTTTCGCAATCCGCCCTCTCTCAGGGTGGACGTCGTCCATGAATGGGGACTTGCCATAATAACCCACCAGCGATTCTTCTGCCCTGGTCACGAGGTAACCAGGTATATTGACTTTCCGGCCATCAAGTGAGATGTGCCCGTGCGTGATGATCTGGCGCGACTGCTTGGGTGAACGTGCAAGACCTTTCCTGTATACGATAGTCTGCAGACGGCGCTCAAGCTGCTGCTCGACTTTCAGGGCAAGGACATCATCAATGCCTGCATCCGGACCAAGAAGCCCGTTGCGCTGCATATGCCCGATAAGTTCCTGCTTTTTGGTTTCTACCTTTTCGGTATCTGTCGCACCTGACATCAATGCAAGGATACCCCTGGCGCCCCTGCGGTAGCCCCTCAGTACACTCTGGGCTTTCCACAGCTCACGCTTGTTCCTGAGACCATAAGCGATTGCCAGTTTCTTCTCGTCCTCGATCCTGGTCTTCTCAAAGCGTCGCTTCGGTGTGTCGTACTGTTTGTGGTTTTTTCCCGGATATCCCATTCAATCACCGCTCATGCTTTCTTCCGCCTCACACCCACGGTTATACCGGTCCTGCCCGTGGATTTGGTGCGCTGACCACGCACTTTCTGTCCAGTCTCATGGCGGATGCCACGGTAGCACCGGATCTTCCTCATACGATTGACGTCATCATCATGCGCCATTTCGAGATCTGTGGCAATAAGGTGCATCGACTGCCCTGTGTAGACATCTTTTGGACGGTTCTGCATCCAGACTGGCACAAGGGACGGGTAATTGTCGACCACTTCTGCAATCCGGCTGACGGATTCGTCCTCAAGCTTGCCGAGCCGTGCCCTGGGATCAACCTCTGCAAGTTTGGCAATGGTGCCTGACGTATGGTAGCCCACCCCAGGGAGTCCGGTCAGTGCGACGCGCACTGATTTTGTACCATCAAGATCCTTGTTCCGGATCCGTACAAAATATTTTATTTCTTCTTCATCCATTCAATCACCTCTTCATTCAGAAATCCGATCAACGCTGAGGGAGGGATTTGAACCCTCGAGTCCCAGGGGGACACGGGTTTAGCAAACCCGCGCCATACCAGGCTTGGCTACCTCAACAGGCAATCTATCACCTACCGATGATTCAGTCACAGCACACCGTTTTGTTTCACACCGTTTCGGAGAAACGTTGTTCAAACACCAGTTCAGAGAACTGGTGTGCAGCCCGCAGGCCGGTGACATATATCGCATCTTTCGATACTCGCAACCGAAACCGGCTGCTCCATGAAATGAGTATGATTTGCGCTTTCTTATATGGGCGTGAAGTGTTAATAAGGATTGTGGTCACAGCGGGTGCGGGGACTTCGCCCGCTCCGGACCACGCCCGATCAGTGCAGATGTGATCAATGGAAGTGCGATGGTGGCGTCACAGAAACACTGCACCATTGGAGAGCCGGGCGACTCCTTGCCCCAGCTGACGGCTTCCTCGAAACTGCACCCTGAAAGCCCGCCCCAGTGCGGTGCATCAGTGGTGTACTGGATTGCATAGGCGTGACCGCCGAGGTCCTGCTTATGTATCGATGCAATCACCTGCGTCTGCTGAATGAAATTTTTGGGAACACCACCACCAACATAAACGACGCCGGTCTTTTTTGCACCCTCGACGATCCTGGTGATTTCATCGGTATCGGCGATCTGATCGATCTCCACATCCACACCCCGGCGGCGTGCCATGACCAGCCCTATACCTATCGATGAGTCACAGAGGGCAGGTACAAAAACCGGGACTTCCATTTCGGCGCAGACAGCCACAAGCGACGTGCCCTCAGGCGCACCCTCCCTGAGCCTGTTCCCGAGGGTTTCAATGAAGATCCTGGAAGAGCCCCTGAATGGAGCGATCTCTTCTGAGAACGCGGCAATTGCCGCATCCGTCTCTCTGAATTCTCCTTCATAGGCAAAAACGTCATAGATCCTGTCGATCCCCTGTTTATACAGTTCCGAATCATTGACCTGGTGGTGCCCCCTGTAGTGCCTGACACCGAGGTGTTCACAGACATCATGGAAGACATTCGCACCTGTCGAGACGATGACATCCACATACCGCCGCCTGACGAGTTCGATGAGACACTGCTGCATGCCTGCAGGGATCATCGCACCCGAGAGACCGAGCAGGATGGTGCATGCAGGGTCCTCGATCATCTGTGACCAGATCTCAAGAGATTCCCCCAGTTTTCTCCCCTGAAACGCGGTTTTAGCCATTGCTGATATGAGCCCGGGGACGTCGGAGCTGGGTATTAGGGGCAGTATCGGCTCCATAACAGATCCAGTATGGGTTGCAGTTTGGCGATGATAATTGTTGGCACGGGACCATGCAGGGAAGAGGTGCCGTCCATTGTTTGTGAGTGACGGGAGTCTGGCAGGGAGTCATCAGAAAAGGAAGAGATGAAGAGGAAAAAGAGATATGCGGGTCGTGCCTATAGCGCATTGATCAGGGACGTCCGTGTGACCATGCCAGACACCCTGCCATCAGCAGTGATCGGCACAGAGCTGATATCTTTCCTGAGCATCAGGTCAACAACATCCTCAATACTTCCCCCCGATTCAACTGAGAGGACCCGCATCGTCATGATATCCCTGACAAGGAGGTTGCGGATGCGGTTGTCCTGGTACCTGTCATCCACAACCTCCCTGAATGAACGCATCGCCTTTGCCACATCAGTCCCTGTCACAATACCGGCGACCAGATTTTCATCCATAACAATGAATGCAGGGATGTCCTCATCGAGCATGCGCCGCCTGAGGTGGACCACCCGTTCATCTGCCAGTATGGTGTGGGCATCCTCCATCACGTCATCTATGCTGCACCCGGGTCGTACGACTTTCAGCACGTCGCCGGCATTCACCTGACCGATCAACCGGTGCTCGTCATCAAGGACAGCCACCATCCTGTAGTGCTGGATGAGCGGGATCAGGACATCGATCTCCTGATCAGGGTATGCTGCAGTGAAATTCTCCACAACGACATTCGCCACATGGATCTGGGTCGGTGATATTGACGCATTCCTGCTGCTGCCCAGGATCTCTGCAATCGACTTTCTGGAGACTGTGCCGACAACTGCACTGCCATTGGTCACGATCAGGGGATCGATGCACTCATCAAGGAGCTTGTCGAGTGCTTCGGTTATGGGTGCGGACTTTGCAATCGTCACGGGTCTGGACATGACATCCTTAATCAGTATTTTTTCACTCATTTTGCCAGCTCCTGGAGAATATCATCTCTTTTTACAATTCCTTTGACTTCTTTTCCGTCCACCACGACCACGCTGTTGATATGATTCTCCAGCATCTGGCGGACGGCGGTATTCAGAGGCGTATCAGAGGTGATAGTGACGACAGGGCGGGTCATCAGGTCTTCTGCCACCGCCGAGACTGCCACCACATACCTGTACTGCTTTCGCCCTGCAGACTCATCACGCCTCAGCATCACCACGTCCTTTTCAGGCAGCGTGCCCCTGTCATTCAGGTATTCAAAGAATGCGAGGTTGCTCTCGGTGATGATGCCTGCTATAGTCCCGTCATTGTTGATGACGACGAGCTTGTCATTTCGCTCCCTCAGCTGATCAATGATATGGTCGAGTGAGTGGTAGCGGTTGATCAGGGATGCTTCAACCATGACATCCCCGGCACTGAGCTCGAGTTTGTCTACCTGTGACGACCTGAGGAGATCTGTTTTTGTGACAATTCCGATGACGGCGCCGTTGTCCGCAACCGGGAAACCACTGATATCCCGCTCGAGCATGAGCGCAGCAATCTCACGGGTGCCCGTATCAGGCGGGATCGTCATTGGATCAGGCATCATCAGCACAGAGACAGGTATCCTGTCGATCGGGCGACGACGCCATATGGGTTCGCTCTGGCGAAGCCGGTATGCGATATCCTTCTTGGTAATTATGCCGGCAAGCGCATCCCCGTTCATCACAAGGAGACGGGAGATCTTATGCTTCAACATGAGGTTTCGTACATGTGCAATGTTCTCAGATGGTGCTACAATATAGACTGGTGATGACATCACGTCCTGTGCCTGCATATAATCACTCCTGGGAGAATGCCCGGACAAGGTCAAATTCAGTTACAATCCCGACAAGACGGTTGCCCTCGACCACAGGGAGAGCCCCGACTTTTCTCTGCAGCATCTCGCGGGCTGCAGCACTGATGCGCGTCTCAGGTGTGGTGGTATGGAGCCCGCCTGTGATCAGATTGCGGATGGGCAGACCCATGACCTCTGCAATATCCCCGGTGACGATCTCTTCAAAAATCTGCTTATCCCCAAGATATCGTACAATGTCAGTGGCTGCAATAACGCCGCAGAGGACATCGTCCCTGAGAACAGGCATCCGTCTGAACCGGTACTTCACCATATCCCGGACCACGGTCGCGAGGGGATCTTCGGGATGGACAAAACGCAGTGAAGTGCTCATGATCTCCTCTACAAGGCGGTGCTGCGGCTCAGAGCAGAGTACCCTCATGACATCGCGCTCTGTTACAATCCCCATGAGGACCCCGTCTTCATCGACAACCGGCAACCCGCCGATCTTTTTGGTCACAATGATATCAATAACATCAGCAAGTGCCGCGCTCTCCATGACAGTCTCGGGATGCGGTGTCATGATCTCCCTGACGCTTTCATTGACGGCGACCAGCAGGTTACCATGGTGCTTTACCTGGATGAGGTTGACGTCGTCACCCCCTCCCAGGAAATTGAGTATGTCCCCTGCGGTGACGATGCCAAGGAGTTTGTGGCTGCCTGCATCTGTGATCGGCAGGCGCCTGAACCCGAACCGCGTCATGGTCGCAACCGCCCCGATGATCGGCGTGGTCGGAGGTACCGAGACCACATCCCGGGTAGCGATCGCCATAACCTCTCCTTCATGATCAACGATCTGCGAACCGAGCTCAACAGATCCGCGATCAAGTTTACCTGGCATTTTCAGGAGTTTATCTCCCTGCTTCTTCTGATTGTTCCGACGCATGGTTATCAGCCCGTAAAATTCAATGCAGTAAGCATGTCATGCCGGTCGATTACCCCCACAAGCCGGTTCTCCTGCAGAACCGGCAGGCGCCCGATATCATGCTTCACCAGCATTTCAGCCGCAGTGGTGAGGAGGTCTTCAGGCGAGACCGTGAGGACAGGCGTGGTCATAATACGCTCAACCTTTGTATCTGCCGCGTTCTTTATGCTGCTGCGCAGTTTGCCGGTCTTGATGACGTCTCTCCGGGATATGATTCCTATAAGGTGATCTTTTTTTACCACAGGGAATGCGGTAAAACCACTGTCCACGATCAGCCGGTATATCTTTGGAATGGTGTCGTCGGGGCGGCAGGTGACGACGTCTGCAGACATATGGTCAGCCACCAGCCCCTGCAGTTTATGCCGGTTTATAAATATCGGGAATATATCTGAGAGGAGTATCGCGCCTATGACGCTCCCGTCTCCGTCAACGACCGCAGCACTGTCAGTACGGCAATCCCTGATCAGACGCGCAGCATCCCTGATGTCGTCTGCGGGGCGGACTGCAGGCGCCTCCCTGATAAAGCCTTCGACGGTCACATTGGACTTTGTATCTGTGACACGGAGTGCATCTGTGATGTCCAGACAGCCTATAAGATGCCTGTGCTCATCAGTGACATAGATCTCCCTGAACTCATCGTCCCTGAGAATTCTTCTGGCTTTTGTGATATGAGTGCTGGCTGTTATGAGCGGGACGTTGATCATCAGGTCTGATACGACCTTCATGTCAGGCGCTCCTCCTCCCTGCAGCCGGGACAGAGCACCGTATTGTCGATCCGCACAAGGTCATCCGACATCTGCCCGCAACGGTCGCAGACGCCCACCTCATACGTCTCTTCCCGGTTGATCTCAATAAGATCCGCCATTATCTCATTGATCTCACTGGTAACGGAGAGGATATCCCGCACAGTCACCATCCCGATGACGTTGTGATCATCTATAACCGGCAGGCGCCTCACCCGGGATTTTACCATCAGGTGCACCGCATCGATGATGGTCTTGTCACACTCAATGGTGATGAGCGGGGTGCTCATCACATCCTTTACATAAACTTTGGCAGGATTCAGACCTTTGGCAACAACCTTGCAATTGATGTCCTCTTCGGTGATGATGCCAACAGGTCTGTTGTTCTGCAGGACTATGCAGCTGCCGACGCCATCACGGCACATCGCTGCGGCTGCATGCGTAACCGTCGTCTCTGATTCTGTGGTCGTAGGGTTGTACCTCATCACATCTCTCAGAGAGACGCGTGTTTCTACCTGAATTGAATCCTTATTGTTCTTCATCTGACCACCATACCGGGTCGTTGCTACTGTGAAAGAAGGTAGTGTTTCAGCTCTACCTATGGGGCTGGAGTATAAAAGAATTTTTGTAAGTGCCGGGGCATATCTGTGCAGGTGATTGGCGTGCCCACCCTGACCACTGCAGTGCGGGGAGGGAGACGACAAATACCATTATATTTCAATGCGCCACAATAAAATACGGACAGATTTAACAATCCACAGGAGATAACCTATGAATTTCTTTGTCAGGACACGAAAAAAATTCTCAAAGCTTCTCAGGATCTTTTTGAGGAAGAAGTCAGCCCGCATTGGCATCTACGGACCGCCAAATGCCGGGAAAACGACTCTTGCAAACAGGATCGTGAGAGACTGGACAGGCGATGCAGTCGGTCCGGTGAGTGAGATACCACATGAAACCCGCCGCGCACGCAGAAAGGAGAACATCATCATTACCGGTCTCAATGGGAATTCAGTGACTATTGACATCGTCGATACGCCTGGTGTCACGACAAAGATCGATTATCATGAGTTCATTGAATATGGACTGGAGAAGGAGGAAGCGATCACGCGTGCCAGGGAAGCGACAGAGGGCGTGGCAGAGGCGATGCACTGGCTGAGAGAGGACATTGATGGTGTCATCTATATGCTGGACAGCACACTGGACCCCTTTATGCAGGTCAATATCATGATGGTGGGGATCATCGAGAGCAGGAGTCTGCCTGTGATCATCGTCGCCAATAAGATCGATCTGCCTGATGCAGCACCGTCACGGATCAGGAGTGCGTTTCCACAGCATCCGGTCATACCCATCTCAGGACTTGAAGGGGACAATGTGGATCAGCTGTATGAAAAAATGACAGAATATTTCGGGTGAGTCAGGATGATACAGGGAGTACAAATCGATCTGATATCAAAAGAGCGCCTTGAGAATCTGACGTCAATGGAGAAGATCCACCTCATCCTTGATTATGTCATGGAAGGCAATATCGTGGTGCTGGAGAAAGGTCTTGATCCAGAGGAGCAGAGCAGACTCATTGAGATCACCATGCTGGAGATCACCCCTGACGGCTTCACCGGCATTGAGATGGAGACGTACCACTCAAACCAGGGAAGTGCGGGCGGCATGGGAGGGATCCTGAAACGTCTGTTTGCGAAAACCGGTCCTGACAGACGCCTGACCGTTATCGGTCCGGCAAACCAGATGAAGATGATCAAAAAAGAAAAAGATTTCATGAGTGCCTGGGTCTCTTCAAGGTGACTGGGATGCCACATAAATGCACACAGTGCGGCAGGGAGTTCAAAGACGGCTCAACGATCATCCTGAAGGGATGCCCGAGCTGTGCAGGGAAAAAGTTTCTCTATGTAAAGGAATCACAGCAGCATGACGATGTCCTCAAGGAGAAATCACCTGAAGAACTTGCAGAGGAGAGCCGCGATGAGGTGCTTGAGGTCAAACCAGAACCCGCCAGGAGTGTGCAGATGCATGACAGGATCGAGAGCATTCGCATCCTCGCTCCCGGCTCATATGAACTGAATATCGAGAAACTTGCAGAGAGTGACGAACGGGTGATCCGTCTCGATACAGATGGCAAATACGTGCTCGATATCCTCTCGATGATGAAAAAGCAAAAGAAAAAAAAGTAATCAGGGCGATACTCCACCACAGCAGGCACTGGAAGACCTGTTCATCCTGAAATGGGGACATTGTGAGGGGGCTGCAGGGGCAGGAGGTCCATCCCGGATCTGAGAGAATCCGAACTTTTTTTCAGGTACGTGTCATAACAGATTGTATGTTCGGCGTATCCACCTACTGTCTCCACCGTGAACCCCTGAGCCATGCACTTGAATGCCTTGCAACCATCACAGACTGCGTGGAGGTGATGGATGACGGGCTGCATTTTCTTGAGACCACTGAACTGCTTGAGAACTACTCTTTCAGGTATTTCTTCCATGCGCCCTCCAGGGGCGTGAATATTGCAAGCCTGCTTGAGCCCATTCGGAGGGCGAGCGTCGAGGTCATCAGCCAGTGTTTCGCTCTTGCCGGCGAGGTGGGGGCAGGTGTGGTGATCCATCCGGGGTATTATGCATGGGAAGAAGAGCGGCGCGGTGCTGAGAGTATGCTCAGGCTTTCACTCAGGGAACTGACAGTCTCTGCAGAAGAGCATTCAGTGAATTTTTTTGTTGAGAATATGGGCAACTGGGACTATTTCTTCCTGAGGTTCCCTGAAGACCTGGAGATCATCGGCACGACCGCGTTTGCCCTGGATGTCGGTCATGCACACCTGAACGACTGTCTCACCGGGTTTCTCGGGCATCCCATGGCGCATGTCCATCTGCATGACAATGACGGGAGAGAGGACAGCCACTCACCGGTCGGCAGCGGCGGCATCGATTTTGATGCAGTGATGCAGGCTGTGCATAAGAACCATGCAACACCCATCATAGAGGTAGATACTTTTGAGGGGTGCGTGTCAAGCATCAGGAGACTTGAGGAGCTCCGGAGATGAGCCCCGGAGATGAGCTCCGGACCTGAGACTGGTTTCTGATACTGAGACGATAAATGACGGTTCACACCCAGGGTATCACAACTTTTTATTAGGTGAGGGCACCAAGTTTATAGGTCATTCCCTGCCTCAGTGGCTTAGTGGTAGAGCGCCTCCTTGGTAAGGAGGAGATCGCGAGTTCGACCCTCGCCTGAGGCTTCTTTTGCGCTTTTTTGTGAAGGTAGATCCTCAGCAATTGCGCGTGCTGGGTTATCTTCTGGTTTTGTTATTGGTGCATCTTACGTAAAATCAAAAACATACCAGTCGGTAGACATCTCCTCTCAGTCATCGTTACTGACGAATTTAAACACACAGATCACAGAGATGAAAAAAAATTTGGAGAGATTGAAAAATCACGTACAAATATGGAAGCAGTGCAGGAACGGTTATAATTGAGGATGAGGAAATGAGAATAACTGAGGGGCATGATATGGAGCATCACGAAAACCGCATATGCCGCCTGACCGGATCTGCGATACTGGCGATTCTTGTGATCTGCGCGATGGTTCCGGCGGTATCCGCCGAACCGGTGACATCGGTGGCAAAAGGGGACCCCTATGTGCTCACCGGCACTGCGACTGGAAACCCAGGTCCGGGGCTGGCTGTCTGGGTATTCGGAAATAATTACTGGTCACGGGAGACAGTGCAGGTTGTAGGGACCACATTTACTTTTGAACTTACCGGGGCCGAGACGAAAAATCTGGCTGCGGGCATGTACTCGGTCATCGTGCAGCACCCGATGTTCAACAACCAGTTCGATGTATATCTCTCTGCAAATACTCCCCGGGCAGGAGAGACGAGCGTTGTCAGCACCGACGGCAAGAATTTCGTAATCCAGGGGCAGGGGGCGCTCACCTCCCCCCAGGCGGCAGGAGCGCTGATCGACATGCTCAACTCACCTGATATCGACGACACCTGCTTTTCCACACGGTTCTTTCTCGAAGATCCCTGGATCGAGCCGGTTGAGGCAGGATCACAGGTCTACCAGGTCGGCAGCCAGATCACCTTTTCAGGGCATACCAATCTTGCAGTAGGAGATGTGCTGCTCTATAGCGTTGCACCGGTAGCATTCGAACCAACGTCGAAGGAAGCTCCGCCGGAAATTTCAGGGAGTGCGGAACAGATTTCCGTGCAGCCGGGATCACCGCGGACCTTTTCCTTCACCATAGATACGACCAGCTGGACCCCAGGGAATTACCTGGTTACAGTTCAGAATCCGGAGACCGACTACACCTTTCAAGCAGGAGTCCTGTTGACCGATACGCCGGTTCCCACACATACCGCCATCCAGACGCCGACGGAAGGGACAACCCCCCAGACAGCGACCGGGACGGCTGCCGAGCCCACACAGGCTGGCCTCTCACTGATCGCGGTTATACTGGCACTCGCAGCGCTGGTGCTGCGGTGCAGGGACAGGTGACCTTTTTTCAGCATCCGTTATCACGCCGTTGAGATCCGGCAGGGGAGCCGGAGGAGGCGATGGAACCATATAGCGGAGCGGACGTATCTGGTATCATGAGAGACTGGCGATCCAGAATGATACCGCCCGGACGGGCACCCGGCACTTTCCTGCAGGCGTGCACGGCAGGAGAGGAGGAGGTTTGCCCCCCATGAACCTCCCGCGAATGCTGAAAGGCACCGGGGGTGCATGGAACGTCGCGATTCTCGGGACACTTGCCACCGCCCTGATCGTGAATGCCATCGGTCTTCTCTCGGGGATCACCATCGTCCTTCCCCACCTCCTGTACATACCTGTGGTGATCGCGGCATACCGGCACCCGAAGAACGGGCTTCTCTTTGCCGGGTGCACGGCGGGCATCTATTTCCTGATGGTTCTGCTGATCCCCGGAAGTTCGCCGGTCACGGTCGGTGCGGCACTGGTGCGGGCTGTGGTGATCACCGTGATCGGCGGGCTCATCGCCGCCTTGACCCTGCTCCTCCGCGAGCAGCAGGCGCTATACCGGGGCCTCTTCGACCACTCGGAGGCGGGAAGCATTCTTGTCCATGACTCCGGCGAGGGGAGATCGATCGAGGAGGTGAACGAGAAGGCAGCGGCACTTCTCCAGAAATCCCCCTCTGACCTGAAAAGAGAACCCCTCACCGCATTCTGGAGCGGGGAGGATGAAGAGGAAGCCCTCTCACGCCTCGCAGAAGAGGGGAAGGTCTACGCATGGGAGACCAGCTTCTCCCTGCCAGGCGGCGGGTTGCTGTATGTGCTCGTCTCACTCGCATCGCTTCCAGGTGGGCGCACCATCCTCACGTTCGTCGATATTACAGGACGTGTCCGTGCCGAGAACGCCCTGAAAACCGCCATGGACAAATTAAACCTCCTCGGGCGCATCTCGTCCGACTATCTCCACCGGACGGTCAACGAGATCATCGAGACGGTCGATGATGCAGATGAAGAATGCCATGACGAGGTGATCTGTGGGTATTTTGAACGGATCCGCTCACTCTCGTGGACGATCGCCCGGCAGCTCTTCCACACCGAGTCCTACAAGGACCTCGGGACGTTCCCGCCGATATGGATCAGTACCCAGCAGGTCCTTGAGTCCGCACACTTTCCAGGCGGTACGGAGGGAGTTTCCCTGAGATTCTGGACAGAGCGCCTCGAGGTCTATGCAGATCCGCTCATCAGGGATGCGCTCATCCATATCGTGGAAAACTCGCTTCGGCACGGTGAGTCCGTCAGGAACATCGTCGTGACCTACCACGAAACCACGGAGGGACCCGACCTCCTGGTCGAGGATGACGGTGTGGGCATCCCTGAAGGAGATAAGGATCAGATATTCGAGTATGGCGCTGAAGGGCACACCGGAATCGGGCTTTTCATCTGCCGGCAGATCCTCGAGGTCACCGGGATGTCGATCGAGGAGACAGGGAAGGAGGGGGCAGGCGCACGGTTCGTCATCCACATCCCGCACGATGCGTTCCGGATCGAGGGGAGCGGTGAGGGGGCGCCCGCACGTTCCCCTGACTCCGGATCAGGAGTCCCCCATCCGTCAGGGGCGTCCGTCAGGGAGCTCCTCGCAGCAGAGTTTTCAATTGCAGAAGCGCTCTGGATAGACTATCACCAGACGAAGGGAGACGCCCGGATCGACCGCATCTTTGCGGCATTCGTGGACGGGAAGGCGGTCTCGCTCGCACGGTGCTGGCGGCACCCCGACGGATTCGAAGTCGACGCCGTGTTCACCCCCGACGAACACAGGGGACACGGGTACGCGAATGCCGCGGTGTGGGCTCTCGTCGAGGCGTGCGGGCATGAGACGCTGTATATGCATTCGGTCAGCAACCTCACCAGATTCTACGGGCATTACGGGTTTATCCCGATTGAGGAAGGGAAACTCCCACCGACCATACGGGAGCGTTACGCGTGGGCAGGCGGGGAGATGGAGGGTGCGAACGTCTGCCCGATGATGCGCCTCTCCACCCCTTCATGAAGATTTCAGGCTGACGATCCCACACATGCCAGCCTCTCACTGATCACGGGTATACCTCATTTATTGTCCGGAGACCGCAGGTGGCATTTCCCGATCACAAGAAGCGATTGGACAGATAAGCCACGGATACGTTGAAAGGAAAATCATTTTTCCAATCCCGGAAATTGAGATCATCTGGAACTCATCACATCAAAAGAATTCAGCGTCGTTCAGCCAGCACAGAAACTGCACAATGCGGACCATACTTGCCGCTGACTTCAATGGTTTTTAATTCCCGGATTGTGAAATACGGGGAGACGAGTTCCCGCAGTTCCGATTCTGATGAGAAATAGAGCGTTGTCCCGATCCGGGTCCGGCGGTATTTTCCACTTCCGCCAAACTGTAGATCTTTCTCACTGAAGCAAACGGAAAAATACGTTGCTTTCGGGTTGAGGATTTTATGCACATTTTTGATATACGACTCCCGGTCTTCCGGGAATATATGATGCAGGAGTTCCCAGTCATAGGCAAAATCAAACGTACCGGTCACTTCACGCAGATCGCCGAGGAGATCAGCGACAATAAACCTGCACCGCGCTCCCTGTTTTTTTGCACGTTCTTCTGCGATTTTTATTGCTGCAGGAGAACTGTCCACACCGGTTACATCAAACCCGAGACCTGCCAGGCATATCGCATAGTTCCCTGCACCGCATCCAAGATCGATAGTCCTGCATGACCGGACTGTTCCATCCTGTACAAGTTTAACAAGGGCTTCTGGAGGAGTCTCACTATTCCAGGGGATGTTATCCAGCGGTATTTCCCGGTAAATCCTGTCGACATCAAAATATTTCATACCTGCCACCCCGATGGAGTAATTATCCTGGTGAGATTTCAAGTTTCTGACTGATTTCTCCTAAAAGAAGATCTTCTATCGATCTGGAGCATGAGATAGACCCGCGTTGCAAGGATGGACATTGCAGCACCATTTCCTGACTTCTTTCCATCCGCCTTTTTTATGATATTTTCGTCCTGGGAAAATGATCCACATATTTGTGTTCTGGCGGCTCTTACGGGTGGCTGCCACCCCCAGCTGCTCCAGCTGCCCGACGAGTGAACCTGCAGATGCTGCCACCGGTGAGAGGTGCGGAACGGGTCCCGCTGCGGGAGGAATTCTCGCCCTGAAAACCGGGGACGCCTTCCTCGTGCCCGGCGTGTTCGGTATTGCAACAGCCCTGCCCGTCATTGTGGTTTCCGTCCTGCTCGTTCGGGGCGTCGACCAGGCGGCACGGCTGATGCAGCGGGCGCAGGCGGTTGATTACTGGGTGAAAAAAGGCGTTGCGGCGGTATTCATCGGGATCGGCATCTACTCCATAGCGACCGTATGGCTGTTTTGACACGGTGATATCCGGATGATTGAGGATTTTAGGGAAGTCTTGTTTTCTTTTTATCACGAATAATCCGGACTTAATCCCAGATTCATCACTGGAAGTTAAATACAACCCCAACCATATTTTGCTCATATGCAGGCGATGCTGGCGTTTGCAGTCTCCCTCTGTGCGATCCTCATCCTTGCTGCCAGGTACCGCATACCGCCGTTCATTGCCCTCACAGGAGGTGCGCTCTTCTATGGCGTCTGCGTCGGGATGCAGGCAGATGCACTGATCCAGACCATCACCGGAGGCGCAGGCAGGATATTCGCCCTCCTTGGCATTGTAATATTCTGCGGCTCTCTGATCGCTGAACTCCTGCAGCAAAGCCATTACCTGGACCAGGTGCTGTCAGACATCGAGAGAGTGGCAAAACGCCCCCTCCCTGCATCAGGGATCGCAGGCTATATCCTCGCCCTCCCACTGATGTGCGGCATCACCGCTTTCATTGTGCTGAACCCAATAATCAGCCGCTTCCATGACGACAGGGAGGTGACCCGGGTTCTCCTCTGCGCCACCGCCGTGGGAAGCCTTATCTCGTACTGCCTCCTCTACCCCGCACCAGTCATCTACACTATCATGGAGGTCGCCGCACCCACCGGCACCAGCCCCTGGTACTTCAACTGCCTCTCACTCCCACTCTCACTCCTCATCCTCTCAGGTATCCTCCTTTTCTTCCGCCGGAAGATCCGGCATACAGGCAGAGAGCTGAACACAGGCGCCCACCTTCCTGAGCCACGACCGGAAAACCGGTTCAGGGCATGGGCGCCCATTGCAGTCCCGCTCATCTGCATCATTGCAGGGCTGGCAGTCCCGGGACTTCACATACTTTCCAATGTGAACATCGCGCTCGGTGCAGGTCTTCTTGCAGGTCTTGCCAGTGTACAGCCGGATATCCGTGCATCCGCAATCCATCGGGGAACAAAAAATGCAGGTCTGATCATCTTCGACCTCTGCGGAGCCGGTGCATTTGGAGGGGTGATCGCTGCAAGTGCATTCCCTGAACAGGCATATCTGGCA
>DARA01000014.1:30174-38985 GCA_002503135.1 Methanomicrobiaceae archaeon UBA207
GGGTCCCGCGCTGTAACAGCCGCCGTCACCTCAAGTATACTCGCAGGTACTGCCATCGTACACACAATCAATCCTTTTTCCCTTGTATTGATGATCGCAGGAGGAACATTCATGCTGTCAATGCTCAGCGACCCCATGTTCTGGGTGGTGAAGAGGGCAACAGAAAGCGACATCCGGACGGTATTGATGATGTACACCCTCCCACTCACAGCAGCCGGGCTCACCACCGCAGCCGCGGGGCTGGCGGTTCACCTCTTTATTCCATGAACCTGGTGGTGCGACACTGCCGGAGAGGGGACGTGATACAGCCCTCATTCTGGTGATGCGCTGATTGAGTCCCTCTTCCGGTACGCCATACCCTGAAAAATCGCGATGAGGTCGCCTCCATCATCGGTGACACGGACAGTATATGCACCTATCTTCGGGTTCGCCGAGACCACCTCAGCCTCGGCAAAAAGAGTGCCGCCGGTCGCCGCTTTCATAAAAGAGATGTGTGCATTGATCGCCACGGCAACCCGTCCATGAGAGTTTGCTGCAACGGCAAAAGCCAGGTCAGCCAGGGTAAAGATCGCTCCGCCATGGACAGTATCATATGCATTCTTATGGTAATCCCTGATCTCCATGCTGAGTTTTGCCCTCCCATCAGAGACTTCCAGCAGGTCTATGCCATTATGTGCTCCAAACCGGTCATTGGTGAACAATTTCCTGACTGACTCCATCCTGCATCCCCCTTCTCCATTAGTTCCGAACATATTTTGAAGACATGATCTCAAAAAGTGACGTTCGTAACTATATTTATATCATTACCCTGCTAAAATCAAGAGGGATAACAGCCGGGAGAGAATGCAGGCAGTAATTTTACAGCATCGCATCCCAACATAACGCAGGTGACACACCATGGATGAAATAGAGAAGGGATTTTCAGCCATTGTTAAGGAACTGAAGGAACTGCAGAGTGAGAAAGAGGAGATCCCGGATGAGATCAGGGAAAGAGGATCAACCCTGCTCCAGCGCATGGCAAAGTCTGCCAGCCCAATCATAAAGACAATCGGATTGAATCTCCTTGAAAAGGGAAAATCAGGGACGTCTGGCGAGATATATGATTCACTTTTTTACACGAAGAAGATGATTGTGCTGGGAAAAACTGAACCTGAGAAGTACAGACCTGATGACATTAACAAAAAGGTGGACACCCAACTCTGCGCCCTCTCTGAAGACGGGGAGTTCTTCGAAGTGATGTACAGTTCTGACGGTTTTATCATCGATTCATATCTGAACCCGCTGTCAACCACTGAAGCTCTGGATATCTATGGAAATGAGATCACATTCATGCTCTACCGCGCACTGCGCGACTATCTGGTGGAGGAGAGGGATCTTGTCGATGCCCTTGGAAAAACCCTCGAATACATCTATTCCGAAGAGTGAACCCTATTTCCAGCCAAACATGGGGAACACTGGTTTCAGCAGATCGTCGTTATCCACGGAGAGTGCGGAGAGCCTGAATGTATGAGAAAATGTTTTGCCATCCTGATGCTCATAAGTAACCACTGCCTTTGCCTCATTTATCATGTTAGGCAGGGTGCACTCATGTCTGGCATCGACATTGAGCAAGGGGATCTCAAATTCAATATCCTGCGGGACGAGCACCACATGGATCTTCTCTGCAGGCGCGGTTCCCTGGTTGACCACCACAAGCGCGCGTGCGTCCTCACTCAGGAAGCAGGTGATCTGCGGGGCGGCAGAGGTCTTCTCCATGATAATAACAGACATGAAGAGGGCGGAAGTGATGACTGCGGCAATGAGTGAGTAGAAGATATCCAGGGGTATGAGTGCGCAGGTAACCACCGCACCTGCTGCCACGAGGATGACATGGTTTCTCTCCATACTACGTGGTTGGAGATGTACGCATATAATATTTTACAAAAAAAGCAAAAAATGATGGGCCCGATGCGATTCGAACGCATGACCTCCCGGTTATCAGCCGGGTGCACCACCAGCTATGCTACGGGCCCTCTGGAAACTCCCTCTATGGGACGTCCCAATACAGTAGTTCTTCTGATCTTTTATAGATTATGACTCCGGGCAGGGCAGATAAAACAATTATGTTAAAAAAGAGAATTGAAATAGAGGGTTTGTGATTATGGTCAGAAGTTACCTCCTTGGCAATGAGGCGATTGCACACGCATGCCTCGAAGCCGAAATTGATTTTGCAGATGGATATCCGGGAACGCCTTCCTCAGAAGTGATAGATGTTCTGCGGAGCCAGAAGGAGCGCGACATCTATGTAGAATGGTCTGTGAATGAGAAGGTTGCGTTTGAAAATGCCCTTGCAGGTGCATGGTGCGGCGTCAGGGCATTCTGCACAATGAAGCACGTGGGTCTCAATGTCGCCGCAGACCCCTTCATGACAGCGGCATACACAGGGGTGACAGGAGGTTTTGTCATCATGTGTGCAGACGACCCGTTCGCGCACAGTTCACAGAACGAACAGGACAGCAGGCGTTATGCCGCATTTGCGCGCATACCGTGCCTCGACCCGTCAACTGTCCAGGAGGCGCATGACATGATCATCGACGCCTATGCAATCTCAGAGGATCTGGGGCTGCCGGTCCTGTTCAGACCCACGACACGGATCTGCCATTCAAAGAGCGATGTGGAGCTGGGTGATATCGGCACCGGGCACAGGACTGGTGAGTTCACCAAAAACCCGCAGCAGTATGTGGTCATCCCTGCGCACACACGCGTCCTGCACAAAAACCTCAACAAAAAACAGGACCAGATCAGGAAGCGGCTCTTCGACACAGGATATAACCAGTGCACAGTCAGGGGCAGGACAGGTGTGATCGCATCAGGGATCGCCGCATCATATGTCAGGGAGATCATACCAGAGGCGGTTTCATTCATGAAGATCGGGGCATACCCGCTGGATGAGCACTGGCTGAAGGAGTTCGTGGACAGCCATTCGCGTGTGCTGGTGGTGGAAGAGCTTGCTCCGGTGGTCGAGGAGGTCGTGCGCCAGGTTGCCTGCGGCACAGAGGTCTGCGGAAAGATGGACGGGTGCGTGCCGTACGAGGGGGAGCTCTCGCCTGCAGGCGTTGCGGCAGCGATGGTGAAATCCGGTCTCATGGCAGGCGATCCATTCCCTGCACCCGCGCCGCACCCCGATGTCCCGGTCAGACCGCCCATCCTCTGCGCCGGATGCCCGCACCGTGCTGTATTTCATGCGATGAAACGCGTCTTCAGGGATGCCGTATTCCCGAGCGATATCGGGTGCTACACCCTCGGTCTCCAGCTCGGAACAGTCGATACGACGATCTGCATGGGTGCATCGATCACGGTTGCAAGCGGGATCTGCCATTCCGGTGAGACGCGCGACGTAGTCTGCACCATCGGTGACTCCACCTTCCTCCATACCGGGATGCAGGGTCTCCTGAATGCGGTATACAATGATGCGAATATGACTGTCGTCATCCTCGACAACCGCATCACGGCGATGACAGGACACCAGCCAAACCCAAACACAGGTCTGACCGCAACAGGCAGAGTCTCCACCCCAATATCACTCGATGCGATCTGCCGGGCATGCGGCGTCGGTTATGTGGAGACCGTGGACCCCTATGACCTCCCTGCCCTGCTGGAGGCGCTCAGGGAGGCGAAGAAGCGCAGCGGCGTGAAGGTGATCATTGCAAAACAGCCGTGTGTCATCATGGCACGGAGGGCTGGTCTGAAGAGACCAGGATACGCCATAGATGCCGATGCCTGCACCGCATGCGGGGCATGTACGAAATTCGGATGCCCGGCCATCGAGGTGGCTGATGATGAAAAAGCAGTCATCACCGATCTCTGCAGTGGTTGCGGTGTCTGCGCACAGATCTGCCCTGCAGGTGCAATTTCAGTGGAGGGGAGAAGATGAAAGAAAGTTTTGACGTCCTGATCGTCGGGATCGGAGGTCAGGGGGTAATCCTGACTTCCAATGTGCTGGGTGAGGGCTGCCTCATCGAGGGGCGTTCGGTGAGAGCCGCCGAAACGCATGGAATGGCACAGCGTGGCGGGTCGGTTGAGTGCCATGTCCGCATCGACGGGCAGTTCGGACCACTCATCCCGGCGGGAACGGCTGACCTGATGATCGCCTTTGATCTCCTCGAAGCACTCAGATACCGCCACTTTCTCGCGCCAGGAGGGAAGATGATCCTGAATGACCACATAGTCGTCCCGACCTCTGTCTATACCAGAAAACTGGAGATCCCAACGAGGGAGAGTATCCTTGAGGCGCTGAGCGGCTCTGATCTCACAGCCATAGATGCCGGGGGGATTGCAGAGGAGGCAGGGAATGTGCTTGCCCGGAATATCGTGATGATCGGGGCAGCCTCCAGCCTCATCCCACTGAAGGAGGAGTCGCTCCTCGGGGCAGTGAGACGCAATGTCCCCGAAAAAACCGTGGAGATCAATATCAGGGCATTCGAACTCGGGAGAGAGGCATTTGACGGACAGGGCTGATGCAGGCATCGGCAGGTTTGAGACTAACAGTATCCATACCGGTGACTGCCTCCGGCTCATGAAGGAGATCCCTGACAGTTCCATCGATCTCATCATCACGGACCCGCCATTTGCCATCGGGTTCAAAGCACGGCGCGGAAACTACAACAGGACCGGAGCACGGGTGCTGGACGGTTACCAGGAGGTGGACCCCTCCGGTTACGGCGCATTTACGAGTGCATGGATCACTGAGGCGCACCGTGTCCTGAAAGAGACGGGAAGCATGTATGTCTTTTCAGGCTGGAACAATCTCAAGTATATTCTCATCGCACTCGATGATGCAGGGTTTGTCACCATCAACCACCTGATCTGGAAGTACCAGTTTGGCGTATTTACGAAACGGAAATATGTTACAAGCCATTATCACATCCCGTTTGTGGTAAAGGACCCGAAGAGATACACTTTCAACAAGGTCGAACACTATCCCGAAGACGTCTGGGTGATCAGGCGCGAGTACTGGACGGGCAAGCAGAAGACCCCGACGAAACTGCCCCTGGCGCTTGTCAGCAAAATACTCAGGTTTTCAAGCGATGAGGGAGACCTTGTCCTTGACCCGTTCCTGGGTTCAGGGACTGTTGCAGTGGCTGCAAAGGGGATGAACAGGAGGTACCTTGGTTTTGAGGTGGTGGAGGACTACTGTGACTTTGCACAGACGCGGCTCGAAGAAGTGGAGACCGGGTCTGCGCAGCAGGAGCACATGAGAGATGACGGCGTGCCAACTGCATGAGCATCGTCATCCGAGCAGTCTCATCAGTGTTTTGAATTCTGCGACTGAGTACTGCCCCTCTGCCGCAGGTGTGCCGATGTGGCAGTATGAGTAGCCTGATCCAAAAAACGGCAGGATTGCACGCGCATACCGGTAGGCTCTCCCATTGACACCTGTGCAGATCGGTCTGCCTGCCGCCTGCGTGAACCTGGCAAGGGTAATCACGTCCTCATGGCATGCGGGTGTGACGATGATCTTGGGGATGTCCCCGAATCCCCGGAGATCCTTTTCAGTATCCATGAGGCTCTCACAGGCAGGCATATACGGCATGTGGCAGGATGCGATGATGCGTTTCCCTGCCCCCCTGATGGCAGGGGCGTGCTCCCGGTAGCGTCCCTCCACATCGATGATATCTGCCAGCGGCAGCAGAGGCTCCATGATCTCCATCCATTCATCGGAATCACCCTCAAAACGTCCACCTTCCTGACGGCTTCTCAGGGTTGCGATCAGTGGGAGGGAGGTCTGGTCCCTGGCAGCCACCAGGGCGGCGCCGGGGTCCCCGCCCATAAGGTCGAGCCTCATCTCGATCAGGTCAGGCTCCTCCGCCGCTGCCAGCCCGATGTCTTCAGACCGGGTCAGAGATGCGATGATCATCATAACAATAGTATAGTGGCAGGAAGGTGCATTTATGATCAACGCACGGTGGCATGCCCGGAGAGGCTCCTGCGCTGGCGGGCGCCATCCTGCTGATCCGACACCAGTGATCTCCATGTCTGAAACAACTCCCCCACACCCGGAAAACCGGCACAGGATACCTGAACTGCTGGCACCTGCGGGTTCGCCCGGGGCGCTTGCAGCCGCAGTGGGTGCAGGTGCGGATGCCGTCTACCTCGGTGGCAAATGTTTTGGCGCACGCCACTATGCAGCAAATTTCGATGAGACGGAGATAAGAGATGCCGTCAGATATGCCCATCTCCATGGAGTGAGAGTCTATGTCACAGTCAATACACTCGTGACCGAAGACGAACTCCCTGCCGTCGCTGAGTATCTCATCTCCCTCTATGAAATCGGCGTTGACGGAGTCCTCATACAGGATACCGGAGTTGCCGCCACGGCACGCCGGGTGGTCCCGGGTCTTGAACTCCATGCATCAACACAGATGACAATCCATAACCGCGAAGGCATGGAATGGGCAGGCGACATGGGTTTTGCGCGTGTGGTGCTCTCCCGTGAGATGACCCTGCCAGAGATTACGGATGCCGCATCCCTGCGCAGGGATGAGTTACCCGAAATAGAGGTTTTTGCCCATGGTGCCCTCTGTTACTGCTATTCCGGACAGTGCCTCATGTCCTCCACAATCGGAGGGCGCAGCGCGAACAGGGGGATGTGCGCCCAGCCCTGCCGGAAGTACTACCGGCTTGAGAGAGAGAGTATGGACAGGTACGGACGCCCGGTATCAGGCAGCACCACACCGCAGGCAGAGGGGTATCTCCTCTCGATGCGTGACCTTGCCCTGTATTCCAGCCTTGATCTCATTGCAGATACCCCTGTGAGATGAGGCGCGGACCTGTGCTCTTTTCGCCCAGCCGATTCCAGCCTTGATCTCATTGCAGATACCCCTGTGAGAGCCATCAAGATAGAGGGGAGGATGAAGTCCCCTGAATATGTTGCCATCGTTGTCAGCATCTACCGCAAAGCGCTTGATGCGATCGCCAGCGGCGACTGGCAGCCGGATGAGGCGGATCTGAAGAACCTTACCATTGCATTCAACAGGGAATTTACAGACGGGTATCTCTGCGGAAGACGGGATGCAGAAGTGATCGGTGCAACGCATCCCGGCAACCGCGGACTGCCGATCGGGACCGTGGTCGCATATGATGCAGGGAGCGGCAGGGTTGTCATCGACTGGAATGGATCGCTTCTGCCTGAACCAGGGGACGGTCTCCTCTTCGCAGAGCCGGGCGAGGGTGGCAGGGAGGTGGGCGTGCTGCTCAGGCACCCCCCTGACAGGAGAGGAGACCTTCTCTCCTTAAAGACAGAGAGGGATGTCACAGAGGGGATGGAGGTCAGGCTTACCCGCCGCAGGGCACTCCTCAGGTCTGCAGAGAAGACGATACAGGGTGCGTCCGATTATTTCAGATCCCAGATCCCGATCGATCTCACTCTGCGGACAGAGCAGGAGATGCCCCCTCTCCTTGAGGGGGTGTTTTCGGATCACCGCAGCCGCAGGATCACTGTGGCTGCAAGGGCAGACTTCGCCATGATGCCTGCGATAAAGCAGCCACTCACGGCAGCCCGGATAGAGGAGCAGTTCAGGAAGACCGGCGGCACCCCATTCACCATCCGGAAGATGGAGATCAATTGTCAGGAGGGTCTCTTCACCACGACTGGAAATCTCAACCGCCTCAGGCGGGCATTTCTCACCAAAGCGGAAGAGGCGCTGATCGATGCATGCCTTCCCTCTCCTGAATCTGTTGCCAGAGCACGGAACGCCTCTGGAGAGCTCCATGCACCTGAACGGGTGCAGGGGAGCCGGTGGAGGAGGGGGGAGGAGGATGCCCCCCTGCCACTGGTCTCGTGTTATGTGGACAATATCGCCGGAGCCAGGGGTGCACTGGAGGGAGGGTGCTCGCGCATTTATTTTGAGCCGTTTGTAAGGTATTGCCAGCCCAGAGAGGAGGACGCCCGGGGAGTACCGGAGAGAGAACAGGAGAAGATCCTCAAGATGCTTAAAGAGGTGCATGCACTCTGCAGGGAGTCCGGTGCCGTGCTGGTATGGAAACTGCCATGCATCACACGCCGCACATTCCTTGATGTGGTGGAGGAGGTGCTGCCAGAGGTCTGCTCCATGGGCATCAGGGATGTGATGGCAGGGAACATGGGAGCGGCATATGCCCTGAAGAGGGCGGGAGGTGAAGGTGTGAACCTGTACGGCTCATCTGCACTGAATGTCTGGAACCACGCCACCGTCGCTGAGGTTTCGTCCTGTTTTTCCCATCTGACCATCTCCCCTGAGCTCGCATCATCCGAGGCAGCGACCCTGATCGGGAAGACCGCCCGGGTGCCGCACGCTCCATCCCTTGAGATGCTGGTGCAGGGCAACCTCGAGGTCTGCATCACTGAAAACTGCATCCTTGCATCATCCGATCTCTGCCCACTGCCGGACGGCACCATGGGATGCAGGCGGACGGGATTCACAGGCATCAGGGATGCAACAGGTCGCCTCTTCCCGGTCCGTATCGACGGGAGGGGCATGACGCATATCTCCAATGCAGTGGAGCTCTGCCTCATCGATCATCTCCCTGAGATCCTCTCTGCCTGCCCGGATTCGGTTGCCATAGACGGGCGTGGCAGGACCGGGAAGTACTGCTCGGATATGGCTCTCCTCTACCATGAGGCGATCTCCCTCACTGAGGAGGGAGGAGAAGAGATGCGGGAGAGACTCTCAGCCCTCAAAGAGGCTGTACGCAGGCGTTCCTGCGGGGGAATCACAGGCGGACATTTTGTCAGAGGGAGAAGTGAGGGATGATCATTCAGGATACGGGGTGTTTCCGCTGCCTGTGGCATAC
>DARA01000014.1:39309-40679 GCA_002503135.1 Methanomicrobiaceae archaeon UBA207
TGGCATACACGGAAAGATTAATTGGAGGCGTGGCAGATTACCTTCTGCCTGGTATAACCAGCATGGCATGGGAGATGTTCGCACCCAGGGGCAGGGGACCAGAGAGAGTGAACCCGGCAAAGGCGAGACCGCTCCGGAATGTGGAGGCAGAATATGAATCAGGGAGATGAAACAGATACCGTCATGGAATGCTCCGCAACATACCAACTCAGTGATGGAGACGGTGGTGAAGCGGCAGCCGGGAAAGGCATAGTCAGGCTGGACGAGGAGAGTATATCCATACTGCCTGCATTTGGCGAAGTGATCTTCATCCAGTTCAGGGATATCCTTGGGTTATCCGGGGAGGACTACAAGGTGCACCTCGACCTCTCCTCAAAAGAGAGACTTGTCATCTCAGGCCTTGGGTACAAGTATGAGGACTTCCTGAGAGTCCTATCAAAACTGCGCAATGAAATAATCCTCAAAGACCTGCTGATGCACGAATCACTCAAAAAATCAGGGGTGGAATGTGAGTTCGTCAGCCTTGATGAATCCGGCGCAGAGAGACAGAGGCGGAGGTGCCTGCCGCGACTCTATGATACGGCTCTGGTGATCATACCTGAGGCAGGTGAGTTCATCAGGCTGCCATACAGCGACATCTCAAAGATTCTTGAAAAAGACCATGCTCTCATAATAGATACAGAGCAGGGAGAGAGCTACATATTCTCAATGATGGGGAAGAATTTTGATCCATTCAAAAGAGAACTCTCGGCAATCATCAATGAACTCTCATTGAGAGTTCAGTCTGTCCTCAAAGACCTCCTCCCAGGCGCCGATTCACTCACCATACGGAAGGTGGCGCGCCTGATGAAGGAGGGGAGGGCGGCAAAGAGGGCAGACATAGACTCGGTCTCCCCCGGACTCTGGCAGGAACTTGAGAAGAGGGTGGATGATAGCGGAGTGAAGAGCGAGTACGACTTCCTTACATCCATGTCACAGCATGAGAGATGCTGCATAGGTCTTAAGCGCGGGCTCATGGGCGATCTGACAGGAGACTACGTCTGGTTCCTGATCCCGATCTACAGCACGGATGCAGAAGAGCCCGGCAATGCGATCACGATGGAGGCTGTTTCAGGAGAGGGGGGAGGAAAGGCAACCTACTTCTTCAGGATTATGAGCAGAAATATCTACAGGAGTATCAGCAGCATTGAGACCATGCACACAGAAGCAGACGGATTCATCACGCTGATCAACCATTGCATGACCGCCATCAACTTCAGGCGCGAACCGATCTATCTCCCGGAAGAGAAGCTGGGTGAGCCGAGTTACCAGAAATACAGGTTCGCCATTGCAAAGATCCCGGAGCTCAGGAAACTGAGGGAGCACTTCAT
>DARA01000030.1:0-123 GCA_002503135.1 Methanomicrobiaceae archaeon UBA207
CTTCAGGTGGGAGGACGTGGGCAGCGGCAGGCGGCAGCGGGTGATGTATTTTGAGAAGTTCAGAGGGGTGATGCCGCACCTCGAGGAGCGGGATTTCGTGAAATTTGCTGTCCGCATTACGGC
>DARA01000030.1:520-4714 GCA_002503135.1 Methanomicrobiaceae archaeon UBA207
GGTCTGGATGCGATGCTCAATGGCGGGCTGCTCAGCGGCAGCATCTGTGCTCTTGTCGGGACTTACGGTACAGGGAAGACCATATTTGCGCTCCATTTTATGTATGAAGGTCTGAAAAATGGTGAAAAGGTGATATTCATCAGTCTTGATGAGAGGGAGGACTACCTCCTCGAGATGATGAAGGATAAAGGCTGGGATATTGAACCACACCTCGACAAGACCTTTTTTCTGCTCAAGACCGATCCCACTGACTTCAATCTCTCACTCAACAGCATCAAGAATGAACTTCCCGAACTGATCAGGAAGGTCGGAGCAACCAGAGTTGCCATAGACCCCATATCCCTGTACGAAGGTCTCTTTGAAGATGGGTCCACACGACGCACAGAGATGTTCAGGTTCACTGAGATGATGCGTGACCTGGACTGCACCCTGCTCCTGACGAGTGAAACAGATATGAATAACCAGTATTCGAGCAGGTACAACCTCATCGAGTACCTTAGCGATACAGTGATCCTGCTGCGTTATGTCCGTCCGACAGACATCTCAGAGGTGCACCTTGTTGTTAAAGTGGTCAAGATGAGGCGCTTCCAGCACTCGCGCGAGATCAAGCCCTACGAGATCCTGGAGGACAGGGTGGTGGTCTATTCCGAGGCGAGCGTCTTTTAGACGGCACCCCCTGGTCAGACAGATATCCCGATGAGGTGCAGTACCATGAGCAGGATCGCTCCCGGCAGCCCGCCAAGTGCGCATATGATCGCCGTGGTCAGGGTGATCTCAATGTCGGGAGCGCCCATCCATGCCATCACATGAAATGTATTCAGGAGGTACAGGGTGATGAGCCCTATGATGGCATTGATGACCAGGGTCATTGATTTTTTAAAGAAATAATAGATCGTTGCCGCCACGGCGACTGCGAGGATGATGGTGATGACTGATTCTATCATCTTAATTACCAATGATATGCTGTTTATTTAATCTTATTGCAGGCAGGATCATCCTCCCTACTACCCTGTTCTCACTGCCCAGACCCCCTGTCTCTCTGAGCATCTCAAAGACATTGCCTGCGTACATGGCTTTCCTGACCGGCTCGCCAAATTCCCCTCCCTCCACCCGGATCGGGTTGGAGACCTCCACCGAGAAGTCGCCTGTGAGCTGGTTTGCCGTATGTGCGCCCACGACATCATGGATATAGATGGCAGGTTCGTCGTCTATGGCGCTCCTCTCCCCGTCGATGACGAGGTTGTGGACGCCGATCACCGGAGCGCCCCCGGCACCTGACCTCACCGCACTTGCCGTGCTCACTTCATCATAGCGGTAGGCGGTCTTCAGGTCATATGCGAAGCACTCAAGTACGCCATTTTTAACAAAGTCGAAGCGTTTTGCGGGCATGCCCTCGGCATCCCATGCAGTGCACCCGATGCCCCCCGGGGCGAAGGGGTCATCATATATGGAGAGGGATTCGTCCATGCACTCCTCCCCGAGTTTGTCTGCGAGGTATGAACGTCCGGCTTTCACGTTCCTGCCGGATAGCGCAGGCAGCAGGACATGGGAGAGCAGGCTGGCGGCTGCGATGGGGGAGAGGATGATGTCATACTCTCCTGTCCTGATCTCCACACCATCCACTGAATGGGATGCAAAAAATGCCGCCTGTTCACCGACTTTCATGGGATCGATGTCACTGAGGAAGACAGATGTCCCGAACTCATACCCTGTCGACTGCCCGTTGATGGCTTCCAGGGAGACGCTGACATGCGTCTGCTCCCTTGCATAGCGGATCCCATGGCTGTTGGCGAGCCTGACCTCTGAAATTCCTGCACCTGCACCGCCCCCTGTCACCTCTGCCTCGTGTGCGGAGGCGCCTTCAAGCATGCCGTCGATGAGGCGGCAGATGAGTGCGGGCTCAGGAGGCACCAGGTCAGGGTCACTGGATGGTATATCCCCCCTGAGGGGTGCCGGTTCCGGCAGACCCTCCCATTTCTGCGCCCCTGTGAGCCTGGCAGACGCGATGGCTGCCCTGAGGCATTCCTCCCATCTCGATGGATAATCTGTGCCCGACGTGCCGGTATGCCCCCTGTCAATGACCCGGATTCCCAGGGCATGGTGCCTGGACACTTCAGCCACGCCGATGACAGAGCGTTTGAGGTCTGCTGAGATGCCGGTCCCTGTGGCTGTGAAGACCTCAACCTCCTCCACCATCTCCATGCCGCACCTGATGATCAGATCAGCCAGGGTGTCAGGCTCTCTCTCAGGCATCTCTTCTCACCTCCGGGAGCGGCATTTACGCATGCCCTCCCACCATGGCGTCGTAAAGGAGGATATGCGGCGCCCCGTCACTCACAGGGACGCTCTGCCCGCCCTTGCCGCAGAAGCCGGGATGCATCTTTTTATCCCTGCCGACCATGACGATGCTGTGGAGTGTTCTGAGTATCTCCCCTGAGAGCGAGACGTCCTTCACCATGCCTGCAGATTCCCCGTCCCTGATGAGGTAGCCGTACTCTGCATTGAACTGGAAAATGCCCCTGCCCGTGTCCACCTGCCCGCCGCGGGAGCCTTTGAGGAGGATGCCGTTTCTGCAGCATTCCATGATCTCATCCATGTCCGTGTCTCCACTTTCTATGAAGGTATTGCTCATGCGGACGAGGGGTGTCGCCCCTCCCTCTGCCCTGGCGTGCCCGGCATCACCATCCCCCACAGCCGCCAGAGTCTCACGGCTGTGCAGGTATGACCTGAGCACCCCGTTTTTGATGATCTCTGTTCTTTTTACTGATACGCCCTCGGCATCGACAGGCTCAAACCCATACTCAGGCAGCCCGGGATCATCGACGATGGTTACGAGTTCACTCCCGATCACCTCTCCGATCTTTCCTTTCAGGACAGATGCACCATCTTTGACGAGATCACCCTCGCTTGCGTGCCCCACAGCTTCATGGGCAAATACTCCGGCGAGTTCAGGGTCAAGGACGGCACGCATCTCACCTCCCTTTATTGAACCTGCATCCAGGAGTGCGACTGCGGTCTCTGCCGCCTTCCTGCCCATCTCCTGCTGGTGCCTGAGGCTAAAGCCCGTGATGCTGTGCTCTCTCTCCTGCCCCATCTGCATCACGCCGTTCCGTGAGGCGACGGCGAGAACTGAAAAACCCGAGCGCGTGATCCCGTACGAGGCTTCATTGCCGCTGCTGTCCATGAATATGACATCAATCATCGACTCCGAGTAGCGTGCCCGTGTGCTTACCACAGACGGGATGCGTGCGGATTGTTCTATCTCACTCAGGAGGCGTGTCTTTTCATCGAGATCCACATCTGCGGGGTCTTCCCTGAGCGGCGGGACCGGGAGGATGGTGTGTGTGGCAGGTGCAAGATCGACCCTCTCACCTGTGACCGCAGATACCTTCAGCGCAGATGCGAGCGCTGCGTCCTGTTCAGGGGATGATGACGGGTCATAGCTGTCAAGGGTGGCGACCCCCCAGCCCTTTGCTCCCAATGCCCGTATCACCGCACTGTCAAAAAAGGAGGTGCCTGCAGACTCGACGACACCATTGTCTATGTCGATGTGAGTGACCTCGCCTCTTACGCACCGGATATCAAAATATCTCGGTGCGGTCATGCTGATCATGCCACTGGATTGTGCGGCAATGGCTTTAGGGATTTTGATCCTGACTGCGCTGTGATATTCTTCAGTTTGTTCAGGAACCCCTCACTCTGTTCAGGGACGAGCGCCTCTTTCAGGACGTCTTCGATATGGCTGACAGGCATGATCTCGATCATCTCCCTGTACCGGTCCTCGATGAGGACATCTCCCATATTTGATTGCGGGATGAGCACTTTTTTGATGCCTGCCTTTGCGGCAGCCTCGATCTTGTATGTGACGCCACCCACTGGCAGGACGTCGCCACGGACCGAGAGTGAACCGGTCATCCCGATCTCCTGCCTGACAGGAATCCCCTCAATGGCGCTTATCACCGCTGTTGCCACGCTGATGGAGGCGGAATCGCCATCCACGCCCCCGTATGTGCCGATGAACTGGATATGGATATCCATATTCTTGATATCCTTTCCTGTGAACTTCTTGAGGATGGCGCTGACGTTTTTGATGGATTCCTGGGCGATCTCCTTGAGCATGCCTGTGGCAATCACGGTGCCGCTTGCTCCCTGGGCTGGCGTAACTTCAGCCATGATGGGAAGGACCGAGCCACT
>DARA01000030.1:5088-11164 GCA_002503135.1 Methanomicrobiaceae archaeon UBA207
GACTGTCAGTTCATAGTCCCTGCTTCTCTGGATGTAGTCGTCAGATACCTGGTCCTCGATCGAGCGGGCGGTCTCTTTTGCCTTGATGACGTGGTGCGCCATCGTCATATCGACTCCTTCCTGTCTGGCGAGGTCGCCTGCGACGCGGATCAGTCCGCCTATGTCACGGAGCTTGAGGGTCAGGTGACCTTTCCGGTTCGAGCGCCGCCGCGCCTCCCGGATCACCTCTCTCACCGCACCCCTGTCAAAGTGCGGGATCTTACCGTCATTCACCACCTCCTGGGCGACGAATCTGACGAATTTCTCCCGGTTTTCAGGCGTGTCCTCAATCGTCTCCTTCATATACACTTCATAGCCATAGCCGCGGATACGGGACCTGAGTGCCGGGTGCATCCCCTGGATCGCGTCAAGGTTTCCTGCCGCCACCATGATAAACTGGCATGGGACAGGTTCGGTCCGCACCATCGCACCACTCGACCTCTCGCTCTGCCCGGTGATCGGGAACTCCCTCTCCTGGAGTGCTGACAGGAGGTTCTGCTGGGAGTGGGGGGTGAGGGTATTGATCTCGTCGATGAAGAGCACACCGCCGTGCGCCCTGTGTATGGCACCGCTCTCGACGCGGTCATGCGACGGCGTCTCAAGCCCGCCGCTCTGGAAGGGGTCATGGCGGACATCGCCCAGCAGAGCCCCGGCATGGGAGCCTGTTGCATCGATGAATGGTGCAGTGCCTGTGGCGCTATTGGATACCAGAAGTTTTGGGATCATCGACTCTTCGCGTGGTGTGCTGTATCTGAGAGCCATGAATACGAAAGCAGCGGCAATGACGCCCATCAGCCACTGCCCTGTGATGAAGGCATAACCCACGATGCCGATGATCAGCATCATCACAAGGGTGTTCCTGAGCTGGGTCTTCTTGCGGGCTTCCATCTTGTGGGCATTGACGATCTGCTTCCCGCGCTCTGCCTGCACGGTCCGTATAATCGGGGTGTTCGAGTCCTCTGAGTTCGGGTATACCAGGATGTCCTGGAGCTCTTCTCTGGGGAGGAGTTCTGCCATCGCCTTGGCAAGCATGGACTTTCCAGTACCCGGGCTCCCGATCATCATCACATGCCGCCTCTGGATGGCGGCTTTTTTGATCACTTCGACCGCATGCTCCTGACCGATTATCTGATCAATGAGGTTCTCGGAGATTGTGATCTCTGCTGAATTGTCGATATCAAGACCTCCAAAGAGGTCATCAGAGGGATCTGAAGTATCCGGTTCCTCCCTCTCAGCCGTCTCGATTCTGGTCTCGTCTTCTGCTATCTCCATTAACAGGTTTACCTCTCTACGCAAGATATTACTTATATAATTTATTCATGATAGTTTAAGTAGTTTCAGCAGAGGTTATTGGTGTGAAAGTTGTCAGCACAGAAAGCTCACAGGTGCTTGCCGCACGAATTGCAGAACGGTTGGATGTTCCGGTGCTGGGTACAGAGTTCTCCACATTCCCTGACAGGGAGTTGTATCTGAAGACCGGGGAGACGGATGGTGAGACGATCATCGTCGGCAGTGTGGTGGACAGCGATGCCTTTGTCCAGATTCTCCTGCTCATAGACGCCTGCGACTCATCAGAGAATACCCTGGTGCTGCCATACGCTGGCTATGCACGCCAGGACAGACGCTTCAAGCCAGGGGAACCGGTCAGTGCCAGGGCAGTCGCCAGGGCGCTGGGCAGGGGTGTGAAGAGGGTCATCACGGTCAATATCCATGAGGAGGCGACCCTGCAGCATTTTCAGGTACCTGCGGTCAGTGTCACACTCGCGTCCGCGCTCGGCAGGCATATCCTTGAGAGTGATCTCAGGGACCCGCTCATACTTGCGCCAGACAAAGGGGCAGGTGCGTTTGCGGCAGATGTGGCGGCAGTGGGTTCATGGGACTGCGATTGCCTGGAGAAGGTGCGGCTTTCAGGCACAGAGGTGAGGATGGAGCCGAAACAGATCGCTGCCTCAGGGCGTGCCGTGGTGCTGGTGGATGATATCATCTCCACAGGCGGTACCCTCACAATTGCTGCAGGGATGCTGTATGAGCAGGGCGCACGCGAGGTCTCTGCTGCATGCGTGCACGGCGTGCTCAGCAGCGGCGCCTATGCCCGCCTCATAGCGGCAGGGGTGACGGGCATCGTCAGCAGTGATACCTATGAGAGCGCCTGCAGCCGCATCACCGCCGCCGACGCGATCGCGGATGCCGTGAGGAAATGCTGAATCGTGAGGAAATGCTGAAGATCGACGGGTCACACCTGGAGGGCGGCGGAGAGGTCGTCAGGGGGGCGGTCGCTCTCTCTGCGATCACCGGAATTCCTGTTAATATAGTGAATATCCGTGAAAACCGCCCGAAAAAAGGGCTTGCTGCCCAGCATGTCGCGGCTGTGAAGGCGGTGGCAGGGGTATGCGGCGGGGTCTGCGAGGGGCTGGCGCCAGAGAGCAGGGACCTCATCTTCTCGCCAGGGGATCTGGTGAAGCGGGACCTGGTGGTGGATGTCGGTACGGCAGGGAGCATACCTCTGGTCCTCCAGGCATGGCTGCCGCCGGCGCTCCATGCCGGTGGGACGATCACTGTCACAGGCGGGACCGAGGTGATGAAAAGCCCGACGATCGACTATTTTGACCGGGTATTTGCAGAGGTGCTCCGCCGCCATGGCGCCGGTATCAGCATCACTGTCCAGAGCCGCGGCTATTACCCGCGGGGCGGCGGCAGGGTGACGGTATCTGTCACACCCTCATCCATTGCCAGGCTCGGGATCATGGATGGACCGTCCCGGTACAGGGGGATCTGCTCCTGCTCGTCGAATCTCCCTGATCATGTGGCTGACCGGCAGGCGGTGGCGGCGCAGGACCGCCTCCTGAAGGAGACAGGGGAGGTGTATGATATCTTCATTGACAGGAGAGAGGGTCCTGGCACAGGCACTTCAGTGACGGTCTGGTCGGGATGGAAAGGGGGCATTGCGCTTGGCAGGCGCGGGCTTCCGGCTGAAGTGGTGGGCAGGAGTGCCGCGGGAGACCTGATCAGCGAGCTCGGGCATGAGGGGGCGGCGGACGTCCACCTCGCAGACCAGGTCCTCATATATCTCGCAGACTATGGCGGTGAGGTAAGCACCTCGTCATCTTCGATGCATGCCGCCACGATGTGCTGGCTGGTTCGTGAATTCGGGTTTGATGTCAGGGTTCGCACCAATGGATGCACGGTGTTTTCAGCATGAAGGCGGTCCTCGATTCATCGGTTTTTTTGAGTGAATTCCCTGTGGAGGGCTCGCTCTTCACCACCCCTTCGGTCATTGATGAGCTGGTGGACCTCTGTTCAAAGTGCAGGCACGAGTCCCTGCTTGCGCAGGGACTGACGGTCATGGACCCCTCAGAGGAGGCGCTTGCCGCCGTTGACCGGGCTGCCCGCGATACCGGCGATGCAGGGGTCATCTCTGCCACAGACCGCGACGTCCTCGCCCTCGCCCATGACCTCGGTGCAGTGCTGGTCACAGATGACTTTGCGGTACAGAACGTCGCCTCCCGCCTGAAGGTCAGGACAGTGCCGATCCTGCAGCGGTCAGCCAGACCTGTCAGGTGGCGGTTCCGGTGCACCGGGTGCGGCAGGTACTTCCGGGAGCCAGGCACATGCCAGATCTGCGGCTCAGAGATCAAGAGAAAACTTAAATAAGTAGTGGCAAATCTCTTTTCATGACCTCACTCACAGACCTGGTGGAGAGGGCAAAGAGCCTCCATGCCGATAACCACGGCCCCAGCCAGATCGCCGATGAGCTGAACCTCTCCACGGAGACCGTCACCTGGCTCCTGACTCAGGAGAAGGGGGGCGAGACTCCCAAGGACGTCCATATCGACTGGACCTCGGTGAGCTGCAATGCGGACCTGCTGAAGGACCTCTCACTGATGATGCTGAAATACTATCTCTCTGGAGATGGCGGGCAGGGGGGCAGGGAAGCAGGTGGTCCTGACCTCGTCGTCGGGATCGCACTCTCAGGCGTACCTATGGCGACCATCATTGCTGTTGAACACGCGCTCAGGATTGCGATATACCATCCGGCAAAGCACAGTGCCGGTGATGCCAGAGCCGGTTCACTCAGCGGGACATTTGCTCCTGTTGCCGGCAGGCGATGCGTCATCATCGATGATGTGATCACCAGCGGAAAGACGATGAAGGAGGTGGTGGACTACCTCAGGTGTCATGGTGCAGATCCTGTTGGTATATGCGTGCTCTTCGACAAGCGCGGCATCAGTGACGTGGACGGCGTGCCGGTCAGTTCTCTGTTCAGGATATCCCGTCTCTGAGGCTCTCCCCTGCCCCCGCTCCCGGCAGGTTTTTTCCATCATTGCCCTGTCCTCTATCGTATTATTTATATAGAAGTTCAAATCCATATTTAGAGGAACATAGAGGTATAGCGATATGCAACAAACCGGACAGCCTATCATAATTCTGAGAGAAAATGTGGATCGGACACAGGGGAGTGAGGCTCAGCGCTCAAACATCATGGCAGCGAAGGCGGTTGCGGAAGCTGTGAGGACCACGCTCGGTCCGCGCGGCATAGACAAGATGCTTGTCGGCTCCACAGGCGACATCGTCATTACCAATGATGGTGCCACGATTCTGCAGGAGATCTCGGTCCAGCACCCGGCTGCAAAGATGGTGGTGAATGTTGCGAGGGTGCAGGACGAAGAAGTCGGTGACGGTACTACTACCGCATGCGTACTCGTCGGCAGACTCATGGAAGAGGCGGAAACCCTGCTTAGACAGGGCATTCACTCCACCCTCATTGCCGAGGGTTTCCAGCTCGGTCTGGAGAAGTCCCTCAGCATCCTCGATGACCTGGCGATCAGGATCGACTCCAGTGACCACGACGTTCTGCTCAATATCGCAAATACGGCGATGACAGGGAAGTCCATCGAGTTTGTGAAGGAGAAACTCGGAGTCATCATCGTCGATGCTGTGACCACCGTTGCTGAGAAAGTGGACGGCGCCACTGTCATCAACGAGGATGACGTGATGATCAAGACACAGGTCGGTGAGAGTATGAACGATGCCGAGCTGGTGAGGGGTATTGTGCTCGACAAGAAGCGTGTCAGTCAGAGTATGCCCTCCAAGGTGACAGATGCACGGGTGGCACTGATCTCCTCGGCGCTTGAGATCACAAAGACGCAGATGAAGTCAAAGATCAAGATCACCTCGGCAGCGCAGATGGAGGAGTTTGATGCGCAGGAGAAGGCAGTATTGAAGGCACTCGCCGATGTAATCAAAGCCAGTGGCGCCAGTGTGGTTCTCTGCCAGAAGGGTATCGCAGATGCCGTGCAGTTCTATCTGGCAAAGTACGGCATATTTGCGGTTGAGGATGTGCCTGAGAAGGATATGAAGTACGCCTCGCGGGCTCTCGGCGCAACCATTGTGACCAAGGCAGAGGAGCTCGAGCCTGAATATCTTGGATCTGCCGGTGCGGTGGAGGAGCTGAAAGACGTGGACCTGGTCAGGATATCAGGATGCAAGAACCCGAAGACGGTCACCATCCTGCTGCGCGGAAGCACACAGATCTTCATCGACGAACTTGAGCGTGCGGTCTATGATGGTGTGCGTGTGGTGCAGGACATTCTTGAGGATGGCACATGCGTCGCCGGCGGCGGGTCGGTCGAGACAGAGCTGCTCCTGAAGGTCCGTGATTATGCGGCAGGTGTCGGGGGGCGTATCCAGATGGCGATTGAAGCATTTGCATCAGCATTTGAGGTGATCCCACGGACACTTGCCGAAAACTCCGGCTATGATCCGATTGACAAGCTGGTCAGCCTGAAGGCTGCGCATTCAAAAGGTATGAAATATGCAGGTCTTGATGTCTATACCGGTGAAATTGTGAATATGAAGGAGGCAGGGGTAGTCGAGCCCCTCCGTGTCAAGACCCAGGCGATAAAGAGCGGCACCGAGACCGTGAGCCTGCTCATCCGCGTTGATGATATGATGATCTCGCGCTCTGCGGCAGAGATGAGAGGCTGATTCGAAACACACCAGTTCCCTGAACTGGTGTTAGAACACCTTTCCAAATAAA
>DARA01000030.1:11539-30818 GCA_002503135.1 Methanomicrobiaceae archaeon UBA207
GAAAATTTCGACCTCCTCTTCCTCTATTTTTTTGTCCTGCGGCAGGCTCTTTCCATTGTGGAATATAAGGACCGTGTCAGGATTGAAATCCAGTGCCTGGAGTGCATCCTCGTAGGTGTCGCCGTCCTCCTCTTCATATACCAGCACGTCCCTCTCAGGGATCCTGATCAGCCTCACCTGCATGGTTCTTTGGCACCTCTTCGATAGGTATTTGATGTGTGTGCGATAAAAATAACTGCCCGGACTCTGTCATTTCCAGTGCCGAGGTAGTCTAGTCCGGTAAGGCGGCGGCCTCGAAAGCCGCTGGTGCCTGGCACCACGGGAGTTCAAATCTCCCCCTCGGCGTTATTGCACTGAGTTTCGCCCTGCTATCAAGACGTTCGCCGGAGAACCTCTTCGCGGGCACCGACTGCCGGGTCTTATCAGTCTTCTTTTTGCCACCTTGACCTATGCCTCGATCCTGTTGACGATGGCACACAGGCTATCTATCTGGCAATAAATATTAAATATCGATAATATAATCCATCTGTATGGAGCCTTCCCTGATTGGAATTTTAAAATATCATGAATCTGAAATCTTCAGGAATTTTGGGGTTTCTAAGATCGGGATTTTTGGCTCTTTTGCAAGAGGAGAAGAAAATTTTGAAAGCGATATAGACATATTTGTAGTTTTTTCACCCGGAAAAAAGACATTTGATAATTATATAAGTCTTAAAAATTATCTTGAATCTCTTTTTGCAAGGAAAGTTGATCTTGTTACATATGGGGGATTGAATCCCCATATAAGAGAATCTGTTCTAAAAGAGATCGTATATGCCTCGTAAAATTGATCTTTATCTTAGTGACATTCTTGATGCAATAGAGAACATTGAGAATTATACATCCGGTTTGCCCCTCCTCCCCCACAGACCGGAGCTGAAAAAACGTGACGGGATACCATAACCTTTTTTCAGACATCAGCCTGATCTCTTAATGGATATACATGGCTGTCATCAGATGCTGGAAAGTGTTGCCCTGCGTCCTCTGTCTTCTTCTGCTGGTCACTCCTGTTCACGCGGCAGGTGCAAAGGAGATCATCTATCAGACCAATTTTTCAGTGGACCCCTGGTGGACGACCAACAACCCCTCGGTATATTACTGTGATGCCGATCTGGGCATGTACCATTACTTTGTTGCAGGCGCCACCAAGGGCTATGCCTACAAGAAGGTCTTTTATGACGGCGGGTCATTCATCCTCGAATTCGATATCATGCAGGTGAGGACTGATGAGGGTGCCGCCATGCGGTTCGGGCTCGCAGATTCTGATATGGACATCACAGAGAGGTGCATCGTCTACAGCAAATTTGAACGCGGGAAATACGGCAACCTCTTCCATATCGCGGCAATTACGCAGGCGGGCAACCTGGTGGACGTGAAGAGCCAGAGGTATTCATATGGCGGTCCGACAGCTCATTTTGCAGAAAATGTCACGTACCATGTCCTCCTCATGTATGACAAAGAGGAGAAGACGGTCCGGAAAAAAGTCACGTTCGCATCCAATCATACCTGTGTGTGGGACCACACCGTCGTCATCGGGCATTATTTCAGCGGGCTTGACCGCATCTGCTTCACCTCTGTCGGTGATTACGGGCATGCGAACTGTGTGGCTGAGGGGTATATCGATAATGTCGTCCTCTATAAGGTGAAAACGCCTGCAACCACACCTGCAACCACGCCCGCAGAGGCGCCGCCTGCCACCACCGCACCTCCGCCTGTGGGCACCGGGTCGCCGGTGGCGACCACGACAGCCGCCGCAGAGACGCCGTTGCCGCCATATGCCGCTCCTCTTGCCCTGGCTGCCGGCGCTGCGGCGATGCTCGCCAGGGGAAGGAGAGGCGTTTAGCAGGAGGGTGTCCCCCTCCAGAGGCACGCCTGCCACTATAAATTATTATACCATCACCCCTGAACATCAGTGGATGCCTATGGGTAAGGATCAATCCCCTGCCGTTCCGTATTTCAGAGGCATGTCATTCAGGTTTCTCATCCTCCTTGGTTTCATCAGCCTCTGCGGCAGCATGGTATCGAATGGGGCGCGCAGCGTAATAGGTCCGTATCTCATGTACCTCGGCGGGAGCGCAGCCATCGTCGGCATCGTAGCCGGTTTCGGGGAGGTGATCGGTTATGGACTCCGCCCATTCACAGGGGTGTACCTCGATCGCCGCGGCAGGTACTGGAGCCTCGTTGGAGCAGGATACGCCCTTCTCGCTGCCATCCCTCTCCTCGCATTTGCCTGGACCTGGGAGGTGGCTGCGGTGCTGATCGGAGTTGAGCGGGTCGGCAAGGCGATACGGACGCCCTCACGGGACAGCATCCTCTCGTATGCCACGGCAGGCATGGGCAGGGGCTGGGGTTTTGGTATCCACAAGGCACTCGATCAGGTGGGCGCCATCATCGGTCCTCTCATCCTCGCGCTTGCCTTTGCAATAAACGGGGGTTACAGGGACGGCTTCCTGCTCCTGATTATACCCCTCGTCCTGATGGCGGTCGCGCTGGTCATCGCTCACTCTGCCGTGCCGAGACCGCTCGCACTTGAAGAGGTATCAGGAGATAAAAATTCCCTGCATCTGGTGGATCACGCCGTCTTACTCCCGTATGCCGCATTCATCTTTCTCAGCATGGCAGGGTTTGCCACCTTCCCTGTCATCTCCTACCACCTCGCCGTCCGGGCGATAGTGCCGCTCAGCCAGATCCCGATCCTCTACACCTTTGGCATGTTCATGTCAGGCGCCGTCGCCCTGATCATCGGGCGCGGGTATGACAGGTTCGGCACCTCACTGATGGTGGTATTCCCGCTCGTCAATATGCTCGTCCCATTCTTTGCCTTCTCCCTTTCCCCGGGCAGCGTTCTGGCTGGCATCCTAATCTGGGGTGCGGCGCTGGGGATGCAGCAGACTGTGCTCAGGGCTACAATCGCAGATTTCACAGCCCGCACTGCACGGGGTACGGCATACGGCTTCATGAACGCGGTATTCGGAATCTCCTGGTTCATCGGGAGTGCAGTCATAGGGGTGCTCTATGATGTCTCGCAGGTGCATATCATCTACTTCGTCGTGATAGTGGAAGCCCTCTCACTCAGTGCATTCTTCTGGATGAGGAAGGTAGTGGGAACTGCATGAAGGGGCAGAGGTGCCCCCCACCCCAAAGTTAATGGGCATCCATTTACATCTGTTTCTGATGGAGTGATCCCTGATGACAGCCACAGTCTATTTTGCAGATCTCAGGGCCCGGAGCCCTGGTGACAATACGATCAGCAAGATCCAGAGACTCTTTGATGCAACGGGTTTCGCCGGTTTCATCGGTGATGGCGACCTGACCGCGATCAAACTCCACTTCGGGGAGCGCGGCAATGATTCATATGTCAGTCCCGTCTTTGTCAGGCAGGTCGTTGATAAAGTGAAGGCGCTTGGAGCGAGACCTTTTCTGACCGACACCAATACCCTCTATTCCGGGAGCAGGCACAACGCGGTCGACCATATCGTCACCGCAGTTGAGCATGGGTTTGATTTTGCAGTTGCAGGGGCGCCACTCATCATCGCAGACGGCATACGTGGCGGACATTTTATTGAGGTGGAGATCAGGAAAAAGCATCTGGATACCGTGAAGATCGCAGGGGATATCGCTGCGGCTGACAGCATGATCGTGATCTCGCATTTCAAGGGGCACGGGATGGCAGGGTTTGGAGGGGCAATCAAAAACCTTGCAATGGGGTGTGCGCCGGTTGCAGGAAAACGTGACCAGCATATCGCAGCACGACCTTCAGTGGCGGATGAGGTCTGCAACTCCTGCGGCTCCTGCGCGGATGTCTGCGAACATGGCGCCATCCGCACCAACAACGACGGCAAGGCATCGGTCGAGCACGGGTGCTGCATCGGGTGCGGGGAATGCATCGCTGTCTGTCAGACCGGTGCGATCGATCTCGACTGGGAGCAGGACATCCCGCGTTTCATCGGGCGCCTGACAGAATATGCCTATGGTGCGGTGAAAGGAAAACCCGGCAGGGTCGGCTACATAAACTTCCTGACCCGCATCACCCCTGACTGCGACTGTGTCCCCTGGAGTGATGCCCCGATCGTACCTGACATCGGCATCCTTGCATCCACTGATCCTGTTGCGATCGATGCGGCATGCTATGACCTTGTAAATGAAGCGCGGGGGTTTGAGGCATCATCCCTCACCTGCCACCACGAATGCGGGGCAGATAAGTTCAGGGGCGTCTGGCCGCTCGTGGACGGGCGCCTCCAGATACGCTATGGCGAGGAGATCGGTCTGGGGTCCGGGGCATACAGGTTCGTCAGGATATAGGCGGCAGTGGTGTATCCGGCACCTGCAGAGGGTATGGAGGTGTGCATCCCTGCATATGGATGGCTGACAGAAAACCGTTATATGGACGGATAATGCAACATATATTCTGGTATTCAGTAATGTTCATCAGAGAAGCTGCATCATCCGGCATAATTCGGCATGAATTTGCTTTTTTTACCTTTTTCTTTAGATAGGGAGCCGCTTCGGTGGCGGTTTCCCTTTGTAATGGTTTTGTATCTGAATACTTATGGTGATTATCATGTTTGGAATTAGTGATCCACAGATCTGGATCGGGTATCTGCTTGCGCTTGGGTTTGCGTTGGCGTGTGTAGTCTATGGTATGGTAAACTGGCATAACGGCGGGGAAGAATAGCATGGCAGTTGATACGCTCACCTTCTGGGCTCTGACGGCAGTCTATCTTGGTATCGTCATCGTGCTGGGATACCTCGGCTACCGCAGGACCAGAGAGCATGAGGATTATCTCGTTGCCGGGAGAAATATCCATCCGGTGATACTCGCCCTCTCCTATAGGGCGACATTCATCAGCACATCTGCGATCATCGGCTTTGGCGGTGTGGCTGCATACCTCGGCATGGGCTTGATCTGGCTGACTGTGCTGAATATTGGTATCGGCATCCTGCTGGCATTCGTTGTCTTCGGCAAAAAGACCAGGGAGGTCGGGCACAGGCTGAAGGCGGTCACATTCCCTGATCTGATCGGGAAGTGCTACAATTCGCCGCTCATTCAGGTAGTCACCGGCGGCATCATCCTCATTGGGATGCCCCTCTATACCGCGGCGATCCTGATCGGCGGTGCCCGTTTTATTGAGACGACACTCCATATTCAGTACGACGTGGCGCTTTTTGCATTTGCCGCTATCGTAGCCGTGTATGTGGTGGTGGGCGGACTGATCGCCGTCATGTACACAGATGCCCTGCAGGGCACGATCATGCTCATCGGCATGACCGTGCTGCTGATCCTTACATATGTCGGTCTGGGTGGTGTTGTGGAGGCGCATACCGCACTCTCAGCACTCTCAGACCTCGTACCAGCGGGACTCGCTGCCGCCGGACATACGGGGTGGGCATCGATGCCTGTGCTCGGTTCGCCTATATGGTTCACACTGGTCACGACTATCGTGCTCGGCGTCGGCATCGGTGTGCTCGCACAGCCCCAGCTGGCGGTCAGGTTTATGACGGTGCGGGACAGCCGCTCCATCCACCGCGCCGTCCTGGTCGGCGGACCATTCATACTGATGATGACCGGCGTTGCATTCACAGTCGGGGCTCTCTCAAATGTGTACTTCATCAGGAACCTGGATATGCTTGCAGTTGATGCGGCAGGCGGGAACCTCGATTCGATCATCCCGATATTTATCAATGGCGCAATGCCTGATGCATTCATCATCGTCTTCATGCTGGCGCTGCTTGCGGCTGCGATGTCGACACTGAGCTCCCTCTTCCACACGATGGGCACGGCTGCAGGTTATGACATCTGGATGCATGCGCGGAATGAGAAGCCATCCATGCGGGCGAGCCAGATCGGATGTGTCCTGATGATCGTGGTGAGTGTTGCTGTCGCCTATGCCCTGCCGGGCAGCATCATTGCACGGGCGACGGCGATGTTCATGGGTCTCTGTGCAGCTGCATTCCTGCCTGCATATGCGCATGCCCTTTACAGCAGACAGCCATCGACGATGGCGGCGAAGATGAGCCTCCTCATCGGGGCTGGCGCATGGTTCCTCTGGACCGCATTTGTTCATGTGAAGGAGTCTGGTGTGCTTGGCATCTTCCAGCTCATATTCGGCAAGGCTGCTGTCCTCCCCATGCCATGGCAGGTGGTGGACCCCATCGTCATAGCACTGCCGCTCTCTGTTCTGGCTATGGTGGTCGTGCTGCTCTGGGAACGGGCAGGTGGGGAGGCGGCGTCTGCGCCTGATCATGAGTCGGGATGAGAGGAACCCAAGTAACATTTTTTGCTATGGAGATGGAATTCTGATCATGGATCTCGCATCCAGACCATGCACTCCCCACAGGGACGATATGGTGCCTCTCACCCGCAGGGAGGTCTTTGATCTCCTCAGTGAGGTGCCTGAGTGGTCACTCAAAGAGGGTCATCTGGTGAGGCGGTTCACTCTCCGCAACTTCCGGGAATGCCTTGAGATGGCAGATGATATCGGAAAGATGGCAGATATCGAGGGGCATTATCCTGACATATGCATCAGCGAATCCCGTCATGTGGATGTTTCCTGGTACAGCTACTTTTGCGGCGGGCTCACGATGAATGATTTTATCATGGCAGCAAGGCTGGGTGTGCGGGTTTCATCCAGGCAGGGCGGCGCCCTGTAGTGAGGGCGTAAAAGGTTCACCCCGGGAGGTTCCCGCCAAATGCCTGCATGATCCTCTCCAGAATGGCGGTTTTTGGATAGGCGCCGATGATCCGATCGACCTCCCTGCCATCTGCAAAGAGGATCAGGGCAGGTATCGCTGAAATTCCAAGACCTGCCGCAGACCTGGGGTTCTCATCTGTATTGCATTTCCCAAATGTCACCCTCCCTGCAAGTTCTGCGGCGAGTTCATTGACGACTGGTGCCACCCGTTTGCAGGGTCCGCACCATTCTGCCCAGAAATCTATGACAATGAATGGGTGGCTTCTGACGGTATGCTCAATATCTCCATCTGTGATCGTGAGCACCTGCGGCTGCTGCCTGCGTTCCGCGGTATCGAGGAGTTCACGCATACGTTTTTCCCTGAGGTGCTGCAGTTCATCATCCATGGGGGTACCTGCCATACCCCTCAATATGCCGGTGACTGCTCTTTTAGGTTTTGGAGGATCTCAAAAAACAGGGATATGGGCTGGGATGCCCTTGGCGGGGCACTCTGAGATAAGTATATCTTGAACAACCGACAATAGTAGTACTCAGTTCAGCAACGAAGCGAGGTGGGGTAGTCAGGAAATCCCGACGGGCTCATAACCCGTAGACCGATGGTTCAAATCCATCCCTCGCTATCCACACACTTCGCCCACCTCCGGTGACTGCTCTTTTGATATGATTGCATTCGTCATGCAGGCTATTTAGGTGAAATCTCTCTGAAATGAAGGGGGTGCCGTTCACGCTGGTCAGAAGCCCTCGAGGTCTGACTGATAGGTGCCTGAGACAAAATCTATGACCCGGGGCGAGCACTTCTCGCACCCGATGGGGAGCGGGTACACCCCTGTGATGCAGCCGGTGCAGAGGTCTTCTTCATCGATACCAATGGCTTCGATGAGTGCTTTCAGCGAGATGTGGTGGAGGGATGCCGCCCCGATGGCGCTCATCACTGCCTCATTCTCCTTGTCGCTTGCGATCAGTTCAGTGCGGGTCGGCATGTCGACCCCCAGGTAGCATGGATATTTGATTGGCGGCGACCCGATGCGCATATGCACCGCCGTTGCCCCTGCCTCCATGATGAGATCAATGATGCGCCGTGACGTGGTGCCCCTGACGATGCTGTCGTCCACCAGCACGATGCTTTTGTCCCTGACATGCCTCTTCACAGGGTTCAGTTTGATTCTTACTGCAATTTCACGGGCTTTCTGGGTCGGCATGATGAATGTGCGCCCCATGTACCTGTTCTTGATGAGGGCTTCGAGATACTGGATCTCTGACCTGTGCGAGAACCCGATGGCATGCGCGATGCCTGAGTCAGGGACTGCAGAGACCAGGTCCGCCTCAACCGGGTTCTCTTCATAGAGTTTTCGCCCGACATTCCACCTGACGTCATAGACTGCTCTGCCGTCAATCACCGAGTCTGCGCGGGCAAAATAGATGTACTCAAATATACAGTGGGCATGGTGGCTGGCTTTTGCGATCTGCGTGCATGTCATCCCGTCCCTGTCGATCCGGATCAGCTCGCCTGGCTGTACATCCCGCAGGAATGTGCCATTGAGTGCGTCAACTGCCACACTCTCTGATGCCACGATGTACCCCTGATCTGTTTTTCCGATGCAGAGCGGACGGATGCCCAGCGGGTCCCTGAATGCATACAGGGTCTCGGCATGGAGCAGGACCACGGAATATGAGCCCTGCAGGTCATGCATGCACCTGAGCACGGCATCTTCCATGGAGTTTGAGATGCGGAGCTCATCTGCAATGACATTCGCTATGAGCTCGGAATCTGTTGTTGTGCAGAAGATCTGACCCTGCCCCTCATATCTGTCATGGATCTCCTGTGTATTTGTCAAGGTGCCGTTGTGGGCGATGGCGATGCTCTCGCCTCTGAACTCAAAAGAGAAGGGCTGGATATTCTCCGGGATATTTTCGCCGGTCGTCGGGTACCTGACATGCCCGATGCCTGTGGTGCCTTTCAGGCTGTCAAGCACTGATTCGTCAAAGATCTCTGAGACGAGACCCCCTGTTTTCTGTTTGTAGAGGGTAGTCCCGTCAAAAGTGGCTGCCCCTGCGCTCTCCTGTCCCCTGTGCTGGAGAGCGTAGAGTGCATAATATAATGGATATGATACCCCGCCAGCATCGACAATGCCAACGATACCACACATAGTACAGTCCTTAGTGGGTGGGGATTTTAGATCTTTTGGCTGTCCAGCTGTAACTGCGCATTTTTCTGCTTCGTCCAAAACCACAGGCGGCGCATACTTTGTGTCGCTTATGGAACGAAATCCTGCCACAGCGCCTGCAGGCGATATGCGTACGTTTCTGTCGTTTTCCCATTGAAGGCGTGCCTTTTGACATCTTAAATCACCTGTATTTATTCGACTGAAGGTGTGACATATATTACATTATCCCCGCGGACGATAAGTGTCCCGAGCTTCCGCACCTCACCATCGATCTCCTCCTCCACTTTGTCGAGGACGAGGTTCATGTGGACGTCATAACCCTGCAGGACCCCCCTGATCTCTCTCCCGCCTTTCAGGCAGACGATTACGGGCTGACGATTGAGTACCTGATCTAAAATTTCCAGCGGTCTTTTCGTCATAACAATAACCTTTTTTCCTAACTCTGGAGTAATATATTTGAGTGAGGAACCTACTTAAATATAACCGAATGGCAGGATTTTCCTGATATTATCCTGACATTGGGCACCAGGTGGGGTCTGCAGAGATGGCAAGGATATTGGTAAAAAAGCGGCACACAATAAGAAGATCAGAGGTAGCCAGGCTGAAGGCAGGGCTCGAGGCGCAGATAGGTGAATCGGCACCCCTTTTTCTCACAGGGCAGATCGAGGTGGTGGAGACTGGTACCGGATGGAGACTCTATCTGGTGAAGAAAAAGAACCTCCTGATGGCGTCAGACGCATGGGTCTTCCCCTCCCTGCGCGGACTGATCGAGCACCCCATACCCTGCCGCCAGGTCGTGGTCGATTCAGGGGCTGTCAGGTTCCTTGCCAATGGTGCGGATGTCATGCGTCCAGGGATCGTCTCTGTCTCTGATGATGTCAGGGCAGGGCAGCCCGTGCAGGTGGTGGAGGAGCGCTACAGGAAACCAATCGCTATTGCGGTTGCGCTTTTCGATGCTGCGGATATGCGGAACCAGGAAAAAGGGAAATCATGCAAGACCATCCATTTTGTGGGTGATGATCTCTGGAATCTTGAAGTGTAACCCCCTGTACGAGAGATACTATTAAATAAATTCATTTTAGAAATTTCCATATGGCTAAATTACTCGACTCCATTCTTGGCAGACGCCCTGTCACAAATGAAGACGATTACATGGAGTTGGATCTGGCAAGCTATGAAGGCCCCGGAGAGGAAGAAGCAGCATCGATGTATGTGAAGATCGCCACGATCGCTGCCCTGAAAGATACTCCGCGCATCAAGGACGAGGTGTATAACGGCAATGCCGTCATTGTCGATATCGGGCGCCTCAAGATGGACAAGATCACGTATGAACGGGTTGTAAAAGACCTCAAAGACGTGGCCAAGGATGTCAATGGGGACATCGTCGGTCTCGGTGACCAGAAGTACCTCATCATCACACCCATGTCTGTGAAGATCTCACGCGAGAGGCTCGGTGGCGGTCTGTAGTGCTCGCCTCGCTCCCGCAGGTCTGCCCGGTATGCGGGGAGGAGATCACTGTCACATATCACCGGGAGATCATCCCATATTTTTCTGATATCTTTATCATCAGCGCAGCCTGCGAATGCGGATACCGGTTTGCAGACATTATCATACTTGGGGAGGGCGATCCTGTCCGCTGGACGATGAAGGTCGATGATCCCGACGCGCTCTCAGTACGGGTGGTGCGGAGCACCAGTGGCAGGCTTGAGATACCCGAGATGGGTCTGAAGGTGGAGCCTGGTCCTGCCTGCCTGGGTTTTGTCAGCAATGTCGAGGGCGTCCTCAACCGTTTTGAAGGGGCGGTTGAGCAGGCACTCTCAGGGGTGGAAACCGAAGCAGACAGGGAGAAAGCCATTGCAGTCAGAGAGAAGATCGCAATGGCAAAGGAAGGCAGGTTCCCATTCACCCTGATCCTTGAAGATCCCTCAGGGAACAGCGCCATCATCTCAAAGAAGGCGAAAAAGACGACTCCTGCACCAAACCCCCAATGAGCAGGGGAGACCTCTGGCAGCAGAGGTGATATACTATTATCCTGCAGACTCCGCTCCCTGTGAGGGCATTTATAGTTACGAACGTCACTTTTTGACTTTACCTGATCTCTGTCCCATTGAGCCAGACGCCTGGCGTCTCCACCACTTCTCCGACGACCCTGGCATCAGGGACGGCGCGCTGTATGCACCCGGCACTCTCCTCCGGCGCTATGAATGCATACCCCATGCCCATATTGAATGTGCGGTACATCTCGTCCTCCGGGATCCTGCCGTGTCCGGCGATCCAGCGGAATATCTCAGGCACCTCAAGGGGTTCGGTGATCGCGAACCCGGCGTCTCCAAGACGCCTGAAATTGAGGAGACCCCCGCCTGTGATGTGGCACATCCCGTGTATTGTGCACTCAGCAGCCCCGGATCGAAGATCTGAGGCAGTTGCACTGAAAGTGCAACTGTCAGCAACCCTGAGCACTTCTGAGTAGATGCGGGTGGGTGTCAGGAGCTCCTCACCCAGGGTCTTTCCATTCCCGAGGCGCTCGTCATAGCCCATGCCCTGCACGTCAATGACCCGGCGGGCGAGGGTGAGCCCATTGCTGTGTATGCCTGACGACGGGAGACCGATGATCAGGTCGCCGGGCGTGATCCCGCTGCCTGTCACGATCCGCTCTTTCTGCTGCACGCCCAAGCATGTGCCGGCGAGGTCAAGACCGGATACGAGCCCGCGCAGGGTGGCGGTCTCGCCTCCTATGATGTCGATGTTCGCCAGTTGCGCGCCTCTGTTGAGCCCGACCCCGATCTGCGCCATCTTTTCTGGCGAGAGCGAATCCGTGGCGATGTAGTCGACAAAGGCTATCGGTTCGAGATTCATCACATAGAGGTCATTTACATTCATTGCGATGCAGTCGATCCCGACGGTCGTCCAGTCCCTGAGGTGGTCGGCGATGAGCATCTTGGTCCCAACGCCGTCCACTGCCATCGCCAGCACGTACTCCCCGAAATCGATGAGACCTGCGAAGTGACCCACTCCGCCGAGCATCCCGAACCTGCCGCTCCGCCTGTAGGTGAGCCCGGCAATGAGCGCCTTTACTGCCTCGCTCTCGAGCCTGATATCGACACCAGCCTCATGGTATGTGTGCCCGCTACTCATCAGGGTCCTCCGAGAGCCGGAACTCATCATGGAGCACAGCGATGGCTCTGGGACCGTCCTCATCTCTGACCACAAATGAGATATTAACTTCTGATGACCCCTGCGAGATCATCATCACATTGATGCCTGCTTTCCCGAGCGCCGCGAAGATCCTCCCGCCGGTGCCGGGTGTACCGATCATCCCTGAACCGACGACCGCCATGGCGACGACGTCCCTGTCAGAGGTGACTTCGCGGACGATGCACTCCTTCACGCACCCGGAGAGCGCTTCCATGGCGTCGGTGAGGTGCGCATCATCGACGATGAGTGTGATGTTCGCCTCTGATGACCCCTGCGAGATCATCCTGATATTCACCATCCTCTCTGCAAGTGCGGAAAATATGATCTTTGCCACTCCTGGTTTTCCGATCATCTGCGCACCATTGATGTTGATGAGGGCGACATGCTCGATGTATGCGATGGATTTGACGACCCTTTCGTCGGCATGCTCGTATTTTGTGATGCAGGTGCCCGGGTGCGCCGGGTGGAAGGTGTTCCTGACCCGCACCGGAATCCCCCTGCGCATCGCAGGTTCAATGGATCTCGGGTGGAGCACCTTTGCCCCAAAGTACGAGAGCTCCATCGCCTCATAGTACGAGACCGTCGGGATCACTCTGGCATTCTCAACAATCTTTGGGTCTGCGGTCATGACGCCGTCCACGTCTGTCCAGATCCAGATCTCGTCTGCATCGATGGCGGCGCCGATGACCGCTGCCGAGTAATCAGAGCCGCTCCTCCCGAATGTGGTGATGACCCCGTCTCTGGTACATCCCCTGTAGCCTGCGATGACAGGCACTGAATCCGCAAGCAGTGGCAGGATCCTGGTTTTGATGTGGGTGTCGCTCTCCGGGAGCACCATCGCATTGCCGTGCATGGGGGAGGTGATGATTCCTGCATCACACCCGTCGAGTGCGACAGATGGGATTCCGCGCTGTCTCAGCGCCGCACTCAGTATATGCATCGAGAGCCGTTCGCCAAAGGAGATGATATAGTCATTTGACCGCCTGGTGAGCTCCTTCAGGTTGAATACCGCCGTGAGGATGGTGCGGAGGTGGGCGATCTCAGTGTCTATGATCTCTGTCATCTCATCGAAACTGTCAGGGGCGACTGCAGCCAGTGTCTTCAGGTGTCTGTTGCGGAGTGCCTGTATGAATGCCTCAATGGGTGGCGACTCTCCGCCTGCGATCACGTCTGCCGCGATGGCATGGAGGTGATCGGTGACCCCGCCCATTGCAGAGACGACTGCAGCCAGTTCATTGCCTGCACGGCGGCTCTCTTCCAGTATATCCACGACGCGCCGTATGCAGTTTTCATCTGCAACCGATGTCCCCCCAAATTTCATTAATAGCCTCATCCGGGCTCACTCCTGCTCCTGCAATTATTTAATGTAAGTATAGAGCTCACCAGATAATAAGATGCTTGCAGATGATTGTCATGACTGTCATGTCCTCGTTATCGGCAGCGGCGGCGCCGGTATCCGGGCAGCCATTGAGGCTTCCAAGTATGGTGATACGATCCTGGTATCAAAGACCCTCACCGGCAAGGGGGGCTGCACGACCATGGCGGAAGGCGGATACAATGCCGTGCTGCGTGCGGATGATGCATGCTCCCTCCATGCCGAAGACACGCTCAGCGGCGGCGCCTATCTGAATGACCCCGCACTGGTGGAGGTGCTGGTCAGGGAGGCGCCGGAGAGGGTGGCTGACCTCATGGAGTGGGGGGCGGTATTTGACCTCACAGACGAGGATGAGATCGCCCAGCGCCCGTTTGGGGGACAGCGGTTTCCCAGGACCTGCTATGCAGGTGACCGCACCGGTCATGAGATAATAATGACCCTGGTCGAGCACCTCAGGTCCACTGATGTGGAGGTCCTGACAGAGGTGGCGGTGATCGATCTCCTCAGGAGTGATGGTGTGGTCACAGGCGCGGCAGGGCTCGACAGGAGGGGTGAGCTCGTCACTATCAGGGCAGACAGCACCATCCTTGCCACAGGCGGCGGCACCAGGATCTATGATATCTCCACAAATTCTGCGTCAGGCACGGGTGACGGGTTTGCATGCGCCTACCGGGCGGGTGCCGAACTGATAGATATGGAGATGGTCCAGTTCCATCCCACTGGTGCGGTCTACCCCCATGATGCCAGGGGGCGGCTCGTCACCGAGGCGGTGAGAGGGGAGGGCGGCGTCCTCCTCAATTTCCCGGGCGAGCGGTTCATGTCGCGGTATGACCCTGAGAGGATGGAGCTCTCGACCCGGGATGTGGTTGCCCGTGCGATTGCAACAGAGGTCCTTGAGGGGAGGGGCACCATCCATGGCGGCGTGTACCTTGATGTCACGCACCTCGCGCCAGGAGAGGTGGAGGCGCGCCTCCCTATCATGCTGGAGCAGTTCCTGCATTTTGGTGTGGATATCAGGGAGGAGCCGATGGAGGTGGCGCCGACGGCTCACCATATGATGGGTGGTCTCCGCATCACGCCATCCTGCCAGACGACCCTGCCGGGGCTCTTCGCCTGCGGCGAGGTGGCGGGTGGTGTACATGGCGCGAACCGTCTTGGCGGGAATGCCCTCGCTGATACGCAGGTCTTTGGGAAGCGGGCAGGTGAGGGGGCAGGGAAGGCGAAACGGTCTTCAGCCGGTGTGGATGACCGGCAGATTGACGCCCTGCATGCCCGCCTGGACGCATTCCCCGAGGGCACCGCAGACCCGGCGCAGCTCAGGAGGCGGCTGAGGCGTGCGATGTGGACTGGTGCAGGCATCTTCAGGACGGCTGAGGACCTCACGGGTGCACTGGCTGAGATCAGGGAGATCTCTGCGCAGCACCCGCGTGCTGCATACCAGTCGAACCTGATCGAGTGCTGCACACTGGAGAATATGTGCCTTACCGCGTCTCTTGTGGTCAGGGCGGCACTGATGAGGCGTGAGAGCCGCGGTGCGCATGTGAGGCAGGATGTGGAGACCACATGGGCGCCCGGGGCATCGCCGTACGGTCATACATACCTCTCGCTGGAGAGGGAGGGAGTTGAGACAGGGGGGGCAGGGGAATGAAGGACCTCACTCTCCGTGTCTTCCGTTTCGACCCACTGGCTGACGGGGAGCCCTCTTATGAGACCTATACGGTCAGGGTGAATGAGGGTGCACGCCTCCTCCATGCGCTGCATGCGATCCATGATGAGATCGACCCCTCCCTCCACTACCGCTACTGCTGCGGCTCAGGGCAGTGCGGGAGCTGTGCGGTGAGGGTGGACGGCGAGCCCGTGCTTGCATGCATGGACGAGGTGCGGGACGGCACGACGATCGAACCCCTGAACCTGCCTGTGGTGAGGGATCTCGTCACTGATATGGAGCCGGGTCTCATGGAGATCCCCGGACTTCTGCCTTCTGGGGAGGGGCAGGTCACCAGGTCCGAGATCGAAGCGATCAAGCCGCTCAGGGACTGTATCGAGTGCCTCTCATGCGTCTCTGAATGCCCGGCGATCACGGTGGGGCATTTTGCGGGTCCGGCTGCGATGAGGCAGGCGATGCGCCTTGCCCTTGATCCCAGGGACGCGGCTGACAGGGTGCCTGAGGCGGTCAGGGAGGGGCTCTTCACCTGCACCACCTGCCAGAGGTGCTGGGAGGTCTGCCCGAAGGAGATCAGGATCCCGGGCAAGGCGATTGAGAAGCTGCGGGAGATGGCGAACAGGAGCGGGCTTACGCTTCCACGCCATCTCGGGGTCGCAAAGCAGGTGGAGAGGACGGGCAGGAGTATTGAGCACACGAAAGTTACGTTCCTTGAGGAGGCGCCTGCGGTGATCGAGCCCCATGGCGAAGTGAAGGCGACTGTGGGTTTCTTTGTGGGCTGCATGTACAATGGGCGCCTCCCTGATACGGCATGGGATATGGTCCAGGTGATGCAGCGCAACGGCATCCGGCTGGTGATACCGCCCGAGCAGGTCTGCTGCGGTTCGCCCCTGATCAGGACGGGACAGACGTCGTCTCTGAGGATGCTGCAGAAGCGGAATATTGACGCATTCGTCCACAGGGGTGTGGACCTGGTGATGACGATGTGCGCCGGCTGCGGCTCGACGCTGAAGAATGATTATGAGACGCCGTTCAGGGTGGTGGATGTCACCGAGGTGCTCACGATGTACGGGATAGAGCCGCCAGGAAAGCTGCCCCTGAAGGTGACATACCATGATCCATGCCACCTCAGGAGGGGGCAGGGCATATCAGAGGAGCCGAGGGAGCTGATCCGCATGGTGGCTGAGGAGTTCGTGGAGATGCCGCCCATATGCTGCGGCGCAGGCGGGGGTGTCCGTTCAGGTCTACCAGAGGTGGCAGGGGCGCTTGGAAAGGGTCGTGATGAGGAGATCAGGAAGACCGGCGCCGATGCGGTGATCTCGGTCTGCCCGTTCTGCGAGTTCCATATTAGTGAAAATACCGGCGTGCCTGTGAAGAATATCACGACACTCCTGCTCGAGGGATACCAGGAGAAAGATGAGAGGAGCGGGGGCGAGTGAGGGAGGACCCTGCCGGTTCATGATTGATTCATGAATTCAGTAGTTGCCTGATACTGTGGGGAGTCAGGATTCTGATGGCGCCTGCCTGTAAAATAGTGAATGCAACTCTTCCCCATCTTTTATAGAATGAACATGGTGTCGTACCAGCAGGAGAGCCAGGAGAAGTCCGATAGTGTCTGCGATAAGGTCACCAATGGTATCTTCAATCCCGTTATTGTATGAGGTATTTGCCACCACGTCTATGAAGTATTCACTAACTTCCCATGCAACCATGAAGAATACGGAGATAAGAATGATCCCTGCATAGAGGGTGGTTGGTCTCACTCTGGTGCCGTAAAAATCCAGAATTATAAACAGGCAAAAGACCAGCATTACCACTGCAGCAGCGGAGATTACATGGGCAAATTTATCATAAACCGGTGCGAAGTCCCAGTAAAACCTGTTAATTCCGCCTGCAATGTGCAGGACGAGAGAGAGGGCAACAAGTGATTTCAGACCTGGAGGAAAGGTTATTCTAATTTTTTTCTCTGCAAGTACAGGGATCAGAGAAAGTACCACCGAAGGTATCAGCACTATCCAGAGCCTGAAAAGATCATCGATGAGAACTGCCTGTAGTGCATATCCCGCGAATATAATACAGACCAGATAGACGACAGCGTTCTCTGTTACCCGGGTCATTCCTGAGTATGAGTATGCCCGGCACGTAAAAAAGTATGTTGCATCATCTCATTTTGAGTAAAGAGGCTGTCTAATGAGAGTGGAAAATGATTGGACCGCCTCAAGTAAGCCATCACAAAACCGGAAAAACTATTTCAGGGTGTATGCCAATTGCACACTGATAACGGATGATCCATCTCTTAATAGTCGATGATGAACCCCTCCTTCTGGATATCGCAAAAACGTACCTCGAAAAGACCGAGGATTTTACTGTTGATACTGCGGAATCTGCACGCGAAGCCCTGGAGATGATGGAGACCACTACGTATGACGCCGTCGTCTCAGATTACCAGATGCCTGAGATGGACGGTATTGAGTTTTTGAAGACCGTCCGTGGGAGTGGTTCTGATATACCGTTCATCATCTTCACCGGCAGGGGGAGAGAGGATGTGGTCATCGAGGCGATAAACGAGGGTGCTGATTTCTATCTCCAGAAAGGCGGACAGCCAAAGGCGCAGTTCGCTGAGCTGTCGCACAAGATCAGGCAGGCTGTGTCGAGTAAGCAGGCGAAAGACCTATACCAGACCATCTTCGAGAATACCGGGACCGCGATGATCATTGTAGAAGATGATACGACCATTTCGCACGTAAACGAGGGGATGGAGAGTGCCTGGGGTTATTCCCGGGAAGAGATCGAAGGTCGGGTGAAATGGCCTGAACTGGTTTTAGAAGATGACGTCGGGAGGATGCTGGAGTATCACCGCCTGCGGCGGATCGATCCCGGTGCCGCACCGAAGAGTTATGAATTCCGCTTTATCAATAAACAAGGAGAGACGCGCGCCGCCTCTCTGGTCGCCACCATGATACCGGGGACTAAGAAGAGTATCATATCCTTGATTGACATCACCGACCGGAAACTGGCGGAAGAAGAGTTACAACGCTCAGAAAGCCTCTACCGGACCCTCTTTGAATCAACCGGTGCACCCACGGTGATTCTCGGTGAGGACACGACCATACTCTGGGCAAATTCAGCATATGAATAATTATCAGGGTTTTCAAAGAAGGAGGTGGAAAGAAAGAAGACTTGGACCGAGTTTGTCGTGAAGGAAGACCTCGATAGGATGAAGGAGTACCACCGCCTGCGGAGAAGCGATTCCGGCACCGCCCCAAGGAACTATGAGTTCCGGTTCATCGACAGATCTGGGAATCTCCACGACATCTACCTGACTATCCAGATGATCCCCGGGACAAAAAAGAGTGTGGCATCAATGCTGGACATCACTGAGCGGAAACGAGCAGAAGCAGCACTTTATGAAGAGAGGGAGCAACTCGCTGTAACGCTCCGCTCGATCGGCGACGGCGTCATTGTCACCGATAGAGACGGCAACCTGACCCTCCTCAACAAAATGGCAGAAGAACTCACCGGGTGGAGTAAACAGGAGGCTTCCGGCAGACCGCTCTCCGAAGTGTTCCACATCATCAATGAGAAGACCCGCGAGGTATGCGAGAACCCGGTTGAGAAGGTGCTGGAGACCGGGCTGGTGTTTGGTCTTGCCAACGACACGGCTCTTATCGCCCGTGACGGTACAGAGCGGTCGATCGCCGACAGCGGTGCGCCAATCCGCGATAAAGATAACACCACTATTGGTGTGGTGCTGGTATTCAGGGATGTGACAGAGGAGAAGCGGGCGGAAGAGGCACTCCATGACGCGGCACTCCGCTGGCAGAGCACGTTCGACTCGACTCAGGACGCCATGTGCCTCTTTGACGCTGACCAGCGGATAATGATGTGCAACCGCACGATGCAGGAGATTGTTGGTGCAAAGAATGCAGATGAGCTTGTCGGGCGGCATTGCTGGGAGGTCGTGCATGGCACGACGGAACCGATCCCAGGCTGCCCGATTGTCCGGATGAGGGCTTCGCTGAAGCGGGAGACGATGGAACTGAAGATCGGCGACCGTTGGTTTGCCGTTACTGTTGACCCGATCCTGGACGAAACACTGGCGCTCGTAGGCGCAGTTCACAACATACGGGATATCACTGACCTGAAAAAA
>DARA01000035.1:0-4790 GCA_002503135.1 Methanomicrobiaceae archaeon UBA207
CGCTAGGTTCAGGGCCTAGTCTCGTAGGAGTTCGGGCGTTCGAATCGCCTCCCTCGCATTTCAGCTGACATTCTCATAAGATCCGGCATTTTGTGTCGTCGCATCCTCTTTTACATCCCGATCAATCACCGCCACCAGCCATCATCATCCTCATTTACCGCCACAAACACCCGTGCTACTCCGCTCACTGATTCTCTCACGAGTTGACACACACTGGAAGGGTGGCATACCTGCTGGCGGCGGATTTCCCGACCAGAGGTGGAAGGAGGACCTCTCCCGAGTTGTCCCTATAAGTGGTCAGGGTGGAATGATCCCATCCTCCGCAGTGGGAAAACAAAAATGTCAGGGTTCACCCGGACACCTTCAACAGATGGTGTCTGGTTATAACCTTGCACAAACAAAGATTTATGTTAGGTTATACCCTAATCACGACGGGATATTCAGGTTTTTCCACGTCAGGATGTGTTTGCTCGCCAGTCAGATGATTTCAGGATACTACAGAATTTTCCGAACTTCCTTGCATGAAGCAAAAGACTACCTGGCTTCCGTCAGGGCTCCAGTCTGATTAAAAGGACAGCAGACAAAAGCAGGCACAGCAGGATATAATATTTCATTTAATGCTAAACTGTTTAAACTGCTATTTAAAGGTGTATGCCTGCTTGTGCCTTGTTTGGTATGGGCATAATGATTCAAGGTGACCGCGTACCTTTGATCCTGCGGTCGATTTTTGATTTGACTTCAGATAGCATTTCTACAGAGCGGGCTATGTCGTTATCCGGCATAGATAGCTGATGAAAATTCTAAAGGGAGTTTCATACCAGCCATCTGTGTATTCATTTTTCAGTTCCCTGGAAAAGAGCATGATTATGGTAACAATGGCAATGAGGCTCAATGCAGCTCCCAGCAGGGTCACAAACGTTCCAGCATATTCGCTTCCCGGCAGCAGACCTAATCCGATTCCTCCGGTAATGGCAGTTGCATAGCCAGTTTTTTCTTGGTTGCCCAGATTCATCATTTTCAGCTCTTTTGTTGCCTATAACTGCAATGTAAAACGGAAGCGCTACACTGTTATAGATTATGATTCGCTCAGCAGTGTCCCTGCTTTTGCGATATTCTCCCTGTCCAGCTCCTCAAAAAGAATGGTAACCCATTCGGGGTCGACATCAAGAGTTGAGACGATGTCTGCGGTGATTCGTTCTGCAAGCTGACGTTTCTGTTCAAGGGTTCTTCCCTTTGACATGCGTATTGTGACTACCGGCATAGCAATATCCTCCTGGATATGTATTATTGATACCACGGGTTTTGTAATGGTTGTGGTTTGAAAAGAGGGGTTGGAGGGGTTAGCCCCTCTGTAAAATCCCTGTGACTTAAAAAGCAGGGGTGGTGGATGTATCCGACCCTGCCAGGCATGCCAGTAAACCGGCAATCTGGGTCACGAATCAATAACTCTCTCATTCTCTCACACCAGTTCAGGCACGGGAATTCTGCCCTGCACCACTGGTTCGTTATTCTCTCCTGTTAGGTCCGCACAGTATACCCTGCCCCGGAGAGGATGCGGATCACCCTCCCATCCCATACCGCGTCATCAGGCTCCCTGATCCTGCGAACAGACTGCTCCCAGAGCCGGCTAAGATCCGCATCATCTGAAACGAATGTGCGCTGGTACATGATCCGCCCGCTCCGCCTGCCCTGTGGATCCAGGATGAGCAGGCGCCAGCAGCAAAATTCCCTGCAGATGTCGGGGCGTGTCAGGTGGACGGTGCAGTACGCCTTCCCGTCTTTTTCCTCAAACCTCAGAAAGGGGCATGCCTCTGGCAGTGTTTCCAGAATGTCCTGGTCCTCGAAGAGGCGGATCTTGTCGGGATCAACCCGCACTGTCGTGACATCTCCGCAGTAGTGGTTGTATATGACAAACTCATATTCGCTGAGTTGTTCTCTGACGCTATGGACCAGGCTCATATGGCTGCAGCAGTTCCCGCACTGGCAGCACTTACATGCCATCGTGCCGGACCTCCGGATCACCGGCAGATACGCTCAATGATTCAGGCACTTTCATCATTTTCAGCCCTGTATCAGTTCGTGAAATGTTTTTTGCAGTCTGCCAGCGTCACTGCGGCTCATCCGTTCTGTGTACTCAAGTATGCCTGCGTTAAATTCTTCGGCAGCTGTCAGAAGGTCCTCCACCTCCTCTCTGGTAATGGAGAAATCCACATAATACTGCTTATCTACCCGCTCCTTTTTTGCCTCTTCAATGGCATTGTTTTCAAGGTTGTAGAGTTTTTTTAGCAGGATTATCGCTCCCGAATGGTTCTCGCATTTGATCCCTGTTTTATAGAGGAGGGCGAGCACCATGTAGTACATACTGTAGTATGCCATCGAAACTGCTTCTTCAATGCGGTAGTTGTCAAGCAGTATCCGTGCAGAGATGAGATAACTCTCAGACTTCCGCAGATATGCCACTTTAAGTTCATCGCTCGGCTTTACGATCCTGAGATGACCCTGGGCATAGAGTTTATGCAGGAACTCGTGTCTTTTCGTAATATTCCTCAACTCCCCTGAGAATCACATGATCTTTTTCGATCTCCCTGATGAGAATGCTTGACCTGTCGAATTCCCCTGTTTTTATGCTGAGTTTTGAGTGTATCCTCTCCAGATCACGTTTCAGTCCGCGATCCTGCGTTTTGATGTATACATCGATATCGCTCTTTTGCGTAGCGGTGCCTTTTGCGTAACTGCCAAAGAGGACGGCAAGCTGGATGTCCGGGTGCTGCTGGATGTTCTGAATGATGGATCGCAGATGCGGATACAAATAGAGGGTCCGGGCGAGCTTGTACAATTCCACGATCATGATATACGTCCGCGCTTCAAGTGTGTTTTTTATGAAATACACCTTGTTTTTACCCTCTTCCCGGTAATCGATGACATTGTCACGTGAAAGGGTTTTGAGTTTCCTCAGCACGGTTGTATGGGGGACGCCGAGGTCTTTTGCTATCGCACGGGGGTGGGATCCGACCCTGAGGAGGGCGAGCACGATCTCATAGGTCAGGTTTTGTTCCACATGGAACATATATGTTCCAACATATATGAGGTTTTGGTGTACGATGATCAGAGCCGTAAGTCCTATCACTCTTGATGCAGGATGACTTATTAACGGTTCAATGGATCGTGATGAAGTATGTATAAGGACGACACATTTTTCCTCTCTGATGCATTCGCAGCAGATACGGGAATAGAACTTCTGGATGTCTCACCCGGAAAAGCAAAAGTGATGATGGAAATTGCGGACAGGCACAAAAACAGTCACGGAACTGTCCATGGCGGTGCAATCTTCACCCTTGCGGATGCGGCATTTGCAGCCGCCTCAAACTCTCACGGGATTCCTGCTGCTGCAATCAATGCCAGCATTTCGTACATGAAATCCGCATCATCGGGCGTCCTGTACGCTGAAGCCGAGGAATTTTCCCAAAACCCGAAACTTGCCGTATATAATGTTCATGTGACCGATGGAAACGGGGGAAAAATTGCTCTCTTCCAGGGAATGGTATATCGCAAAACACCACGGCGATGAATGATTTCTTACACGTGCGGACCGGCAGAACGAGAGACTGGAAAAAGCGTTCTCCGGACCATGGTGTCCCCTGTTTTTAACCGGACAGGATTCTGAGGATGTGAACATTATTTACAGTCATTGATAACCTGAATACGAGGATGGTCTGATTATGAATCTTGACATTGTTGCAGGGATGGATAAAGCGGATACCAAAAAATATCTTGAATTCCTCCTCTGGCACTACCGGGTGGTGGATGCGTTCTGGTTCATCTACATCGCAGAGGAGTTCGGGCAGTCCCCCGCAGAGGCGGTCAACGAACGGGTCTGGGGTCGTGTCTCCTCGATGGCGGCAAAAGACCTTGTGGCGAGGTACAATATTACAGAAAAGGGACTGAAAGGTTTTGTGAAGGCACTGAAGCTCTATACCTGGGCTATCATCGTTGACTACCAGATCGAAGAGAGAGATGATGAAGTGATCATCTCAGTCCCGTCATGTCCGACGCAGGAAGCCCGGTTGCGGCGTGGTATCGGGGAATATGTCTGTCGCGAGATGCATCGTGCGGAATTCACGAGTTTTGCGCATGTAATTGACGAGAGGATCTGTGTTGAATGTATCTTCGCCCCTCCGGATCCGCATCCCGCAGATATGTTCTGCAAATGGCGGTTTTATCTGAAGGAGCAGTCATCCGGTTCCGTAGAAAGCCTCTCTGAAAACGGCTCCGGCATTCAGGCGTAGAATTTCGGTGTTTGTTATCGGATACACCCGCTGGATTGCAACTCCGGTATGCCCTGTGGCGGCTGGCGTACCTGCAGGCAATAAATAGCAGAACCAACCGGAGATTTCGCTATCAGTGATCTCAGGAGGGTCACCATTTTCAGTAGCTCAGTTACACTTCTGCAAAGTGTGACGTCCGCCACACGCCGGGCGGCACAATGATCTCTAAGCATGCGCCTTTCCCCTCCACACCCGTCTCCCTGATCGACATCCCGGTGATGCCGAGGATCTCCTGTATCAGGTATAGACCATAACCAGTATTTGAGCCCACGCCGCGTTTGAATATTCGTTCCTTCATATCCGCAGGGACGCCGACGCCATCGTCTTCGACAGCGATGACCATGTTCCCGCCCCCGTCCTCCTCCCGGCAGGTGACACTGATCTCTGTCACGTACCCGCCGTGCCTGACCGCATTCTCAAAGAGGTTGTGGAAGACCTTCTCCAGCATCGGGTCGGTGAAGACCT
>DARA01000035.1:5189-35697 GCA_002503135.1 Methanomicrobiaceae archaeon UBA207
CCACACGCTGCCACAGGGACGGCTGCATGCCAAGTTCCTCATAATCTGCTGCAAACCTGATCTCCTCCTGAATGACTGAGGTCGCTTTCGTGATCCTGTCAATATATTTCCGCATCTCCACATCGTCGGGCAGCACCGCTCCCAGCAGATCTGCGTACCCCAGTATAACTGTGATCTGGTTCAGGATGTCATGGCGCGTGATGCCGGTGAGCAGGTTCAGCTTCCTGTTTATGATCTCTAATGCGTGTTCCGCCTGATTACGCCTGACAATCTCTTCTCTAAGTTCATTCACCATTTCTTCAAGCTTGTCTGTAACAATCTGGGGATACCTCTGAAGAAACTCTTCATCCTCTGCGGCCAGGTCTGCCGGGACATACTCCTCAGCCGGGGCTTCACTCTCCAGCGCGGCATCAAGCGCTTCCCAGAACTCATCAGGATCTTTTGGTTTTACTATATATGCCCGGGCACCGAGAGAGAGAGCCAGGTCTTGCTCCTGGTCTCCGGTGTACACAGCAGAGTAAAAGATGAATGGGATTGATCTCAGTTCCGGGTCTTTTTTCAGATTTCGCAGGAACTCAAAACCATCCATTCGGGGCATTAAAGTATCTGAAATGATCAGGTCTGGTATATATACTGAGGCTTTATCCAGCCCCTCCTGCCCGTCTGCAGCATCAATTACCTCATTATTGCGTTTTTCGAGGAAGTATCTCAGGAGTTTTCTGTCTTCGTAATTGTCTTCGGCAATCAGTATCTTCATTAATCACGCCTTCCGATCAACCAGTGGATCTCATCACTGATTATAGTTACAAACTTCACTTTTTAAACTCATTCCTTTGGAAATGAGGCTTTTTTAAGAATACGTTTGGAACTATAATGAAGAAAACCAGACTTTTTAGTAAAACGTGCATGACTCGCGTTGTGTCATGCACTGTTTGATGACAAATCACGAACTGATTTACATAGCAAAGTATGGTTTTCGACTATATCCGGAGATCAAACGGTCTCACAAAATATCCATCGCATCCTGATCCTATAATTCTTTCTTTATCTCCCTCCATTGCATATACGCTGATTGCGATAATCGGCGGCGTTTTGTGGGTATATCCACATTTTGTCTGTATTACTACCTCCATCTCGTTAATGTCCGGAAGTCGGTATCATGGATGACAAAGTCGGCTCTCTCTGCCATTGCCAGTTGATGCCGCCTCCCGGTTTCAGAGGCAATAACTTCATACCCTAAGCGTTCAAGGGGGTAGGTGATCACCTTCAGGCACTCTTCGTCGTCTTCAATAACCCGCACTTTTCTCGTCATCACCACTCATTGCAGTGTCACCGGTATTCTCATGGAGAAAGTGCTGCCATGCCCGTATCTGCTTGCAGCGCGGACTTCACCCTTCAGGATTTCAGTAACCAGTTTTTTCGTCAGGTAGAGTCCGAGTCCGGTCCCTACAACCTTTGAACTGAGAGGGGATTCAATACGGACAAAGGCTGAAAACAATTTTGGAATGTCAGCATCCTTTATGCCGATGCCGGTATCCTCGACTGAGACCTCCACAAACCGGGCACCCCCCTCTGTTGCCTCTCCGCACAACACCGCCCGTATGGTAATCTCACCTTTCTCTGTAAATTTCACTGCATTGCTGATCAGGTTCAGCAGGCACTGTAGCAACCTCTGCCGGTCTGTATGCATGGGCTGGTAAATCGAATCAACAGATACTTCAAGGTCTTTCTCTTCTATCTCTACAGAGAATGTATTCACTGCTTCTGATATGATGTCATGGAGATCAAAATCTATGATATGGGGTTCCATCTTTCCGGCTTCAATCAGCGAGATGTCGATGAGATCATTAATGAGCGCGAGCAGGTGTTTGCTGGATCTCAGTACGACTGAAAGGTTTTCCCTCTGTTCTGCATTGATGGTCCCGCACCACTCATTGAGCACGATTTTTGTAAACCCGATGATCGAGTTCAATGGTGTCCTCAGCTCATGGCTCATGGTGGCGATGAACATGGACTTCAGGCTGTCGAGTTCCTGTAACCTGATGTTAGCTTGTTCGAGTTCCCGGGTTCTTTCCCCTACGAGTTCTTCAAGATGGTGTTGGTACTCTGCCAGCTGCTTCTCTGTCTCTTTCCGCCGGGTAATGTCCCTGACAACACCAAGTACTCCGGCAATTCCGTCATCTCTCCTGATGGGTGCGCAGCTGCAGTCCCCATAAAAGGTCTCTCCCGATTTTTTCAGGAACCGGGCTTCATATACCGCAGTGTTCGCCTCTCCCTGCAGCATTTGTTCAATTTTTTCAGCAATCTGCGGCAGATCTTCCGGATGGATCAGGCTGTCGAAATCAAGTAGTTTTACTTCTTCATCAGAATAATCAAATACCGTGCAGAATTTCGGATTGACGAACTCCAGTCTGCCGTCAGGATCAACGAAAATTACCACATCATTGATATGATTCACCAGCTCCCTGTATCTCTGCTCAGATTCTGTCAGTTTTTTATGAGTTCTCTCCAGGTCCTGCACTTTCTTATCGAGTTTGTTAACAAGCCGCGTGTTGTATTCAGCCAGATAAGTTTCCTCTTCCTCGCTCTCTCTCACTCCTGGGACAAGATCGATTTCTCTCACTCCTGGGACAAGAGTTCTCTCTCTGAAATCTTTGATTACGTCCTCGATGATTCTCAGAAACATATCCGGTTCTGTCGGTTTTATTATATATTTATCAGCGCCCGAATGCAGGGCAAGTTCTTCGTCCTTCCTGTCGGTGTAGGTAGCAGTATAGAATACAAAGGGAATTTTTCTTAACTCATCATTTTTCTTGCATTCCCGGCAGAGATGGAAACCATCCATTTTCGGCATTAATATATCGGATATGATCAGATCAACCGACTCTTTTTTCAGTTCATCAAGTGCCTGAATACCATTCCTGGCAGTAACAACACGATAACCGCTCTTCTCAAACAAGGTCTGAAGCAGGTGGACGTCGTCTTCCCTGTCGTCCACGATAAGCACCTTCATGTCAGTCATGAATGGCATCCCTGAATTTTTGTAAATATTCATTTATCTTTGCAGTGAAAGTATCAGGATCAATGGGTTTTTCGATATATCCGTTACAGCCTGCCTCCAGCGCTTTTTCCTGGTCTCCGGTCATCGCATACGAAGTAAGTGCTATAATAGGGATCGCATCATATGGCACCGACTCCCGCACCCTTCTGGTGGCTTCAAGACCATCGATATCCGGCAGCTGGATATCCATCAGTATCAGGTCCAGCTTCTCGTTCAGTGCGACTTCCACGCCCTCCTCACCGGTTCTTGCCTCAACTACCTCGTGACCGCCCTTTCTGAGAATGAAGCTGGCAAGGTAGAGGTTTGCTTCATTGTCCTCTATTATCAGGATTCTTTTCATATTTTCTTCTCCTGTATTTCAGGGGTATCGTAAAACTGAACACACTGCCTTTCCCAAATACACTTTTGACCGTGATCCCACCCCCGAGTAGATCAAGTATCTTCTTTGTGAGGTAGAGCCCAAGACCTGTCCCCTCATTCAGCCGTCCCTCGGTATGAATCTGTCTGAATGATTGAAACAACTTCTCCATATCCCCGGCTTTTATACCGATGCCGGTGTCTTTGACCGATATCTCAGCCGTCTTCTCATTTTTTGTCACGCGTATTTCGATCTCTCCAGTGTCTGTGTACTTTAGGGCATTGGAGACAAGATTTGTGATCACCTGCTTTATCTTCCGCTTATCACTTTCAATGAGAAATACCTCAGGGATATCAAGTGATATCATCAGGTGCTTCTGGGCTGCGGCAGGTGTAAATGAATCACCTGTCTCCCTGACCAGTTCTGCGAGATCAAACTCTTCAATCCGGAGTTCTGCCTTGCCCGCCTCAATCTTGCTGATCTCGATGACATCATTGATCAGGTCCAGCAGATGATGGGCGCTTGTCTGTACGATACGGAGCTGCTTTTGTTGTTCATCTGTAATCTCTCCTGTCATCCCCTGCAATAATATTCCGGTAAACCCGATGATCGAGTTCAATGGTGTCCTCAGCTCATGGCTCATGGTGGCGATGAACATGGACTTCAGGCGGTCGAGTTCCTGGAGTCTGATATTAGCCTGTTCGAGTTCAGTGGTTCTCTCTCTCAGTTCATCTGTCCGCTCCCTGACCAGTTCTTCAAGGTGTTCTTTGTATTCTTCCAGCTCATTCTCTGCCTTCTTCTGCTCGGTGATGTCGTGAAAGACTCCTACGACATGACTGCTCTCTTCCCCGTGATCCCTGACCTGGGCGCAGGTTATGATGACATTGAGATGCTCTCCGTCTCTCAGGACAAACACCTCTTCAGATGACCTGATCTCACCATCTGCAAATGTTTTTTTTACAACACACTCGGAACAGGGAGCGGTTGCCAATTTATACGTCTCATAACATTTTTTGTTTAGAATGGTTCCATATCGTTCAGATGCAATTTTATTAGCCCATGTAATAGTCAGGTCTTCATTCATGACAACGATGCCATCACCGACGCTGTTCAGAATTGCCTGCAGTTTTCCCTCGGATTCCCTGAGTTCGCTCGTGCGCTCCTCCACCTCCTCCTCCAGTGTCCCACTGTATGCCTTCAGCCTGTTTTCCAGCACGGCTTTTCTTTCACTCAGGAGACCGACCACTGTGCCAACAACGATGAACATGGAAGATCGTATGACATCACCCCAGAGAGGCGTCTCAAGAGGACTGATGATGTGTGAAAAAAGCAGCATTATGGCGAAAAACCCTGCAAGGGCGATGCCCTTCCGGTTCCACCACAGCCCGGCAAGGATGAGCGGCAGATAGAAGAGGTGTGTAAAGATAATCTCGGTTTTCAGGATAAAGTGGAAGTAATACGTGAGCAGGAGACAGGCGCCGATCAGGGATACAATGACAATAATTTTGTAAATCTCTCTCCCGCCAGGTTTTTTCATCCAATCTCTACCGGATTTCATCATGTCTTCCTGATAACCTGTGGGGATTTCACGGTGTTGCACTCAGGTTATTTTTGTATCACCATCCTTCAATGAGGACAGCCCCTTATATATTACTTCTGCGGCAGGGCGGCAGACAATCCGGCACCCAAAGATACCCTGTCTGGACGGGTATCCCTCATTGCGGGGGTATTAGAGTTCGTCCCGCCGCTGGATCACAGAAACTTCGGAGTATCCTGCGTAAAAAACCGGGTGCCATGCACAGAATAAAAACCCGGGACTGAAAGGCATCCTGATCTCTATTCGCTCCCTGTCCCTGAATCCCTGACCTTTACCCGTGCAAGCGACGCATAGATACCGGTAGCACACGACACAGTAAATATCCAGAATGCGATCTGCATGCTCTTGAGAAATACCGGATAATACTCTGGAGTGATCTGAACAGTCCCGATGCAGACAGCAAAGATCAGCATGGTGATGCCCATGGAAAGCATCATGCCGATCACCCGCATCGTCGCCACCATGCCTGAGGCACATCTGAAATTTGAGAGAGGTCTGTTAGAAAAGTTGTTAGAGAAGTCTTCTCATAATGACATAATATCCTGGTGCATCATCCCAGGCATTGGCTCATACCACTGTACTCATTCTTTTCTGGTATGAAATCTCTCTGCGCCACCTTCATTCCCGCTCGATCCGCCCCTTCTCTACCCAGTAGTCATACTCGTGCCGCCAGAGATCCCTGTTCCAGGTGACGAGGTTCCTGAAGTGCTCCCTGAGCTCTGCGACTCTCCCCTCCTGTTCCGGGTAGCTCCGTCTCTCCCTGATTGCTGATGCAAGGTCGTGCCCCAGCCGCTCTGCGTTTGCCCCTGCTGGAACCAGGGCTTCGATATCTGCCCCGATGGCGACACCCACACCCCCGATGGCGACCGCCCCGAGCAGGTTGAGCATCCTGTTCATGTACGCGACGACCTCGTCCTCGCCCGCGCCGCCGGCGGTTGAGACCGCGCACCCGTATTTTCCCTCGAACATCTGGCAGTGGACGGCGTCTGCCATGCGGTCGAGGAGCGTCTTGAGCTGGGCAGTGACGCCATAGAGATATACCGGGGACCCGAGCACGATGCCGTCTGCCTCCAGCATCTTCTCGAAGATCCATGCAAAATCGTCGTCATGGATGCACTCACCACTGATGTAGCAGGTGCCGCAGGCGGTGCAGTACTCAATCCTGAGATCGCAGAGATCAATGAACTCTGTCTCTGCCCCCTCTCCCCCTGCCCCTTCAAGGACGGCTTCCACAAGTCGTCTGGTCCTGCTCTCCTTCCCCCTGGGGCTGCTGTTGATTCCGATGATCTTCATTCACGAGCTCCCGGATTCTCTGCCCCTCACTTTTCGGGAACCAGTTTGACGGCAGTCCCATAGGCAAGCAGTTCTGCAGCCCCTGCCATAGTCTGTGAGGTGGTAAACCTGACATTCAGGATGGCATCGGCACCCTGTTGCTTTGCCTGGTTGATCATCCTGTTCATCGCCTCATCCCTGGAATCAGAGAGCATATCCGTATATTCCTGAAGCTCCCCTCCGACAATGCTTTTTAAGCCGGACATGACATCCTTGCCCAGGTGCTTTGCCCGCACGGTGTTCCCAAATACAATGCCCAGGATCTCGACGTCATGTCCGGGTACATGCCCGGTAGTGGTTATGATCATTTATTTACCTCCCTCCACTACTTCTTCGATAATCTCCTCTCTCCCCTTGTAGACGATTAACCCTCCCCCTATGAGGATGAGGGGAACTGCATAGATGAGCAGGAACGGAAAGCCAAACGGGGATATCACCAGCCCGATGATGATCATGGCGATGCCCCACTTCACCTGGCTTTTCATACAGGATGATGAACTGCAGAGGAGATAAATTCCTCCTTTTTGCCTGAATGTTCCGGAAGGGCACGGACATTCAGGTGACTGCTACCTGTCTCCCGGGAGACGGGGACAGTGCGTTCTGCCTGCCAAAACGATTACTTGGTGTGACCGGCTGTCTGTAAGGACCTGCAGAAAGGGGGGGTGCGCCCGCACGATTACAGCCCATAGTGGTGGGAATCGCACCATGCGGTGCTGATGAACATCAGCGCACTGATGATGGCTGTGAGGAGGAATGCCGCCCGGAAATCAATTACCTCTGCAATTACACCTGCAGCAGGGGGCAGCAGAGTCATACCTGCATATGATGATGCATTGAACAGCCCCATCATGACGCCCTGCTGCACCTTCGTCTCTGCAAGGAACGCCATCTGCGCGATGATCACAAACCCGACGGCGGCGCCGGTGAGGATGAGCCCGAGCGGGGTGATATAGGAGAGGGCGATCGAGACGGCTATGACCAAGGCTGAGACCCGGATCGTTCTGATCGGCTCGAGACAGCTCCTTGATGCCAGCATCACCGCGACGATGGTGGCAATATTCATTCCTGCGATCTGGAGCGCCAGCACCTGCGGCTCTCCACCCGTGAACTCCGGGTAGAGGGTGGTGACCACACCTGTAACCCCCACCAGGACCACGCATGATACAAACAGCCAGAGATACCGTCTCACAACAGTCATGATGCCTGTCCGGATGACGTCAGTGCATTCAGGCTCTCTTACATATATGGTCAGGGCGAGAGAGACCGCCGCCAGGACGGTAAACAGACCGGCGCCTCCCAGGCTGACCCCGGTCTGCGCGGCAAACCACCCAGTCCCGAGAAGCCCGAAGACCAGTCCGAGATTGAGTGCTGCCATGAAATTGCCGCTCATTTTTGTGTGGTCCTTCTGAAGGTTCAGCCATGACATCGCTGAAGGCACAAACAGCCCTGCACCGATACCTTCCATGAGTCTGGCTCCAAAACTGACTGCAGGATGCATGGACGCCATTATCAGCAGACCACTGACCAGTGTGAGTGCAAGACCTGTACGGATGAGTGGCACTTTGCCGATTCTGTCACTGATGATGCCTGCAGGGAGGACTGTAACAAATGCACCAAGAAAATATGCGGAGAAGATAGCGCTCTGAAAAGCTGCACCTTCGGCAAAATCCGTGAGGATCGGTATGATGGAATTTGAGAGCGCCATCACCACAAAGACACCCAGCAACAGGGGCAGACGCTGCTTCATTTTAGATCATGCGGTATGTCTCGAGGTTCATGGGGGAGTGTGTCTGAATGCGGTAGCGTTTATAGACGGAACTCGCCAGGTCAATTGTTTTGCTCTCTTCCCCATGAATGACAAATATCTTCTCAGGACGGGGCTGCAGGTGTGAGATGAAATTCATCAGTTGTCTCCTGTCCGAATGTCCACTGAATCCGTCAATAGTGCTGATCTCGAGATTGATTACTACCGTCTCCCTCCACCCTAGCGGGATTTCACGCCAGCCTTTCTGTATGCGTCTCCCTGTGGTACCATCTGCCTGATACCCCACAAAGATCAGGCTGTTCTCCTCCTCTGAACCCAGACATTTGAGATATTCCATCACAGGTCCGCCATTTAACATTCCGCTCGTGGTGATGATCACACTGGGTTCGCCATTGATCACCTTCTCCCGAAGTGCCGGGGAGTCCACCTGTACAAAACACTCTGCCAGGAATGGGTTCATACCTTCGCGGAATATCTGGTTCCTCAGGTCACTGTTCAGGTATTCGGGATATGTCGTGTGTATGGCAGTGGCTTCCCTGATCATGCCGTCAAGATATACCTTGATCTTTGGTATCTTCCCAAGCCGTACCCCCTCTTCGAGCGCCAGCATGACTTCCTGAGAACGTCCGACCGCAAAAGCAGGGATGATCACCTTACCGCCCCTGCTGATCGTCCTGTTCACGGTTTCATACAGTTTTTCCTCTGCTTCCTTCCGTGACGGCTGGTTGTCATGTGACCCGCCATATGTGCTCTCCATAAAAAGAGCTTCCAGGCGTGGGAATGTGGAGACAGCCGGGTTGAAGAGACGTGTCTTCTGGTAATTGAAGTCCCCTGTGAATGCGATATTGTACAGTCCCTCGCCCAGGTGGAAATGTGCGATGGCTGAGCCAAGGATGTGCCCGGCATTATGGAGAGTGAGTTTTATATCAGGGGCGATGTCGGTTACATCTCCGTAATTGAGTGTGATCGAGTGTTTGATGTAGTTTTTCACCTCATTTGACGAATACGGGACTTTATCTTTCTCTTTCATTACCACCTCAAGGTAATCAAGCTGAAGCATCGCCGAGAGGTCCCGTGTCGGAGGCGTACTATAGACAGGTCCCTCATACCCGTACTTATAGAGCAGGGGGACAAGTGCACAGTGATCGAGATGGGCATGTGTGATGACGACGGCATCCAGCTGTGAGATGGGCTGAATCTCAGGTACATACAGGTATGGTGTACCATTGGTGGTCGCCCCCGGCTTTTCACCACAGTCGATCAGTACTCTGCTTTCAGGGGTGGTGAGCAGAAACGCAGCCCTGCCGACCTCCCTGCAGCACCCGAGGCAGGTCACCCGCACCCACTGGTCCCTGCTGGTAACATCACGGTGGATACGCTTCCCAATCCCTCTCAAAAATGATTTGCGGTCATCTTTCACTGAACGGAGATACTGGCGGATTTGTCTCACCGTCGAACTCTCAATTGGCGGTGTGCGGACAACTTTGGGTGTCCACCCGATATGCCTGGTGATGTCACGGAGCGTGGAGCCGTTTTTGCCGATGACTACACCCGGTTTTTCCGCTTCGATCAGGACTTCTCCGGTCTCAGGGTCAAAAAAAAGGTCAGTGATCCCTGCGTTTTTGGGTACAACTGCCGTGATCTTTCCTGCCGCCCGGTCAGGATCTTCAAGAACCGTTGGTCTGACAACAATGCGCTTCCGCAGGTCCCGTGCAAGTATCCTGATCAGGTCTGCTTCATCTGCAAACTTCTTGGGATCATCTGTATAGATCACCAGTTCAGGTCCTTCAAATTCAAGTTCAGAGATGGTGATTCCGCTTGGAATCTTATTCTGTATCTGTTTCTTGAGTTCCTGGATCCGTTCTTCAATCAACATTAGTATCGTCCTAAATCAATATGGTCATAATTTAATATCGTCCTAAAAAAAAGAAGAAGATTATTTCAGGTTTCTGCAGCCTGGGGTTCGGTGCTATTTTCACTGATCTCTTCGTATTTGTCTTTTGTTATAACCACGACGCTGATGCCCTCTCCTGATGCAGAGTCCCTCCGCATCGCTGTTTTCAGTGATCTCACTGCAAGGTCCATCGCTTCTTTTTCATCCATGTCAGGGCGGTACTGGTCTTCCAGCAGACCATAGGCAAATGGTGAGCCGCTGCCTGTGGCTACGATCTCCTCCTCACGTGAAGCTCCCCCGAGGGCGTCCACCGAGTAGATGCTTGATCCTGTCTCATCAATGCCACCCACCATCAGCTGGACATAATACGGGGCGAACCTGTTCTGGTGGAGATAATTTGACAGCAGTGTGGACACGGCAGCCACTGTCATGGGCTTGCTGCGCCTGATCTCAAAGAGGTTGCACTCGACACGCATGACACGGGCAAGCTGCTGTGCATCACCCACCCCTCCGGCAGTCGTCATACCGATGCGGTCAGCGATCTGGTAGACCTTTTTGGCTTTTTTGCTGGCGATCATGGTGCCCATCGTCGCCCGTTTTTCTGTTGCAAGAACCACTCCGTCTTTGAAGACCAGCCCTACGGTAGTTGTACCTTTGTAAATCGCATCTGAAATATCAGGCATGAAAAACTCCTCTTAAAATGCAGAAACGCGCTGAATTTGTTAAAAGCGTTCCATCAATAAAATGGTATCATAAAACTTAAAGGTTGTTATTGCATTGCGTGCCCTGCTGTCAGATCAATCGCTGCCCCTCCATGACCCCTCTGGCTCCCGCCTTATTCGGCTGCATCTGCTGAGATCAGGATCCTGATGAGGTCCCTGTCAAAGAGCATGGCTGCCAGGCGTTTGTTTCCATTGATCACAGGGAGCTGATCGACTTTCTTTCGCTTCATTTTAAGGGCGCATTCACTGATCTGCGCATTCGTTGGAACTGCCACGACATTCGTGACCATCACAGCCTTCACCGGGATATCCGGGAGCTGGATCTTTGAGATGCCATAGCTGATGGTATGCGTGTCCCTGATGCTCTCCCATGTCCATTCGTCATCGTCAGTCCCATTGGAAAAGTCACTGACTTCAACCCCGTCTTCTATGGAAGTGTTCCGGATCAGGTCCCGTTCCGAGATGATGCCGGAGAGTGTCCCGTCTCCTTTAAGGAGGGGGATCGCGTCAAATCCGGAGATCTCCATCACCCGACCGACGAGTGAGAGCGGGGTCTCTTCCCAGAGTGCATATGTCCTGCAGGTGTACAGGGTCCTGACCTCATCCTTGATCTTCATCTGGGAGATGGCATGCACCAGATCAGCTACACTGATGAGTCCCACCAGCTCATCGTTTTCGATGACCGGCAGTCTCCGTATATTGTGCCTGATCATCAATGACGCCGCATCAGATAGTGATGCATCCGGAGAGATCGTTATCGGGTCAGGGGTCATGAGAAGCCCGAGCTGCGTCTCTTCGGATTTGGAGAGGAGATCCTTTCTGGTGATGATGCCCACCACCTTCTTCTCTTTTATCACAGGCACGCCGCTGATCCCGGTTCGTTTCAGAATTTTCAGGACGTCGTCCCTGTTTCCAGGGATTTCCACGCATACGACATCATCTGCCATATATGCTCTGACTGATTTCTGACTTATACTCTCACCACCATTGTTGTGATTGGGCTGTGTCTTACCACATGGTCGGTTACGCTTCCGAGGAGGAGCCGATCCACTTCACTCCGCCCATGCGGACCGAGGACTATGAGGTCTGCACCCATCTCTTCTGCAAATCTGAGGATCTCGTTTCCGGCATGTCCCTGCCGGGTGCAGGTCTGCACATTGACACCTTCTTTTTCTGCAGTTTTTCTGCAATATTCAAGGGATTCCCTACCTTCCTGTTCAAGGAGGTTGTAGATCACTTCCAGTGTGTTGTCAAGAGGTATGGATGAAAACATACCTGTTTCAATGACATAGATCACAGAAAGGTCTGCACTCCATACTCGCGCTTCATCAACTGCTCTCTCAAATGCCCGCAGTGAAGCGTCCGACCCATCAATGGCAACAAGGATCTTTTGGAACATAAGTAACCTCGCAGAATAAAATACGTCATACCATTAATCCCGAGGATATATAATATTTTGTCTGATGTTGCTGATATTCACCCGTTTTACTATACTCGCCCAGGGGTCATGGCTGAATCCGAGGTTTGAGTCTTCAGGACTGACAACAAAAAAATTTGCCTCTGCCCCCTCTTCAATGAAAAATGGCACTCCAAATACCTGTGAACCCTGAATACCTGCACGTAGCAGTGTCTGTGGCTGGATGCGGTATACCATGGAGATGAATGCCAGCTCCTGCAGCATGTCTGGCTGTACCGCCATCACATTGTCTGTCCCGATGAGAACCTCGCACCCGTAATCGAGCATGCGCCGGATGGGGGGGTGGTCTGGTGAGCGGCTCACGCCAAAGATCCAGTTTGACCTGGGACAGACCGCGATTGGGATGCCCCTCCCGGCGCACTCCTTCAGCTGCCGGTCTGTTGCATGGGTGCAGTGTATGAGGAGGTCGGGTTCAAAGGCGAGTGCACCATCCACGTCATTGGAATCCTGCTCGCCGGCATGGAATGCAAGGAGTTTTCCTGATTTTTTTACCTCTGCAGCGAGGGATTCGGCATCCTCAACATCCCTGACACTGCTGACGCCCAGACCTTCGCTCACTCTCTCGCCTCCGTCGCGCCCGAAGATTATATGAAGTCCGGGAAGCCCTGCCGCCGCCGTCCTGAGGGCGTCAACCCCCCTGACCCCGCCCTCGCGAAAATCAGCAAAACCGCCGGTTCCGTTCTGCACCATATACCTGATGCTCGCACGCATACCTGCGATCAGTGCATCTTCCGGCATTGATCTGAGGATCCGGTGTTTGAGACCATCCGGAGGGGTTACAGTATCTGAGAGCCTGCCCTGGAGTGCGATATCCATCGCCACGGTATCGCCGAGGTGAGTATGCGCATTGAAAAGTGCGGGGCAGATCCAGGGGTGTGCAGCCTCATGTGTCTCCTCGATCGAGACGATAATCCCGTTTTCGACAGTTATGCGTACTGACCGGTCCTCAAGTTCCCTGCCGATCAGCGCTCTGCCGGTGAATTCGGTTGCAGCAGACATTCGCGCTCTCCCTGATCTTTTTATATACCGAGAGCGGGAATAAATAAGTATGGCAAAAAAATCTGGCGGTAGGCTGGTATCCTCAGCCGGGCTGGTAAATTATTATGACAGCGAAGACCGCCGCGCCGTATATATCAATCCCAAAACAGTGATAATCGTCGCGGCGGCGGTGGGTCTCACTCTTTACCTGGTGAATATCATCTATTAATTTTTTCCATCCCTGATAGTGGTGAATGGCTGAAAGCAGAGCAGCCCGTTTTCTGACTTAGATATGATCCCCTGCGCCCCTCTCTTTTTCAAGTGTGCGCCTGATGATATCCTCTTCCTGTGAGAAGTAGATGTTGTCATGCCCGTCCCAGGTCCCGCAGTTCCTGAATACTGCTGCCGGAACACCGCTGTTGCTCTCTCCCATCACAAAATTGGCAAAGCCTGCGATCTCATCAACCACCGCCTCTTCGGTGATCTCCAGTGTACGCCCGAAGAGGTCAGTATCCCCCCTGTAATCGTGTATGGCGCGCATTCCACTCCATCCTATGGCAATGCCTGTCTGCCCCCGCCTGAATGCCCTCCCGCAGGTGTCTGTGATGATGACACCCACAGCTCTGCCTGCGATTGTCCTGATTGCGGTGCGCACCTCATCCGCGGCTGCCATTGGATCAGGGGGGAGGAGTATGATGGCGCCCTCCCCGATGTTGCTGTTGTCCACACCTGCACGGACTCCTATATGACCCCAGGGGAGTGAGGAGAGGACAAATGGGTACTCAAGCAGGATATCTTCCGAAGCATCCAGAATTGCCTGGACAAAACGGGGGTCTTCACCCGTTTTCTCTGCAATCCGGCATGCCCGCTCCCCTGCGGCAATGCCGGAAAGTTCCCGCGTGTGACCCTTTGACTTTGAATACACTGATGATGCAAGCACGAGGATATCTCTCTCCTGGAACTGCATGCGTTCGCAGATGAGTGCGGGGAGGTCGTCCCCTTTTTTGATGAGTGGAAGACCTTCCACCGGGATTACCTGGATCTCCATTGTTATGAGTGGTGGTATGGAAGATCGATAAAAGATTTGGGTATTCTCTCAGGAAAGTCTCCAGTCATCCTGACACTTCCCATGGGACCTCACGACGGAAGATTATATATACTTGTGCGCATATGAGTAATAATAGTGGTGTGAACCACTGACACATAATAAATGGAGGTGAAAGATGTGCCTGGTTTTGACAGAACCGGACCTGCCGGAAGAGGGGCGATGACGGGCAGAGGTCTTGGCTACTGCAACCCGAAAAGGGCGAGCCGATCCGATGAGGAGATGTCACCCGAACCTGACCAGATCCGGTCCGATATTGATGCGCCAGATCAGAGACCTGTATTTGGTCTCGGTCGCGGAGGTCTCCCCCGTGGTGGCGGGAGAGGTTTTGGTCGTGGAAGAATGTGCCGCTTCTGGTGATGAGGTATTACCCTGCCTTTTTAGGTATTATAGTTACGAACGTCACTTTTTAAAAATACGTTCGGAACTATGATGAAGAAAACCAGACTTTTTACTAAAAGTATGGTTTTAGACTATACCTGCCTTTTTATAATTTCTGACAGCAATATAAGTAATATAATGATATCTGTGATGAGGATTTGAATATGAAACTCGCTATAGCAGCAGACGGAGACAATGTTTCTGAACATTTTGGTCAGTGTGCAGGTTATGTGCTTTTTACCATCGAAGACGGGAAAGTTACCGATCGTCACGCCATCGACAGCCCTGGTCATGCGCCGGGTGTCCTCCCTGCACTGTTGGCAGACCTTGGTGCAGAGGTCGTGATCGCCGGAGGCATGGGTCCCAAAGCAGTGGATCTTTTCTGCCAGCACGGGATTGAGGTGTATGTCGGTATCTCAGGTGATGTGGACGACGTAGCTGAGCAGTTTATTCGCGGAGAACTGCAGCCTGGTTCAAATGTCTGCCATCACTGAATGCGCACAGGAAAATCCACTTATTTTAACGCCCTGATGACTCTCTTCTCCTGAGTGCTCCCGGGCGCTCCGTTCATGGGGGACTATGCCTGAGACTGCAGAGAGATCTCATAGAGGCGGCGCCGGCTGCATGGGATGATTCAGGACGGGCTTGCGGAAGACGACGCCCGGCACATGATCGATATGCGTGAGGAGAATTTTGGCTTTCTGGATACTATGAAAGGCTACCAGGAGAAACTGAAAGCAGCGGGATTTGCCCACATCCTCTGCCCGTACATCTATGACTTCCATGGAGTCTTTGTGGTGTATTTGTGAATTTTGGATTCGGTAAAAAAATTCCGTAGGGCACTGTAGAAAACCTCTGGTTGAACAATGTAGATGAGTTTTACCATTCATCCTGACAACCTCCTTTGGATTTAGGAAGCATTTCTACATCGGATACAGTTACGTTTATATATCACCAAAATACGCCCATATCTCCGAGATCTCGACGCACACAGAAGCCCCTTACACGCACTTTATCCGCCCCTGACATACTAAACATCCTCTGACATTTTAGAGGGGCTTAAAATGAAGATATGGCGGTCGGTAAAACCCGGCGATTAGAGGCGGTTTTGCCAAAATAAGCGATAAATGCCGGTTTTAAAAAACAGGTGTCCGGGTGAGCTGATCCGGAGGTCAGGATCCGGGGAATCGGAGCCCAAATTGGTGTTAGTTTACCCTGATCCAGAGCCTCACAACATGGGAAATGAGGGGCATCTCCCTCTCCCCCAAAAAAGGATTTCTACAGAACCCATTTTTATACTTATTATAACCCGTGTCCCAATTCCCTCCTTTAGTATCCACGGGGATGCCTATTATCTTGTATACATCTTCGCGTGTATATCGATGGTCAACTTGGAAGTGATACATTGTCCCATCTTACCTGTAGATTATACTTGTTATTGAAAATTTGGGTCGTAACGCAGTGAAGCCGTTTAACCGTTGTTATGCAGGGTTGCGAAGCAATCTGGCACATGTTGTTTCTGTCATTTACTTGCCTTTGCCAGGACTTTATCGAAGTTCTTTGATTTGATGGAGAGGTAGTTTAGGGCGTCGGTGTAGGTGATGTAGTTGCGGTCGTAGTTGTTCGCTACTATCGAAACGAATTTATTGCCTACCTCTGAGAGGCATCTTATATCCTGTGGAATTCCCCCTCCCCTTTTCTTGGTTTCTTTTTCATCTTCCTCTTCGCTGGGTTCTGGTTCCGGTGGTTTGTATCTTTTCAGTATTTCTTCATACTGATCTTGTGTGATGAAGTCAAGTTTGAGCATGTTGTAAAGAAGCATGGCTTTGCTGATCTTGTAGCGGTATTTGAACGAATTCAGGGTGACAGTATCTGTCAGTGATCTCTCTTCGGTTTCAAAGATTCGGACAGCCAGTTTTTCCGGGAGTAGGAACCTGGAAGAGAACGTATTACACCACTGCTCTATCTTGCTCTGCGACTCTATCTGTATGTTGGGGATATCGATCACTGTCTCGCCCAACAGTATATGACCGAACTCATGCATCAGTGAGAACAATCTGGTTTCTATACTATCCTTAGTATTGATCACTATTACGTTGGGTGTTTTATCGGTGAGAGCAAAACCCCGTGCATCCTCTACTGGCATGGAAAACTGAAACACCAGGATGTTCAGGTCTTCAAACCTGTCTCTAAGATAATGAAAGAATTCATAAGATGTTTTGAACTTTTTTTGTTTTTCCTCTGTCAATTGGAAGATTTCCCGGTATTTTGAAGCTAACTCCTCAGGATTATTATTTATGCTGGCGTTGGCGATTTCGGGTTTGGTAGAGTATTTTATGTTCCCCGATAGCTCACTACCAATATTTTGAAGACTCCTGGCTTTACGAATATTGTAAATTGTCTTCTTATCAAAGATGTCCTTTTTATCCGGGAGCATTCGGTAGTCCTTTGGCATGGGAGGTTCCTTTATCGGTTTTGAAAGCAAGAATGAAGCAAGTGGGCGTTTGTATGCCTTTGAGAGCTCTTTGAGTTGTATGAGGGTGGGCTGTCTTTCACCTTTTTCGATTGCTTCCACTATTTCAACGCTGATCTTTAGCCGTTTGGCTACGTCTTCGATAGACCAGCCAGAACTAGTTCTAAGCCACTTGAAGACCTCCGGGTTCACTTCAACTTTCAATGAGCGGGGCATGTTAGGCACCAGATCTTCCTTTCTTGTGACTATTAATAATATTTATCTCATCTTCTGAAAGACGATATAGATTATTGCAACGCACCAATTTCGGATTTATTCAATCCTGTCAAAAGTAATGCTCTAATCATACATCATGGCATCGGCATTTCCAAAGCAAACCTCCAGCCCGCCGCACCTCTCCCCATGCCACCACCGGGTATGATGCATACACCTCCCGCACCCTGATCTCCTGAGTAACTATTTTCTACCAGAAGCGCACAGATACGGATTGCAATGTACCTCCTGATCCAGTGTCCGGGATGCCATACCTTCACTTACGTGGACCCATTCCAGCGCTGGAAGCTCTGCCACGTATGCGGCGTGGCGATCGATGTCAGACGGGCGCCGGTCTATCTTGAAGTCCGTGACTATGTGGAAGCTGAAAATATCATTAAGGAGCTCGAGGGGTTCATGGCAAAAACCGGAAAAAAGAAACTCTCTTCTGGAGAACTCAAAAAATTACGCACCAGTTATGCCAGCTGGGTAAAACAGTCCACATAGATCACCAGAGTTTGCCGCATCCCGGGCAGATGGATGTCACCTTTCTGCCGCAGTGCGGACAATAAAGCCCTGTACGTTCTCTGTATTCCAGTGGTCTCCCACATCGTTTACAGTAGATTGATGCCTGATAACCGCAGGCATGTGTCAGCATCACTCCATGTATTGATAATTCCCTACAAAAAGGTTTCCTTTCCCGCGGTTTGCAACATCTCCCCTGAATGCGGTGAGTACCTGTCCGGTATCCTCGTGCACGACCTCACCCATATTCCTGAAGGTGGGGAGCATCTCATGGACAGTGCCAAAGACATGGCACCTGCCGCCTGTCATATTGCCGCATGCCCTGGTGCAGTCCCCGAAGATCATGATCTCGCCTCCCCGCATCTCCACACCCGGGAAATCTCCTGCATCGCCGTGAATGATGAGTGACCCGCCACTCAGGTGCTCACCTGCGAAATCCCCTGCATTGCCGCAGACCTCCACTCTTCCGCCCCTCATCCCGCGCTTCTCACCCCTGTAACCCGAAGCGCAGTAATCGCCTGCATCGCCGTGGCATATGATCTCGCCTCCCCGCATCTCACGCCCCAGCCATGCCGCCGCATTTCCATGGACTTCGATCCTGCCGCCGCTCATAAAATTACCGCAGTGCATCCCGATGTCGTCCTCTATTATGATCCTGCCGCCCTCCATATACTCCCCGACGCGCTTGATCCTGGAGGTCTCTCCCCGCAGCACGACCTCCACCCCGTCAACCGAATCAACCTCTCCGGTGACAGAGACATTAAAGACATTACTGAGCATCAGTTCCCTGTTGCCTTTCCAGACAGTGAGATCCCTCTCCTCAAGAAAAGATGCGGGGGTGATGCACTCAGCCTCTATAGGGAGTAGGGGTTTTTTTCTTGGTTTCACTTCAAGGAGCACCCTCATCATAGCGACACCTCTGGTCTGAGGCAGACCTGCCTCTCAAGATAGACGTCCTGCACCGGATAGTTCCTCATCCGCACCGTATAGTAGCGGTCGAATTTTTTCACGAATTCAGGGTCATTTGAGATATCGTATTCCGGCGGGACCTGGGGGTCCACCCAGATTGTGCTGTTGATGCCGTCGACTACGCAGTCCCCCTGCCTGGCGACCACCCTCCCGCGCTTTATGGTGTATGCAGTCGTGGCGAACGCCTCCTTCACCTTCATGTAATCTACTGACGGGTCCACATCCCTGATCTGGATCGGGTAGATCGCGATGTCAGCCTCTGCACCTGGTGCGAGGTGCCCTTTCCCGATATCTATGAGCCCCAGTGCTTTTGCCTGGGCGGCACGTGTCATGATCGCGATCTCCTCCCAGTCCAGCTCGCGGTCGATTGCAGGAAGCGGGACACGGTGCTCTGTACCCGGGTGGACACTCGACATCTCCTCCTCGCGGTATCGCCTGCTCATGAGCATGGCGATGATCTCAGGGTATCTGACAAATGGGGCACCATTCGGGCTGTCGGTGCTGAGGCAGCACTGCCATGGATCATCTGTAAGAAGCGCCAGTTCCAGTCCTATCGCCCACATGATCGAATTCACCAGGTTGCTGCGCCGGTAGAGCACAGGGATGATGCCTGCCCCTGTCTCGAGTTCAACATCATGGTTGCTCCATTTGTTGTGGTGGAGCCTGTAGAGATTGAATTCCATCGGACCGTCTGCAGTCATGGTGGTGGTCCTGCCAAAGAGCACCTGCCCCATATCAAATACTATATGCGGTTTGCTGTTCAGCGAGCGTGTGATCTCCTCGCTCTTTGAACAGATGTCCTTCCATGAACTTCCTCCATATGAATGAAACTGGACATGGGTCGCGTAGAGTGTCTGCCTGTTTTTATTGAGGTCCCGGGCGAGATCAAATGTATCGAGCGTGCATGTGTAATTTCCTGGTTTTCCAAGATTGTTGCAGTGAAGGTGGACAGAGTGGGGGAGGTTGAGCATCTCATTCGCTGTTATCATGGCTGTGATGATCTCTGCGGGCGTGACCTCAAAGTGGGGGATCTGGTCATGTATGCATGTGACATCCTCTCCCCAGCCCCATGCCTCTGTCCCGCCAGGGTTTGTCAGCTTGATGGCAAAGCCTTTCACTGCTGAAAGCGTCCATGCAGTGATCGCCGCGACGCGTCTCATGTCCCCGTCGCGCACCGCTTCCATGATCGCCCAGTTCCCATCAAAGAGGGTATTCGCCATCGTGTCCTGGAGCGGTGTATGGGTGAACTCCTCGTGCGTATGCCGCGCCTCGAGCGGAGCCATGGCACCTTCCAGCAGTGTGGTGTAGCCCATTGTACTGTACCGGTATGTGTTCCCATAGGTCGTGGGCACACTATAGCCGGAAGTCGCATGCATGGAACCGCGTCGCGGCATCCTGCCTGCCCGCATATCCTCGGGACTCATGTATCTGCCGAAATTCACTTTTGTGCCGCAGATATGCGTATGCGAATCGATCCCGCCCGGCAGTGTCAGCTGCCCTTTTGCATCGATCACCATTGCACCGCTCCCTACTTCCTCCACAATCCACTGGTCCCGGATTGCGATGTCCATCACCTCTCCATTGATGCCATTGACGGGATCGATCACATAGGCGTTCTTCACAAGAAGTTCGCTCACCGCCCCCTCACCTCCATCATCGCTTCATAGATCCTGCCAAGCAGCATCGTGTCTGTCGGGTACTCGGTCTCAAGTACCTTCCGCAGTCTGATGGGCACCCCGTCCATCCGGTAGGCGGTCCCCTCTGCGTCGATGCCGCTGACCGCAACCGGTATCTGGAGGTTACAGAATGCAGTAGTCATATTCGGGTATGGGTCGATCTGCACCACAGGGATGTTGGCGAGGTGCCTGATGCATTTGCTGGGAAGGTGTGCGGCAGGATCACTCGCAACTATGAGCGCGGCATCACATTCTTTCCTGGCAAGGATGTCGACAGCCGTGGTCTCTCCCGGGTTGTAAAACGCGATCCCACGACAGAAATCGATCGCATATGGATATCCTGACATCCAGGTATTCACTTCATTTGAGCCATATACATTAAAATGCCCTCTCATCGGCGTGATGGTGGCTTTCGTATGCCGGCTGAGTTCATCCACCAGTTCTATGGCATTGCGGACATTTTTGTACTTGCCCCTCGTCATTGTCAGACCGACACCGAAGAAGACAGCGCAGAACTTTGCGTTTTTACATATCTCCACAATATGCCGGAGCTGCTCCTTCGACACTCCTGCAATGCTGTCAGGGATCATCTCATCCCTGCCGCGCACCATCGCACGCAGGGCTGAGAGCACGGCATAGTCGCCGCCGGGTTTAATCTCCACAAACACATCAGCAAGCTCTGCAGTCTCGGTCCTCCGCACATCGACAACGATCACTGTCCGGTCCCTGAATGCATTGTCAAGGAAATACCCGTCAGCATATGTGGTGTACCTGCTCATGTGGCGGGGGTGTGCCTCTGTCGGGTTGCAGCCCCAGTATATGATCACATCTGCACGGTTCTTCACCTGCCCGAGCGTACACCCGGGATGCCCGACCTCCTGGATTGCAAGTATGGAAGGACCATGGCAGACCGAAGAGGTGTTGTCGATCACTGCACCGAGAAGTTCTGCCATATGCACGCCTATGCACTGGGCTTCCCCGTGCGTCCCGCTCCATCCATAGAGGAGCGGACGGTCAGCCTCAAGAAGCGCATCCAGGGTACTGGCGATCGCCTCATCATAAGTGACATCCTTCCATCCGTCATCTGTCCTCATGATGGGGTTTTTCAGGCGGTTGTCACCCAGAAATTTGCTGGTTCCGAGGAGACAGGTATTATCGACACCTGTGACCCTGCCGCCCTCTGCAGTCACGGTGATGTCGTCGCAGAGACAGCCGCAGAATGGGCAGAGAACATCATCGAATTTCATACATCCTCCCTCCCAAATCCTCTATCAGGTCCTGCAGGGTCTTCCGCGGTTCTGTCGTGGGTGTGATTACGACCACCACCGATTTGAAGTCAGGCATGCCCGTGCTGTGTGTGTCCTCTGGCATGATATGGTTGATATATGGTCCATATGGCACAAATACCGACCCGCATGGGATCGCTTCACCGGCTGCCACCACTTTCAGGACCACGCTTCCGGATCCGCAGGTGACAGAGACGTACTCACCCTCCTCCACGCCGAGCTCAAGCATGTCCAGCAGATTCATCCTGCAGGTGGACACTTCACCGGCATATGTCTCAGAATACTTGTCTTCGACATGGCATCCCTGGACGATCGTCCGCCCTGTATTGAGTATGAATCTCACTCTTCCTCATCCTCCTGATGGATGCCCTCAACCTGTCTCACAACCCTGATCGCCATATTCGGGCAGGCGGTCTCACAGGTCTTGCAGCCCGTGCATTTGTCTTCATTGAGGATCTTCAGTTCGCCACCGGTTACGAGCATGACAGACTCCATGCTGGAGGGAGGCGCACCGCCGCCGAGTGCCGGGTCCACTTCCTTGTTGACAGGGCAGGCGATCGAGCAGTTCCCGCACCGCATGCAAAGGGTATGATCCACTTCAAGCTGGAAAGTTGAGGTGAATGCGGTGTTGTCGATGAATTGGAATTCAATAACCCTCCCGCTCATGAGGACACCTTCCGGGCAGACCTCAACGCAGAGACCGCATCTGATGCAGTGCCCGGGGTAGATTACCGGGTTCCATGTGTCAGAGCCAGGAGGGCGTGACTGAGTCACCGGTAGGTGACATGCATCTTCTCTCGTCATCAGCACCTCTATGCCGCCCGGGACAGGGCAGATCATCATGCAGGCGAGGCAGTGCGTGCATTCCTTGCCAGTCAGGAGCGGATAGTCCCTGAAGTACGGCGGGGTTGTCAGCGGGGCGGTCTTCACGAACAGGAATTTGTGCACCCATTCAAAACTGAGGAATTCCCTGAGATACCAGATGACTGAGAGATTCATGTTACCTCTCCATGCATGCGATACATGGGTCGGCGCTGATGAATGTGGAGGTTACATCAGCAAGCGACGTCACACCCTTCAGCATGCTGTGCGTGCATGCCTCGATATTCATGATTGACGGGGTCTGTATGGTAATATCCACGACACGACCGTACTCATCCGTTTTGATGAAATATCTCAGTTCACCGCGCGGAGCTTCGCCGCTGTATGCAGTCTCGCCAGCTTTGCAGATCCCTCCCCCCCGGATATCTCCCTCCGGCAGGGTGTCGAGGGCTTTCTGTATAAGGTCAATGCTCTGCAGGATCTCATCAAATCTTACCATAACCCTGGCAAAGTTATCGCCCTCCTCCCTCCATACTGGCTGAAAACCGAGTTTTATGTATGTGGGGTGGCGGCTCCTCAGGTCTGATTCAGGGATGCCGCTCGCACGGGCGGTCGGACCGACCACACGGGCTTTGATGGCATCCTCCCTTGAGAATACGGCGATACCCCTGCTCCTCAGGGAGATGAGTGGACCTGAGCTGAACATCTTCATATACCGTTTCACCCCGGTTTCGATCTCCCTGAGCGCCGTTCTGAGTGCGCCTGAGTCCTCCTCCATCAGGTCAAACCTGACCCCCCCCGGGATCATGTAGGCGGTGTTGATGCGCGCACCCGTGACCCGCTCCAGCTGGTCAAGCACCTGCTCCCTCACATCGAGAAGGTACATGGCAAGCGTCTCATGTTCTATGGTATAGCAGTATGAGAAATTTGCAATGAGGTGGCTCTGCATCCTGTCGAGTTCATTGACGATGACGCGGAGGTATGCTGCGCGGGGCGGGAGGGATATGCCGCTGATCTCCTCCATCGCCTCGATGAAGACCATATTGTGTATGACGGAACAGATCCCGCAGACCCGTTCGGCAAGGAACATCACCTCCTGCCATGGACGTCCGCGCATGATCTTCTCGATACCTTTCTTCATATAACCGAGCTCGACCTCTGCAGAGAGGACGCGCTCTCCGCTCGTCTCGCATTTGATCCTGACAGGCTCCTTCCAGCAGGGGTGCACCGGACCGATGGGAATGGATACGTCAACCAGTTTTTTCATTTCATTTTCTCCTCATAGTCCCTGAAAACGACTGGTGCAAGTGACAGGATCGCATTCAGGATCTCTGTGGGGCGGGGCGGACAGCCAGGTACCTCTGCAGCGATCGGTATGTGTTTGGATACCGGCGGGTCGACATATGACTCCCTGCGATTGAAGACGCAGCCGGATATGGGGCAGTTGCCGACTGCAATCGCGACTTTCGGGTCAGGGATCTTATTCCAGAGTATGCGGAGTTTATCCTCCCATTGCGGGGTCATGACACCCATCACCAGCAGGATATCTGCTTCACGCGGGTTGTTGTGGACGTAAATGCCGTACTGTTCGATGTCATAGCGCGGTGCGAGGCAGGCGAGGACTTCAATATCGCACCCATTGCATGAACCGACATCGACAAAAGTGACATGGATGGACTTTGACCTGACTTTGTTCTTTATCTGCTGCAGTAAACTCATGTGAGGATCTCCTCCCTGATCATGCAGATCCCGGCAGAAGCCGCCTCCTGCGGTGAACCGGATTCGTCTGCCATCGTTTTCACCTTCAGGTGCAGTTCCTGCATCTTATCCGGGTCGAGGAGCGGGACATATATAGTATATAGTTCGCGTCCAATCGCCCGCGCCAGTTCATCATCCCGGTCACCCTCCTCCAGCCAGGTCTCGTACCTGGCTGGGAGGTTCTCGAGGTATGCCATGTCACACCGCCTGATCATCGCTTTCTGAAGGTCTGGCACTCTCATACCCAAGTCATCTGCAAGCCTGCTCACCAGCGACATGTGACGCGGGCTCTGGAGGATGTGGTACTTCATCATCCTGAGGTCCTTCTCATACAGGTACCCCATCAGACAAGACCCCCTGCAGACAGTATAGCATAGCCGGCAAATAACAGGATGCAGCACCCGAGCGCAGCCATCTCATAGTCTTTCAGCCGGTCTTTGTCTGACACCCGGAACACACCTATAAGGGCGATCAGCAGTACCGCCGCACCTGCGGCATGGACCATCACTGCCCTCTCTTGGAGTCCCTGAATGACCAGTATGAGGAGATATATGACGCCTGCGAGAGTGACGCATTCCCGTATCATGCCATCACCACCAGTGCTATAATATAGACGATCATGAAGGCGGTTGCAAGTGTCTGCACCGTGACGCTGTCATACGGCGAGAGCATCGGCGAGAGTGCGCAGACAAAGGAGAGTGAGACCAGGAGGGCAAGCATGAGTGCGAGCATTGCCCAGATCGGGAACTGCCCGATGAAGATTAATACGGCGGCATAGAGAAGGACATAGGTCTTGAGCCCGTTGCAGACCTCGAGTCCGGCTCTCCAGACGCCAAAGTGTTCTGTCTTATAGCCGCTCACCAGCTCTTTGCTCTCGACGATGGAGAATGGTCCGTATGGCATCTTCGAGAGCAGGACAAGGTACATCGCCACGGCTGCCGGCGGTACTGAAAGGAGGAGCGGTCCGTGCACTGCCTGATACGCGACGATGTCTGAGATGATCAGCGAGTGCGTGAAGAGGTATATGGCTGCGATGGTGACGAAGAGCGGGATCTCGGATGTCGCTGATATGACTGACCTGACACCCCCGAACTTCCCGTACGGTGAGCCTGACGAGAGACCATACCCGTGTTCGACGATTTTGTGGAGCATGTATATGCCAAAGAGTATCAGCACGCTCCCGCCTTCTGTCACGACAAAGAGGGCGGCACACCATATGCCGATTCCTATCAGCACCACAGCGATAAAGAGGGTGCGGCTTGCGGTCGCAGGCACCCAGGTGCTTTTGAATGAGAACTTCAGTGTATGAAGGATCTCCTGCCAGATCGGTGGTCCGGGTCTCTTTTGTATCCTGGCGATCACTTTCCTGTGTATGCCCAGCATGAGCAGACCTGTGAATGTTGCAGATACGAGATAGCCGATCATGTCAGTACCCTATGAACGGAATGTCCTCTTTCCCCTGGCTGTACATCCACCAGAGCGCCAGAAAAATTACAAAGACCGGAAATGCGACAATAAATACAGCCATAGCTGCAAATGCAGGGATCCAGCCTGCGATCATCGCAGTCCATGCCGCGATGCAGGCAAGCGCCGCGGCAGACATCACCTTGAATGCAGTCTCTCTTCTCATACGTCCTCAGATGGTAATGATGATCTCAATCACCCGCAGAAAGATCAGCAGTGAACTGAGTGAACACATGATCACATACGGTGCACCCGGTGCACGAAACATTTCCGCCTTTGCCGCATAGAATGGCGCCATACCCTCCCCTATTACCCCCAGTCCCAGGAGACCTTTGGCGACGGCAGGCACAGTCCATGTACCACTGGAGAGTTCCCAGATACTCAATGTGCCGGTTGTGGCAAGGATAATTGCCGCTCCGCCAAAGAGGGGCAGCGTCGCCGCCATGGCTACGATGCCGTACTCATATGCAGCATTGAGGACGTGTCTGTTCCTCACCGCCGCCACGATGCCGACATTCGTGATGCCCACCATGGAGGTGAAGAGGGTGAAGTTGAATATGTCGCCGCTCACCATCGCACCCATGGATGCCAGACCGCAGGCGATCGCCATGAACCTGCGGAACCGCATCTCCTGCAGAGTTATGACCTTTGCGGTGTATGCATCCCCGCCAAAGGCGATATCAATCTGGCGTTCAGGTCTGCTCACCACTGCCAGCACCGTAAACGCGAATGCGAGGATGAAGAGTGTCAGGGTATATGGACTGAAGTAATTGACTATGTCGCCAAATTCAAGGGCAAATGCCACTGGTCCTCCGATATTCTCCATGAGGTGTTCATACATCCGAACCACCCCTCATAGTGCCGACGAGCGCCATCTTTGCCATGACTTTGATGAGGATCGCCGTGCCTGCGGTCATGACTGCAAAGAGCCAGTACTGCGGGAGGAGGATGAATGTGAAGAAGGCGACGATCCAGAGCACCCAGGCACAGCCGCTCGCCGTCTCGACCAGTTCCGGGATCTCTTCGTGCCCCTTGCAGGTGAAATAGAAGAGGATGCCCAGACCTGCAACCGCCCCTCCGGAAAATCCTGTGAGTATGATGCCATAGACGACCAGCACCGCAGCAATGATGCCCGGGGCACTGTCCATGACTTCAATCCTGAGCATATTCCGCGGCTGGTTCCGGAGACCCTCCTTCCTGAGGTAGATCTCGGAGAGCGCCATCAGTTCAGAGATGCCTACCACCAGTCCGGGCAGGATGAGTGCCTCAGCGAGGTCTGTTCCTGCGAGTGCGATGAATGCCAGTGTGATCACCTCCAGGAGATCGACGAGGATGAGCCGGTGGAGGTCATCATTCTCCTTCACCAGGGACCAGAACGCCGTGCCCGCAGCAGCGAAGGCGATGAAGAGCCCTGCAGAGTATGTCCAGTCCATCATCACCCATCCCTCCTGAAGAGATAGAATGCGATGGCAAAAGCGGTGAAGAGGATGCTCGTCTCGACTACTGTGTCGAGCCCCCTGGTATTGTGGAGGATCTCGTCGAGTATGCCGCCGGGGTGGGAGACGATTGTTGTACCGAGGTGCAACGTATTTTCAGCCAGGAATAGGGAGAATGGCGTGAGATATGATGTCACATACCCCAGGTACGGTGAATTTTCAGGGTACTGGGCGATAACAGGTGTCGCATTGAAGGGCGTGCCGCCACGGTCATAGGGATCAAGGGGGCTTGCCCTGTCGATCGTCTTTGGGTAGAGCTGTGCTTCATGGTAGGCGAGCGGAAGGGTGAGGATGCCTATGACCGCGAGGCAGAGGCATGCTGCTGCAAAGAGCGGGACAAGATTTTCAAAATCAGAGAGGATTTGCGATATCCTGCTGATGATCATGCCTCACCTCTCCGTTCCATGACCCTGACAAGGACAAATGTTGAGATGCCAGTCACTGCAACGAATGTCAGGAGTGCCAGTGTCTCATCATAGGAGAGCATCACCAGGAGGAGTCCCCATGCAGGGATCTCCACATTGATCAGCCGGTTGAGGTAATTTTTTGGTCTGGGAAATGCGGCGGCACAGACGCCGGTGATGAGGACCGCCATGCCGAGCAGAAAGACCGCATTCATGAGCCACCCCTCCATACCGCCAGCAGCAGGAAGATGGTGGTGACTGGTGCAACCAGCGCGACGACGATTGCAACATCGAGGTAGCCATAGTCGATGATGAATGGCATGACCCCGCCGGCAAGGACTGCGAGTGAGATCAGTTTGTCAAAGGGGTTCCGGCTGACTGCGGCTGAGAGACACCCGAGCACCACGATGAGACCAAAGGCGATCTGCACCCCCTCAATCACTCTTCTCCCTCCCTGCCAGTGTACTTGCAATGGCATTTGATTCGAGAGTTGAGCCGATGAAGTACGCCGCTGCGGCGGCGATGGTGAGTGGGTGAGGCTGGATAAAGACGAGTGAGCCTGCGATCCCGAAATTCATCACATTGAGGTATGGCAGTTTCCTGAGCGTATCTCTCTCAATAACCGCACGGAGCGCGGCGAAACATGCAATGCCTGCGCAGATGTAGAGCGCGATCACACCCGCCACCTCCACAGATGCGCCAGCACCCTGCTTGCTGCGGGATGGGAGAGCCCCTGGATGGTGAGTATGGCAATCACCATGCCTGCGATGAAGTCGGAAGCTGCAAAACCCGCATACATGCACCCTGTTATCACAAATGTGGCGAGGACCGCTCCTGTCGTCCCGGCATATCCCGGGTCATGGCAGATCCTGTTCCCTGCGAAGACGAGCACCGCCGCCGCCAGCCCTCCGGGAATGCCTGCAATGCAGGTGCCGCATGCTGCAAGCAGGGTCCCTGCCGAGGCATCAGGCGAGCAGACTATGTTCCCCATCATATAGCCGCCGTGAAGGTCTCCGCCGCCGCCCTCAATCTCCTCTGCTATGGTGGTTGCACCACTCACCCCGCCCTTTTTCGGCAGCTTGAAAAAAATGTCTACTGAAACAAAAAGCGCCCAGCAGATGACTGATGCCGCCAGGATATGTGCAACTTCACCCAGCATTAGTGGTATCTCCAATCTAACAGAATACTTGGCGTATATTTGATAAAAGTTTTTATATTGACATTTTTATGGTTACGAACTTCAGTTTTTGAACTTTCGCATTAAATCAGAGATTTAATGGGAGTTGCAGATTCCTAATCTGCAACATTTTCAAAATACGTTTGGAACTGAGCCCAACTCCCAGTGGGTGTTGGGCTCGTGTTGAATCTCTGATTTATCACGATAATGAAGAAAACCATACTTTTAAGTAAAACGTGCATGACTCGCGTTGTGTCATGCACTGTTTGATGACAAATCACGAAGTGATTTACATAGCAAAGTCTGGTTTTCGACTATAACTGTGGAGCAATATCACGGGGCAGGATGCCTGCCTCATCAGCGCCTGCTCAGGCTCACCAGAGGATAGTATTTATTAGTAGATCCCATGAAACATAGATGATATAATGCCTCACAGGATATTCAGGATTGACAAATATACCACATATCTCGTACTTGGCATCATCATTGCAGCTGCCATCGCGTTCTGGGACCTGATGTGGGTACTCATCCTGAGCCTGTCTGTTGCCGTGGTTGTGATGCCTCTGCACCGCAGGCTTTCACGGAAGATCGGGGAGGAGGTCTCTGCCGTTGTGGTATCATTCCTCCTGTTTCTCATCCTGCTGGGGGCAGTCATCTCGGTCGTCTCCATCCTCCAGGCAAACAGCGACTACCTCGCAGAGATCTTTGCCACCCTTCTTGACTGGTTCAGGATGCAGATGAGCAACCAGGCGGCATGGGAGCTCCCCATATCGTCAGATCGGGTTGTGGAATGGATACACTCACAGATCGGGCGTTTTGAGGTATATATCACAGACATTGTCCAGCAGATCCCGATGCTCATTGTACAGTTCTGTGTCTTTTTCCTCACCCTGTACTATGCTCTTCTCAGGGGGGACCAGGTCCTGCATGAGGTGCTCAGCCATCTCCCGCACAAGGTCGCGTCTGCCCTGACCCGGATGTCGGAAGTCACAGTGAATACGCTGTATGCGATTTATGTGGTTCATGTCGCCACTTCAGTGATCACATTCATCATTGCGGTCCCATTCTTCTACTTCCTTGGGTACGGGCATGTCATATTCTATTCGCTGACAGCTGCGATCTTCCAGCTGATACCGATCATCGGACCGTCACTGCTCATGGTGCTCATAGCCGTGTATGCATTTGCACTCGGCGACATCCGCGGAGTATTCCTCATCGCACTCATCGGCTACCCTGTTGTCTGTGCACTCCCTGATCTGTATTTCAGACCGATGATGATGGGGGCAAGGGCGTCGATTCATCCTGTGATCATGTGGATCGGGTTTTTTGGAGGTCTTGCCGTCATGGGGATTGTGGGTTTTGTGCTGGGACCGCTCTTCCTTGCCCTCATCGTCTCCGGCTATCACATACTGATGGAGGACATCAGGGCAAGGGAAGCTGAAGAGGGGGGGTCTCTTCCCGGCGAAAACAGGGGATAATCTATTAATTTTCGGTGCACACCTGTAATGAGTGGCGCGGGGGTTGCCGAGCCTGGTC
>DARA01000035.1:36062-36545 GCA_002503135.1 Methanomicrobiaceae archaeon UBA207
TCGAGCGTTCGAATCGCTCCCCCCGCATTCTGACACTGTGTTCGAATCCGCTTTTATTACTGCTTCCACCGCATTTCCTTTGCCGGGTCCAGCAGAACTGTGTCAGGCAGCCCGATCATCGAGATGGCGGCGAGGGCGCCGATCACCCCTTCGCCGCCGTGCAGGCGGACACCGCATCCCCTGGCGACTCTTCCGGCATCCGTCTTTGAGACCACTGCCTCACGCACCCTCCTGCCGTAGTTCCGCATCTCTGGCGGGATCACAAAACCCTGCTTCACGGCGATCCCCCATTCGCGGGAGAGGGATTCGTCACCGACGAAACGGATTGCCGCATCTTCAATTCTCTGGATCACTCCTTCCTCTGCCGCAAGCTCAATATAACTGCATGAGTTTCCGGCGGTCTTCTGCATCAGCACCGGGTTCAGCATCGCCACCCTGTGCCCGATCGGCATGACGCCCCTGATGCCGCTGAGGTGCTGCAGG
>DARA01000035.1:36844-37034 GCA_002503135.1 Methanomicrobiaceae archaeon UBA207
ATGCCGCTGAGGTGCTGCAGGAGGGCAAGTGCCAGGGCAAATGTGGCGCCACCCTCTCTGCTGTCAGTATCATCAATCCCGATGGCAAGATAGGTCAGTGCCCTGGTTGTTACCCTGCCCTCCACAAGATCGCCTGACTTATGGACTCTGACAGAAGAGACACCGCGGGCTTTTGACATCATATCTGTGA
>DARA01000011.1 GCA_002503135.1 Methanomicrobiaceae archaeon UBA207
ATGGTGAAGGAGCATGGTGTGGTGGCTGCAGAGTACAAGTATGACGGCACCAGGTTCCAGTTCCATAAGAAGGGTGACGTCTGCCGCATATATTCCCGGAAACTTGAGGACGTCACGATCGGTCTCCCTGATGTGGTGGAGCACCTGAGGTCGGCGACTGACCATGACGTGATCCTTGACGGGGAGGTGATCGCGATCAGTGGGGGAAGACCGATGCCATTCCAGTATGTGATCCGGCGTTTCCGAAGGAAGCACGACGTGGATGCGGCGATGGAGTCGATCGAGCTGGTCCCGCATGTATTCGACATTCTCCTGTGCGATGGCGCCACCCTCATAGACCGTCCATTCTCGGAAAGGAGGGAAATCCTTGAGAGTGCTTTGACAAAGTATGTCGCCCCCCAGGTCGTGAGCGGTGATGAGGGGGAGCTCATGCGCGTATACCGGGAGGCGCTGGACGCCGGGCATGAAGGCATCATGCTCAAAGCGCCCGAGTCACTGTATACCCCCGGCATCCGTGGGAAGATGTGGGTGAAGGTCAAGCCTGAGGTAGATACCCTCGACCTCGCTGTTATCGGTGCCGAATGGGGTGAGGGCAAACGTGCGCATCTCTTTGGGTCGTTCCTGCTGGCATGCCAGGACCAGGGGAAGCTGCTGCCTGTCGGCAGGGTGGCGACCGGTTTCAGTGATGAGATGCTCGCAGAGGTGTATGAGATCCTGAAGGAGACCATCATCAGCAGGTCCGGCAGGAGCGTCTCATTTGAACCGCAGGTGGTTTTTGAGGTGGGGTATTCAGAGGTCCAGGTGAGCACGAACTATGCGAGCGGGTATGCGCTCAGGTTTCCCAGGTTTATACGCATGCGTGATGACAAGAGTGTAGATGAGATCGAGACGATCGATGCTCTCAGGGAGCGTTTCCTCAGGCAGTCGGGTGCGGCATGAGGGCGTCGCTCAGAAATCAAAGAGTGATCTCTGGCTCATGATCTCGGGGATGAGCCTGCTGTGGTGGCGCCAGCGGGAACTGCCGAGCATCCCGGAGGCGGCGTTTATCCCGGTCTCAACCGATTCGCAGATCACCGGCGGTGTGGAGAGCGCCTGTCTGGTTGCCTCCCTGACGACCCAGGTCCCGAGGGGTGCCCAGTAGTCATTGCCCACCTGCCTGATTATGAGCACCTGTGCGGATCTGCGGATGCGGCTGAGGTATTCCGTGACTGCGAGGCGGGCAGAGTAATAGGCTCCGGCAAGCGGGGAATACCCGGATTTCGTTGCACCCTCACCATCGACGATGATGGTCTCTGTACCCTGTGACCAGAGACTGTTTTCACGCCAGATCTCTATCATCTCGAATTTCCATGCGCCCGGGAGAAGCAGGCAGCAGATCTGGTTTCCATGGAGGGTTGCATGGAAGATCTGGATCTCCTCCAGCGGGGGGTGACGCGAGATCTCCTTTCTCAGTGCTTTTGAGATCGTATCGTCGACGGCAGTGATCGCCCACCGGGTGGGAACGATACGCCGTCTCTTTCCGAGCAGCCCTGCGGTGAGGAGCTGCGTGATCTGGTGGACGTCCACCTCTGACCTGTGAAGCGCCGAAGCGGCGGCTGTCGCCGGCAGGTCCGTGTCAGAGACGATACGGTCCACAGCCCGCTCCACACGCGGGTTGTCGATCACGTCCATCTTTTTGATCTCCCCCCTGAGTCCGACAGGGGCGACGATGTCATTGAATGTGAGGTTAAAACTCACTGGTCTCTCGAAGTGGACCTCGACATCGAGGGGGCGGCTTGATATGGCGATCTCCTCGATCCCGTCACGTATCTGCCGGATCTGTGAATTGCCGCGGATCGTGCGTGCCCGGATGCCGACGATCTCCTCGATACCGTACCCGTGTGCGACCCACTCGGTAGGGGAGTCGGGTTCCCCGGTCATCAGCGGACCCCCGCTGACCTGCGGGTAATTGTAACTCCCGACAAAGACAGACGGGGCGCCGCCCATGTAACTGCGCCCCCCCTGCCGCGCCTTCACCTGCGCCTGGAAGCGGCTGATGACCGGGCAGCGTACAAGTCCGCAGAGCCCTTTCCTGCCTTTGCACTCAGCACAGAGCATTATGCTGATCCCCGTTTCGCAGGTCCACCACGATCTTCACTCTGCCATGGAGGTGGTGCAACGCACGCTCCACCCATGTCTGCCAGCACACCTCCTCACCATTGGTGCAGGTCGCCAGTTCCCTCCCGAGGTCGTCGTCACTGGCATCACCTGCCATGACCACCACTGAGCCGGGGGCATATGACGGCTCCACGATCCCGTCGCAGTCACCATCGATCACCCCGAATACCGGGATGCCCCTGTGGGCGCATATGTGTGCGCAGACCGAGGTGGTGTCGTCACCGATGCTCAGGACGCCGCAGACTCCGGGGTCGAGGTGGCGGTAGACCATGTGCCCGCAATGGTCGATGACGAGGACCCTGCCGACCAGAGGAGCGCCGGTGCAGGCATGCGGGGTGCGGGAGCGGAGTGACCCGCTCTTGCACCATGCGGATGCGGGATCGATGGAGCCTTTCCTGAGCAGCTTCTCCAGCCCGTGCGGTTTGAAGTCGATCCCTGCCACAGCCTCAAGTTTTCTGCCTGAATGCCGCACCACCACTTCTCCTGCTGTCGCCACACCAATGACGACACCATTGACAAAGACCGCCTCCCCTGGTATGCACCCCCTGATTACACGTATGCCTGGTGCGGCTTCCGGAGATGCTTCTGCATGGATCACCGGAAATCCGGTGCATGCAGAGAGGTCTTCTGCCAGTTTCCGGTCTCCGTTGTCCCACAGATATATGGTCTCGTCTGAGCACTCGATCTGGACCAGTCCGTGCTCTGCCCCGACTCTCTGAGCGACGATGTCCCCAAAAATGCGTCCTGATTCGGGATTTTTTCCATGGTTGACGATAAATGCCCTGTCCCCGGCATTCCTGACAACACTGCTTGGCGGGTCATCGGCATATGTCACAGCCAGACCTGACTCTTCCGCTGCCGTGCGTCCCATAACGCCTGCAACAATTACCTCCTGCGGTTTCGCCAGCTCCATGATGCGTGCCACATCGCCCCTGTCAAATGGTTCGGGACCATGCACGACCATCACCGTGTTTTTCATCTCCACTTCCACAGCCGCCTTCTCACCTATGTACGGTACATTATTATTGGAAGGGAGGATGTATGAATGGAGCTCCTCATTGATAAAATGCAGACAGTCACAGGATGAAGTGTAGGGCACTATTAAACGTCTGAATTACCAAAAGGCACAAAAAACACTTCCAATATCTTCATTTCTACCCCATTGTAATGCTGTTTTATAATGGAGTTGATTTTTTGTGATTTTATTAATGCAATCCAAACAAATCCTGTAGGACTGCCTTTATAGAGACCATGTCACTGTCCGACAAAACGCCCCATTTTTCAATCATCCTTTCCTCGGACAGTGCAGAAATCTGGAATATAAGTGCATAACTCTCTTCCCTTAAACCGTTACTCTCGTCTGGAAATACCACATGTGTGTGTGGGAAATTAAAAGCTCTCTCTTGGGTTGTGAAAGGTATTGTAATATACATCCCATACGAAACAGCTATTATTACGCCAGGACGATTCCCGGATTGTTCATGCCCCTGCCTTTCGTTGAGTTCAATAAACCATACCTCTCCAACATCGGGATAGGTCATCCATAATGCCTCATGGATGCTATTGCTGCTTTCTGCCAGGGTCTGACTTCATTTTTTAACCATTCTAAATCATCGGAAGTCGGTTCAAACAAAAATTGTTTTGCCTTCGAAACACCTTTTGCGATCAGGCTGTCCTGATAAAATCCCTTCTCCTGTTTGACAATATTGTATGCATCAACAGCAGACATCCCCACATCTTTTAACAAAAACCCGTATGTTGCACCGATTTCGAGAAGTGATGGGCTTTTCTCAAATAATTTGTCGAGATACGTCACGGTTGCAATCTCATCTTCAGATAGTGTTAGAGGTGTATCATTATTTTTGAATTCATCACCATGTTGATAGTAATCAGTAGTAAATACAGGGGAATACGGACCGCGAACATAGAGATTGAAAATATAATCAAAATCCAGGTTTTTGAGTTCAAGGAGACAGATTGTTTTTTGGGCTATTAGTTTGTCTTCAAATTCTTTATTATCGAGACTAAACCCTATCTCATCAAAGAATGCGATTGCTTTCTGCCAGTTCCCCATCATCAATCACCGCATACAAGCATATCAAGCCATTTTTTAGTTTTATTCCACTCTTCAAGACCTTCCAGGGTAATTGAATACACTTCAAGTTCTTTGGATTCAAATGTCACAAATTCCTTTTTTAAATATTCCATATCGACAAGGGTGTTCAGATTCGAGTAGGTAGTACCGTCGTTTCTGATCTTCAACCCACTTTTTATCTGTCTGGCTGTTGCTCCGTCTTCGCCGAGTTCGGATAATGCCCACATGATTTCCAATCTGATCAGAGAGAAGATTTTTGAATTTAAATTCTCTGCCTCATTAACTACTTCTAACAGATGACCTTTCATATCCAACACGATCAAACCTTTGTGCTTCTTAAACATACGATACTTCTGACTTGAAGTTTGAATTAATTTATGAATTTAATACTTAAATATTGTTGTGGCTTTCCAAGATCGAATGATTCTCTCTTCTACATCAAAAATGAAGTGTGGTGCAATGTCCAGTATCCTGCGGCATTAAATGGTACAGAGCCGAGTTATGGCTGTTTTATATGTCAGGTACTGTGCCGCAAGCGGAGGCACAGCCGCAGTGCTGGGACTGGGCAATACCACGGGGTATAAGCAAAAGATGGGCAGACAGCGTGCCGCAACTGGCGTGACTAAATCACCGGTAGGTACTCCTGCAGAATTTCGGGGGGCAGTTGCGGGGCACTCCAGACAGAGATCGCAATTGTGCTCAAACACTCAGCACGTTCTCTGATGCTCTCCTCATTCCATCGTTCGAGCTGACCCATACCCTGATTCAATTTGAGCGGGCTTTCGCGGAACCCACCGGGCATATCCCGTTTCTCCGTAAAGGGCCGGTCGCTGTATTCCGAGTTGTATCCGGTCAGCGTCAGGTTGCCGAGGGCATGCATCCTGGTCTCACGGATATCCATGTGCCCATTCATTCACTCCTGACTTAAGGTTAGGGGTGGATGCTACACAATCACCAAAATAATTTAATGAAAGCCGTTTCTTTGTTTTATTTCAGATACTTCTCCGGTTCTTCCCCGAATGCCTTTTTGCATCCAGGGGCACAGAAATAGTACTTCTCCCCCTTGTACTCGGTTACATGCTCTGCGGTCTTTTCGTCAACTTCCATTTTGCATACAGGATCAATCGCCATTTTTTCACCTAACTGACAGATGCCCCCTTTCTCACAGATGGTATATATCCTTTAAGCATGAGCGAAAGACCTACCACTGTAACCGAACTTAATGCCATTGCAAGTCCTGCCAGTTCGGGTCTGAACGTGATTCCCCATACCGGGTAGAGAACGCCTCCTGCAACAGGAATCAGAGCGGCATTGTATGCAAACGCCCAGAACAGGTTCAGTTTTATTCTACCCATGACTTTTTTGCTCAGCTGAATTCCACCCACTGCATCGATAAGGTCGTTGGAAATCAGCACAATATCGGCGGATTCAATGGCGACATCGGTGCCGCTCCCTATTGCAATTCCCACATCCGCACGGGCAAGGGCAGGCGCATCATTGATACCGTCACCAACAAAGGCAACCACCTCGCTGGATTCCTGCAGGCGTGCCACCTCATGCTCTTTGTCAGCCGGAAGGACTCCGGAGAGGATATCCGATATCCCAAGCATCCCGCCAATTGCACGGGCAGTCCTTTCATTGTCGCCTGTAATCATCATGATGCCCAGCCCCATTTTTTTCAGTTCACGAATCGCAACATCTGCTCCCTTCTTTATTGTATCGGAAATTGCCACCAGCCCGGCAACCGAGCCGTCGTATGCGACAATGACAAGTGTATTGCCCTCATTTTCCAGTTTTTCAATTTCATCAGACAGGGATGACGGGATGGGGATTGCATACGTTTCCATCAGCGCCCGGTTGCCGACCAGGGCATCCCTGCCCCTGAATGTGGCTTCAACACCTTTACCTCCAATCGTGTTGAAGTGCACGACCTCTTCAGGTTCTATTCCTGCCATTGCCGCTCTTGCAACAATCGCTCTGGCAAGAGGGTGCCCGGAGTTATTCTCAAGACTTGCACATATAACTTGCACATATAGTAAGAAGAGCAGTTTCACCTGTTCCAAATGCTGAAATATGGGTGACCACGGGTTTCCCCATCGTCAGTGTCCCTGTTTTGTCAAAAACAACTGTTGTGATTTTTTCTGAAATCTCAAGTGCCTCGCCGCTTTTAATGAGTATGCCCAGTTCGGCACCCCTGCCGACACCGACTGTTATTGCGGTTGGTGTTGCAAGACCAAGAGCACACGGGCATGCGATCACCAGTATTGAAATGAAGACGGTCAGGCTGAAGGGCAGAGTATTCCCTACGACAAAATACCATACTAAAAATGCCAGTATTGCAATTGCGAGGACTACTGGAATAAACCAGCTCACAGCGGTGTCGGCAATCCTCTGGACGGGGGGCTTTGAACCCTGTGCATCCTCCACAAGCCGGATGATCTGTGAGAGGACTGTGTCTTTCCCGACTCTGGTCGAATGTACGGTCAGAACTCCATTTTTGTTTAATGTACCCCCGGTTACACTCTCCCCGGCGTGTTTATAGACAGGTACAGGTTCACCGGAGATCATTGATTCATCTACATAACTCTCTCCGTCTGTAACATCTCCGTCCACCGGGATTTTCTCACCGGGTTTTACGATGACTGTGTCTCCCGTCTGCACGTCCATTATAGGGATTTCGATCTCCCTGCCGTCCCTGATTACAATCGCTGTTTTTGGCTGAAGACCGATCAGCCTTTTTATCGCTTCGGTTGTTCTGCCCTTTGCCTTTACCTCAAGGTACCTGCCAAGTGTGAGGAATGCCGCAAGCATCAGCGTTGTTTCGTAAAAAAGAAAATCAGGCGTCAGCACAATATGGAATGTCCCAAGGATGCTTGATAAATAAGCAACCCCGATACCCATGGAGTACATCACGTCCATGTTCAGTGATCTGTTCCTGAGCGCCCGCCAGGCATCAAGGAAAATTGGATAACTAAGATAAATAAAAGGAAAAAAAGTTACTGCAAGCATAAAATACGGCACTGGCACCGGCAGGGGGATATGAAGGAGCATTATCGCCATTAGTGGGAGTGAGATGCCAAAACCAACAACAATCCTGATTTTTTTGTCTTTCAGATCCTTTTCAAACATCTCCTTTTCAAGGTCTTCAGTGTCCTCACCCTCAATTCCGATGTACTGATAGCCGGCAGAGGTGATCGCCTCTTTCATATCCTGAACAGATACAACCTGAGAATTGTACGTTACATAAGCAAGTTCTGCACCGAGGTTGACATTTACCTCAGATACGCCGTCCAGTGCCATCAGTGCGTTTTCAATTGTTTTTACACATACGGCACAGGTCATCCCGCCTATCTTTATAATGACCCTTTCATTCAGAACAGCATATCCTGAGCTCTTCACGGCTTCTTCGATGGCGGAGATGTCCACTTTTTCAGGATCATACTCAACATGTGCCTTATTGCTCCCGAAATTTACATCTGCGTCTAGCACACCCTCTGTATTTTTCAGGTTTTTCTCAATGTTCACAGCACATGTGGCGCAGGACATCCCGGATATTTTCAGTTCGGCTTTCTTCTTCTTCTTCTTCTTCTCATCCATTGAAGAGATCTCCCCCTGCATCAGTCAGCAGGCACCATGATGATGGCGACCGGGATTGGAATGTGGACAACTTCCACCCCGTATTCATGTTTTATTGCAAAATTAGTGAAAGTGCTCATGAATTAATGATCGATTCCGATGATTAAAGTACTTCCGGTTATATGGGATTTATGGAAATTCTCGATAAATTATTTATATGGGAAGGTATATGATTTCCCCAATCCGTTTCGGGTTAAAAAGGATGGGGAGTGTATAATGTCTGGCGGCAGATGTCACCTTTTTCAGGGTATTTCAAAGAACTGTATCGTAATAATTACGATTTTTGTATGCATTTCATTTCTGTTTCCTCAGGTATCGGCAGCAATGCAGCTTGTGGAGGGGGAGAATGATCTGGGGCTGCTAAAGTACTCGGAAACGCCAAAAACCTGGATTATAAACATAGATTCCGGCGATATGGTTGACGTGGGGGTGTATACATCCACAAGGGCGGAACCCAGCAGGTACGGGGGCTGGAAGGCATATCTCAAAATCAATGGGGAGAAGATCTGGGAGCATACGGGAGACAGCAACATAAAGGATTATATTTCAGGGACAACCGTCAAGGAATCTGATTATCGTAACCAGTACTATGATCTCACATCAAAATTCCATCCAGGGGAGAATACGATTACATATTATCATTTCACGGGCGATGGAGACCATGGAATCAAGATCAGGTATACAAAGGGGGCGATACAGACTCCAACTACAGTTTCAACACCTGTACCTACGCCGACCCTGGAAATAGCAACATGCGAACCAGGATACTGCGGCATCATTGAAACCATAAAGTACAATGGCGTGGAGGTATCCGGCGTCCTGACTTCCGAACAGAAGGAGATCGGAATCAGGATTAACGAAATACTTGATGATGTGGATCCAATTTACGGTTCCAGACCTGTTGATCGGGAGATTACGCTTGATATAGTCACTGCTATCGATGCCTCCCCGGTATGGAGCGAAACCCGTAACCTGATGCAGGTGCCTTCAGACGCGAATGATCTTGAAATCGCGCACGAACTCGGCCACTATAATACGTACGGCATTATGATGGCGAACGGGGGGAATCCTGCATATGTGCCTCTGTGGTTCAGGGAGGGTCTGGCAGAACATATCGCATCAACTGCAACAGGGACTAAGATGGGCACCCGTCAGGAATTCTTTACAGGAAATCTGGAGACGAAGGGCTCGAAGGATCTGATAGACTCGGCAGCCGTAAACCTGCTGGACGAAGCCCGTAGTGCAGCAGAGTCGGAGGATCTTGACAGTAACACATATGGTGCCTCCGCAACCTTCGTTGAGTTTCTGGATGACACGTATGGCAAAGACACCGTAATAATTGTAATGGTTGATTCTTCAACAGGAGAAGACCTGATCAGTGTTCTTGAAAGAGAGACCGGAAAGAGTTTCTCAAATCTCCAGGACGAGTGGCTTGAATTCCTGGATGAAGAATATAAGGTCTATGAATATGGTCAGTACTATCAGACAGAAACCCCGGCTACATCAGGTGAAGGCGAAGGATTCCTGGACAGTCTGTTCAATTCGATATTCAGTTTTTTCGGATTATAATTGAATTCGAAAAGCACTAAATGCAGGCGTATCAGGGGATTTATTCAAACTCTTTTTACCACTGATTTAATGCAACCCAGGAACTGTCTGAATGAGATCCGGTCATTCACCTATATCTCAAGTTCGGGATCAGAGGGACCATGCCATTGTTGGAGGAGAGGCATCTTGATCATTTGATTGAGGTACTTCCGGTTAAAAGGATTTATGGAAATTCCCATATTTTTTTGGGCATCTCTATATGGTATCCTGCTGTACTGATCTTACTTATGCTCATACTCACTGCATCCGATGTCAGGAAGACGCTGTTGATGCCCGATATCATATCTGTAATGAAAGATGCATTTTCGGCATATTCCCAAGGCGCTGTAACGTCACCCCTGAGGACCAGAATCGATATGCCTGGTACTGACAACTCTTCGCTGTTTATGTCTGTACATGTCAGTGTTCCGGGAGAGGAATGTACTGCTGTAAAGACCGTGACTATTTTTCCGGAAAATTCATGCATCGGAAAGCTGGTTGTTCAGGTAGCGGTCACTCTTTTTGACACAGTTGACGGAGCTCCGCTCGCATTGCTGGAGGGCTCCTCGCTGCCCGCATCCGCTCCCTTTCCTTACCACAAGGTTTTTCTACCTCCCCGAAACAGCACTCACTAACCGGGACGTACATGGGTGAACTGACATATGAGTGAAGATATCTACGCTGAATCCCTCGCCCTTCACGAGGCGATGAGGGGGAAACTTGAGGTGCATGCAAAAGTGCCGATACGAACGCGGCACGACCTGAGCCTTGCCTACACGCCGGGCGTTGCTGAAGTATGCCGGCAGATCCAGAAGAACCCGGATCTTGCCTACAAATATACGATGAAAGCGAACACGATCGTGATCGTGACCGACGGATCCGCAGTGCTGGGACTGGGCGATATCGGGGGGTATGCGGCAATCCCTGTCATGGAGGGGAAAGCGATACTCTTCAAGGAATTTGCCGATATCGATGCGATCCCCATCTGCTTTGAGCATCATCATTCCACGATGATCGACGAGATCAGGAATATCGCCCCGGTCTTCGGCGGCATCAACCTGGAGGACATCGCCGCCCCAAAATGCTTCGAGGTGGAGGAGGCTCTGCAGGATCTCGGTATCCCGGTGATGCACGATTACCAGCACGGAACCGCGGTCGTGGTGCTCGCGGCGCTAATCAATGCCTGCAGGGTGACCGGCAAACATTTCGAAGATGTAAAGATCGTCATCTCGGGGGCGGGAGCGGCTGGATACGCGATCACCAGGCTTCTCAAATGCGTCGGCATCGACCGGACCTTCTGCACGATCGTCAACGATATCCTGGTCTGTGACCGTTCAGGGATCATCTATCGCGGCAGACCCGACCTCTTCAGGAACAAATACAAGTATATCCTCGCCCATGAGACGAACCGTGCGAACCTGTCGGGCACGCTCGCCGATGCCGTCGTCGGTGCCGATGTCTTCATCGGCGTTTCGGCGCCAGACCTTCTCACCCATGAAATGGTGGCGTCGATGGCGGACGATCCGATCGTCTTCGCCCTCGCCAACCCGACTCCCGAGATCCTGCCTGATGTGGCGAAATCCGCCGGAGCGGTGGTCGTGGGCACCGGCAGGAGCGATTTCCCGAACCAGATCAATAATGTGCTCGGTTTTCCCGGGATATTCAGGGGGGCACTGGACGCTCGCGCCACGAGGATCTCTGATGAGATGAAGTTCGCAGCGGCGTATGCACTCGCCGGCTACATCAAGAAGCCGAACAGGAATAGGATTCTTCCCAATATCCTGGACAAAGGGGTCACTCGCGCGATCGCGGATGCGGTGAGGGCTGCCGCCCATGAATCTGGTTGTGCACGCGAGATAGAGTGATCAAGGCATTCCTGACTTTTTTTATTCACAGGACTTCCTGTCATGCCGGGTTCCCACCCACACACCTCACCACACACCAACAGTAACACAGGCACCACCTGAACATGAACCTCCATCGATCTGGTTATATGAAAAGGCAGCACTTATCAGATGAGATGAAAAGAAGGATCATCTCCGCCGTGTTGCTGGTGATGTGTGTTCTTTGTGTACCTGTGTCTGCAATAAGTGCAGTCATCGGGGAGGAGGTGTACCTATCAGGTTCAAAGCCTCCGGGAGCAGACATCTACCTTATGGTGACCGGTCCGAATCTGCCCTCATGTGGTGCACAGATGGACAGCATCCATACCGCAGTGCAGAACGGTGTATCGGGATCATTTACAAAAGCCTCAGAATCATCGGATATGGGATGGTTCTACCGCTGGGACACGTCCCGCCTTGGAGGGATCACCCCAGGTACATATCGGGTGTATGCAGTAGCGCAGCCCGTGGATGCCTGCCACCTTGCCGGACAGGAATACAGTACAGTGCCAGTGACACTCACGACGCCGTCATTGTACGTGGATACTCCAGTCGAACCCGTCATCACCCAGGCGACGCCGGTTCAGACAGAGACAACACCTGATGCCACTGCTCCTGCAACAGAATCCGCGCCGCTCTCTTCGGCATGGCTGCTCCCCCTGATCCTCGCTGCAGTCGCTCTGGTATCAGATCGTCGCTGATCCGAGACCAAAAACCGGTAATAATCGTGATGAGAAACAGATCTGCATGAATAAAAGAAGGATGGCTGCTATACCTGCAGGCATAATAGCAGGCATAATAATTACATTGATCTGTATCATCCCTGTGAATGCATTTACACCACCTGCGGGTGAATATGAACTAACGGCGATCGAAGGGGAGTTCCAGACCTTTTCAGGGAATGCGTTCGCCGGAGAGCCGGCATACCTGGCATTCACGGGCGAAGGCTTCAGCCCACTGGGCGTAAGGCTTGATGCTCCTTCAGAGACGGTGGTGAACGGGGACCCGGACTCATTTACCAGAGGCGAAATGACAGCAGAGGACAAATGGGCATACGATTGGGATACAGAAGCCGCCGGCCTGAAACCCGGGACATATGCCGTATACATCCTACAGGACCCTGTTGACCTGGATCATCTCGATGGTCACTGCTACTTCGTGGTGGACCTGACCATTGTTCCAAAGGCTAAGCAACAATCCCCCCTGAGTGCATCAACCACCCTCCTTGGAGTCGCCATCTGCGTCCTCGCTGCCGCTCTGAACAGACGGTGAATGAGCCGATAGCATTCTCATTTCCTTTTTTTGATTCTGTCCGGGGCCCGGAAGAGGGTCTGGTCGGTCATGAGGATCGGGGCTGTGGTGGTTGAAAGTGAACGTATGAAGAAGTGTTATCCACAGTTTTTCAAAGGTTTGTTTGGAATACAATAGAGGAGCAGGATCTCTGGATATACGCGGTGGATTAGACAGATGACCGCCAGCCGACACCTCCACCACCATCTCCGGCTTGTACCGCAGCGTCACCACCTTCTTCCCGCCCTTTCCCCGGACATGAGTCACGTCCACCAGCCGCATCGTATCCAGCATCTCCAGGCACCGGTGGAACTTCGAATACCCGCACTTCATCGACCCACTGACCGCCTCGAACACGGCGCTGATCGACATCTCTCCACACAGTCGAAGAACCGTCTCACGACAGTTCTTCTCCATGCGAGGTTTCCGCCTCACCACAGCAAAAGACCCGTGAACAAGTTCACGAGTCTCAGCATGTGCGGAAACCTCCACTTACGAAAACAGTAAAAATAGTAAAAACAGTGGGCTCGCTGAGATTCGAACTCAGGACCTCCGCCATGTCAAGGCGACGTCATAACCAGCTAGACCACGAGCCCATATGCCTACCGGCATGTGCCGGCGTGCTACAGTACAGCCTCTAAACATCAGTCATCTCTGTATAAAAGAATTCTCTTTCGGAAGATTTGGGTGGTGCATTTCTGGTGACTGGAATAGCTCCCTCGGCTCGACATCACAGACCAAGCTCACAGATCAGGTCCGGTGATCAGGGATCAATTGCATGCCACCAATCACGGATCGATCAGGTGCCAGAGATCAGAGATCAATCCTGACCTCCGGATCAATCAGATGCCACCGATCACAGATCAAGTCTGTCAATCACAGATCAATTCACTGATCAGCGATCACAGATCAATCCCTCAATCACCGATCGATCAGATATCCCATATCCAGATCAATCACGTCCCTCAACCACAGCTCACAACTTCGCGTACTTTGCGGTCCTGATACCGTCAATGGAACGGATCTTCTCCATCGCTTCTGGTGGCACGCCCGAGTCCACGTTCAGCACCATGATCGCCTCTTCTCCGGGTGTGTTTCGCCCCACCTGCATACCTGCGATATTGACACCGACTTCCCCGAGGATCGACGCCACCTGACCGATCACGCCTGGTTTGTCTATGTGGCGCGAGATGACGACATGCCCTCCCGGGGTCATATCTGTCCTGAATTCACCTATGGATACGATCCTCGGGTTGTCACGCTCGGATACCGTCCCGCCCAGCGATTCCGTCATCTTGTCCGTGGTGATGCGGATGGTGACGATGTTCCTGAAGCCCTGGGATTTTTCAGTCACCGTCTCGCTGATGGAGATGCCCCTCTCCTTTGCAATGAACCCGGCATTGACGATATTCACCGGCACCTGCAGTATCGGGTCAAGGAGCCCCTTCAGCACGATGCGGGTGAGGAATTTGGTGTTGGAGAGGGTTTTTGAGAACTCCCCGCCATAAGTCACCTCGATCTCCCCGACCCGCCCCTCGACGAGCTGGATGAGGAGTCGCCCCATCCTGTCGAGCAGGACCGCATAGGGCTCAAGGACCTCGCGCTGGTCCTGCGGGATCATCGGCGCATTGACCACATATCTGGCAGACCCTCCGTTCAGCACCTCCATGCACTGCTTTGCCACTGAAAGTGCCACGTTCTGCTGCGCCTCCACGGTACTTGCGCCGAGATGCGGGGTTACGATGACCTGATCAAGATCAAGGAGCGGCGAGTCCAGGGGCGGTTCATCCTCAAAGACATCGAGTGCAGCTCCGGCGACCCTGCCTGACTTTACAGCGTCGCAGAGGTCTTTCTCATTGATGATGCCGCCCCGCGCACAGTTTATTATCCTCACACCCGGCTTCATGGTGGAGATAGTCTTCTCATTGATGACGTGATGTGTCTCCTTGATGAGCGGGGTGTGCACAGTGATGATGTCACTGACCCTGAAAACCTCATCCAGGGGCAGCAGTTCGACACCAGCCTCTGCTGCACGCTCCCTGCTGATGAATGGGTCGTAGGCGACGCACCTCATCCCGAATGCATTCGCCCGACGTGCAACTTCACGTCCGATGCGACCAAAGCCGACGATACCAAGGGTTCTCTCATACATCTCGATGCCCATGAACTTCGAGCGTTTCCATTCCCTGTTCTTCAGGGAGGCATTCGCCTGCGGGATGTTGCGCGCAAGAGAGAGGATCATCGCCAGTGTATGTTCTGTGGCAGCCAGTGTGTTGCCCTCCGGTGCATTTGCGACGATGATCCCCTGTTGCGTGGCGGCATCAATGTCGATGTTGTCGACACCGGCGCCAGCTCTTCCTATGAACTTCAGGCGGCTGCCTGCCCTGATGACACTCTCTGTTACCGTGGTGCCGCTCCTGACCAGCAGGGCGTCGTAGTCCCTGATGATGCTGACGAGCTCCTCCTCTGTAAGCCCTGTACGTACATCCACATCACAGGACTCACGCAGTATCTCCAGACCCTCTTCTGCCAGCGGGTCGCTGACCAGCACTTTATATCTCACGTTATACCCATTACGTATTTTGTATCATCCATAATCATCCTTTTCTCATGAAAATTTATTAAGCACATGGTGATGACTAATATGTGTGGTGCAAGCATGAATGACATGCCAACTATTCTAAGGCTTGAAGAGATCAGGAAAGAAGACATCTCCAGTGTGGGGGGCAAGGGGGCGTCCCTCGGTGAAATGTATTCGATCGGGCTGCCTGTGCCGAATGGGTATGTGGTGACAGCCCAGGCATTCCGGAGGTTCCTGGTTGAAACCGGCATTGAAGAACCGCTCTTCAGGATCCTGGATGATCTGGATGTCGAGGACACCGATGCACTTGATACGGCAGCCCGGAAGGCGCAGGAGATGGTGCGTGCCACTGGCGTGCCTGATGCCATCAGGGACGAGGTCTTCAGGGCATACAGGGATATGGGTGATGATGCGGTCGTCGCAGTCCGCTCGAGCGCTACCGCCGAAGACCTTCCTGATGCCAGTTTTGCAGGGCAGCAGGACACGTTTTTGAATATCAGGGGAAATGACAACCTCCTTAATGCCGTCAGGAACTGCTGGGCATCCCTGTATGGTGCGCGTGCCCTTTACTACCGGGCGAGGCAGGGCTTTGATGACCGCACCGTGAATATTGCGGTTGTCGTGCAGGAACTGGTCTATGCAGAGAAGGCAGGGGTGCTCTTCACCTCGCATCCTGTCACGGGCGAGCCATTCACTATAGTGGAGGCGTCATGGGGTCTCGGAGAAGCCGTGGTCTCAGGGACAGTATCTCCTGACAACTATGTCTTTGACCATGTGATGGAGAAAGTGGTCGATCGCACCATCCCCAGAAAGGAGCTGATGATCGTGCCTGTGCAGGACGGCGGCACCAGTCTGGTTCCTGTGGAAGAGGAGAGACAGGCTGTCCCTGTCCTCTCAGATGAAGAGGTGGCGCGGCTGGCGGTGCTCGGGGAGATCGCCGAGCAGCATTATGGCATACCCCAGGATATTGAGTGGGCTATCGTGGGTTCGGATATTTACATACTCCAGTCACGCCCCATCACCACCCTCGGCACATCTGGCGCCGGCATTTCATCCGACGCAGCAGCAGGCGGCAGAATTCTGATTGAAGGTCAGGGTGCCTCACCCGGCGTTGCAAGCGGCAAAGTGGCGATCGTCCGCAATATCAAGGACAGCGGTCTGGTGCAAGAAGGCGAGATTCTCGTCGCAAAAATGACGAACCCTGACATGGTCCCTGCCATGAGGCGGGTCGCCGGCATCGTGACTGATGAGGGTGGTCTGACCTGTCATGCAGCCATAGTCAGCCGGGAACTTGGCACACCTGCGGTCGTGGGTACAAAGACCGCGACAAAAATGCTGAAACCCGGGCAGATCATAACGATAGACGGTGAGAAAGGGCTGGTATATGAGGGTGAGGTGACAGGTCTCACCTCTGCACAGGAGGAAGCTGCCGGTGTGGCAGGGGCGTCTGCCCCGGCGCTCGTCACGGCGACGAGCATCAAGGTCAATGTCTCCCTGCCCGAAGCGGCGGCACGTGCTGCGGCAACCGGTGCTGACGGTGTCGGGCTGCTCCGCATTGAACACCTGATTCTTGGTCTCGGGCGGACACCGGGCTGGTTTATCAGGCATGGGAAGGAGGAGGAGTTCATCGGTGAACTGTTCAATGGCATCAGGGTGGTGCTGGACGCATTTCCCGGCAAACCCGTCTGGGTGCGCACACTGGATGCACCCACGGATGAGTTCCGGAACATGCAGGGCGGTGAGGATGAACCGGAAGAGCACAACCCGATGCTTGGATGGCGTGGCATCCGCCGTGATCTCCAGTCCCCGGACCAGTTCCGTATGCAGGTCGAGGCGTTCCGGCGGCTCTGGGATGCAGGTTATGGCAACCTCGGTCTCATGTTCCCGCTTGTCAGCCATCCGGATGAGTTTCTGCGGGCAAAGGCGATGATGAAGGACTGGGGCATTGATGTGGACCGGATTACACTCGGCATCATGGTCGAGATCCCGAGCAGTGCCCTGCTCATCGAGGACTTTATCAAAGCCGGCATCCAATTTGCCTCATTCGGCACCAATGATCTCATCCAGTACACTCTTGCCATTGACCGGAACAATGAACATGTGGCAGATATGTACGCGCCCACGCACCCTGCAGTGCTCAGACTCATCGATTATACCATACAGTGCTGCCGCAGGCATGGCGTGGAATCCTCCATCTGTGGTCAGGCAGGTTCAGACCCTGAGATGGTGGAGTGGCTTGTCAGGCATGGGATATCCGGCGTCTCAGCCAATATCGATGCTGTGGTAAAGATGCGTCAGGCAGCTGCCAGGACAGAGCAGGCGATGCTGCTTGATCATGCGAGATCCAGTGACAATGAGACAGACAGGTTGTTCTGAGGAGGAACTCTTCTCTTTTCTCTCGGCGAAGCGCCGGGAAGACCTCGGCTACAAACATGTCCTGAGTTCGATGTGCACCCCCCCGCATCCGGTTGCGCTCAGGGCGCACTCTATGTTCATCGAGACAAATCTCGGTGATCCGGGGCTTTTTCAGGGCACGGCATCGCTTGAGAAGCTGCTCATTGAATCTCTGGGAACACTCCTGCACAATCCGGATGCCGTGGGTTATGCGACATCAGGCGGGACCGAGTCAAATATTCAGGCACTCAGGATCGCAAAAAAACTGAAGCGTGCGGGGTCTCCGAATGTCATTGCCCCTGCATCGGTGCATTTTTCATTTGAAAAGGCGTGCGACATCCTTGGGCTGGAGATGCGGACAGCACCACTTGATAAGGACTTCCGTGTGGATGTGGAGCAGGTGGAATCACTCATTGACAGGGACACCGTGGCTCTCATCGGTGTGGCAGGTACCACCGAGTACGGCATGGTCGACCCGATCAGGGACCTGGCAGAGATCGGGGAGGAGAGGGAGATCTTTGTCCATGTGGATGCTGCTTTCGGAGGGCTTGTGTTGCCATTCCTTGAAAATCCGCCGGATTTTGACCTCTCACTCCCAGGGGTCAGCAGCATCGCCGTCGACCCGCACAAGATGGGGATGAGCACCATGCCTGTGGGCAGTCTCCTCCTCCGCGATGACCCCGGGCTCCTGGAATCTCTCTCTGTGGATACGCCGTACCTGACAGTCAAACGCGAGTATACGCTTACAGGCACCCGCCCGGGTGCTCCTGTTGCGGCGGCACTGGCGGTCCTAGACTATCTCGGCATGGACGGGATGCGTGCGGTCGTCACCGGCTGCATGAAGAACACCCACCGCCTCATCGAGGGCATGGAGACCTTTGGTTATCCGCGTGCCGTGACGCCGGATGTCAATGTTGCCACCTTTGTCTGCGGTGATGGTGCGGCATTGCCCGCAGGGTGGCACCTCTCCCGGACAAGGCAGGGTCATACGAGAATCGTGTGCATGCCGCATGTCCACCGGGATGTTGTGGAGGAGTTTCTGAGAGATGTGGGTGAAAGCATATGCTGAAGAGGCTAAAAGAATCACTTGAAAATTGTCCGATTGTGAAACGCGGAGAATATAATTATTTTATCCATCCTATCACGGATGGTGTGCCGTCTCTCGATCCTGCACTGCTCAGGGAGGTGGCAAATGCAATGATCAGGGTGCTTGACCTCGATGACGTCTGCAAAATCGTGACAGCAGAGGCGATGGGCATCCATATCGGCACCACCCTCTCCCTGATGACAGATATTCCCCTCGTCATCATGAGGAAGCGGCAGTACTTTCTGCCCGGGGAGGTGGCGGTCCACCAGATGACCGGCTACTCAAAGGGAGAGCTCTACCTGAATGGCATCGACCCCGGAGACCGTGTCGTCATCATCGACGACGTCTGCAGCACAGGCGGCACCATGTCTGCCGCTGTCCAGGCACTTGAGAAGGCTGGTGCCGAGATCGTGGACATCTGCGTGGTAATCCGGCGGGGAGATCCCGGGAAGGAGTGCCGGTATAAATCTCTCGTTGCTGTTGAAGTATCTGAATCGCAGGTGCGTGTCGTTGAGACCTGTCTCTGACCTGATCGGGCGTTTGAATGAACTCGGGGTGAAGCGTGTCGCCCTCCAGTTTCCTGCAGGGCTGAAGCGGCGCGCCTGGGAGATCTCGTCTGCCCTGAGCGCCGCCGGATTCGAGGTGCTAATCAGTGGTGACCCGTGCTATGGTGCCTGTGACCCTGCTCTTGATACCTTTGAATATGCAGAGGTCCTCGTAAATTTCGGTCATGCTCCCCTCGGCGACCACCCGGATGTCATATTTGAACCCGTATACACCGATATCGACATCGAAGCCCTCGGCGAGGCGCTGCCAGCCCTTACCCTGGACCGGATCGGGCTCGTCACCACTGTCCAGCATGCACACCAGATACAGGAGATGGCAGAGTTCCTGCGATCACGGGGCATCGAGGCGGTTGTTGCATCCGGAGGTGCGAGAGCGCCGCTGCCAGGGCAGGTGCTCGGGTGCTCGTTTGAGGCTGCCCGCCAGACCGGCGCTGATGAGATCCTGTTCGTCGGCACAGGTCTCTTTCATCCGACCGGCATCCGGATTGCGACAGATGCCAGGGTGGTTGCCCTCGATCCATTCACCCGCAGTGTCAGGGTGATCGATGCGTCCCGCATGATGCGCCGCCGGTTTGCCATGATAGAGAAGGCACGCGGGGCAGCAGAGATCGGCATAATCGTGAGCAGCAAGACCGGGCAGCAGCGCATGGACCTTGCCCGGCGTCTCCTCTCTCTCTGTGACCGGGCAGTGATCGTCCTGATGCGCGAGGTTACACCTGATGAGGTCCTCAACCTCGGGTTTGGCGCGTATGTGAATACCGCGTGTCCAAGGATCGCGTATGACGACCAGATCCGGTTTCCTGTGCCTGTCCTCAGTCCGCAGGAGTTCGAGATCCTCTGCGGCGTCAGGTCATGGGATGATTACGCCATTGATGAGCTATGAAACTGCGTCACCTTGAGATGAAACTCGAGCGCCTGAAGGGGTATGAGAGACCCAGGGCAGACCTTGAGCAGTACCAGACGCCCCCTGCAGTCGCTGCCAGGCTGCTGTTTCATGCCTGTATGCGGGGTGATATAAGGGGAAAGCGTGTGTGTGACCTCGGCTGCGGCAATGGCATCCTGGCATGCGGTGCGGCACTGCTCGGAGCTGCATCCGTGGCAGCAGTGGACGTCGACCCCGGCATGGTCGGTGTCGCAGAGGAAAATGCCCGCATGCTCGGCACTGAAATCGATTTTCAGGTGGCTGACATCAGTGATGCGCGGTGGTGCGGATGGGATGAGCCTTTTGATACCATCCTCATGAACCCGCCTTTCGGGGCGCAGAAGGTGCACGCCGATCGCCCGTTCATCGACCGGGCTCTTGTCATGGGTAGCGTGGTATATGGCATCTTCAATGCGGGATCACGCGAGTTTGTTGCATCGTATGTGAAGGGTCGGGCAAGTGTTGATGAGGTGATCCAGTGCCGCTTCCCGATCAGGCGCACCTTTGCCTTCCACCGCCGGGAGCGGGTGGAGGTGGGTGTTGAGATCATCCGGCTGATACGACTGTGAGGGGTTTGTGGCACGCAAGGCATCTGTATGGTGGTTTTCTGCGGCGCACCTGATGACAGACCTGTATGCGCCGGTGCTGCCCGCCATCCTGCCGCTCCTCATCCTCCAAGACGGCTACCCGTACCTTCTCGCCGGTCTCCTTGTTGCTACATATAACCTGACGTCATCCCTCCTGCAGCCGGTCATCGGGTGGTTGTACGATACCAGGGGCGTCAGTGTGCAGCACACCTCCCCACGGGGAGGTGTTCGAACACCAGTTCGGAGAACTGGTGTGCAGATCAGCACCTCCCTGCTGATGAGCGCGGTCTTCATCTCACTCATCGGGATCGCCGGGGATTATTACCTGATCCTCATCTGCGCCGCACTCGGCGGGCTTGGTCATGCTCTCTTCCATCCCGTCGCATTCACTGCCGTGAGCAGGCTGACAGGGGATGAAAGCCGCGGGCGGATCACATCATATTTTGTCATAGGCGGCAACCTGGGTTTCGCCATCGGACCTGTGATCACAGGCATCGTGGTGGTACACCTCGGGCTCTCCGGGCTTCTGCTGCTCATGTTCCCAGGGCTCGCCATGGCTGGTGTCATCCGCCTGCTCCTGCCGTCTCAGGGGAGACCTGCCCCTCCTCCAGTAAAAGTGGAGCACCCGTCCCTGGACCGCACACCTCCCCAAACAGGGGAGGAGTTCAAACACCGTTTCAGAGAAACGGTGTGCCGCACACCTACCCCGCAGAGGGAGGGATGTCACACCTGGGACGGCGTGACTGAGTCCCCGCTGGGTGACATGTTCAAACACCGTTTCAGAGAAACGGTGTGCCGCACACCCTCACTGAAACCTGCAGCCCTCCTTGTTGCCGGAGCATCCCTCCGTGCATGGGCGATCTTTGCTGCCATTGCATATCTCCCCACATTTTTCATAGAGCGTGGTTTTAACATCGTCACGGCGAATATCGTCGTATCTGCCCTCCTCCTCTGCGGTGTGGCGGGTCAGGTGATCGGCGGGACGCTCTCTGACCTCTATGGGCGCAAGGAGTACACTCTCTTTGGTGTTGGGGCTGCACTCATCCCCTTTGTCGTTTTTCTTGCAACCGACGGCTATCTCTCGATCATTGCCCTGATGGTCTTTGGATTTCTCCTCTGGTCCACCTTTTCCGTCACCGTCGCCATGGCGCATGAGATGGTGCCAGAGAGTGTCGGCACGATCTCCGGTCTCATGCTGGGGGCTGCTGTCGGTGCCGGGGGCATGGGTGTGCTCTTCACCGGCTGGCTGGCTGACCGGGTGTCGCTTGCTGCAGGGCTGGCATTCATCATCCCCACCCTTGTGGCGGCACTCATACTCTTTACCGTGCTGCCATATCCCTGGAAAAGTCTGGGAAAAGCCGCGTGAGCCGCAGATAGCCCGGTCGGCTCTGCATGGCAAGCACCATTCTTTCCCGTCAGGCGTACGATCCGTTAATGTATGTGTGCGTCAGAAGATATCGTGATGGTCACCCGCCTGAGGCGCTATGGTCAGATAGCCGATGTACTGATAAAATATGGGTTTGGGATGGTCCTTGAGGGCGTACTCCCTGCAGGAGCCTGGCGCAGGGTTATGCGGAGAGGTGCCGGCATTGAGAGGCAGTCGGTGTATGTGCGGATCAGGCTCGCACTTGAAGACCTGGGTCCCACTTTCATCAAGTTCGGTCAGATCATGAGCACCAGGAGGGAGCTCCTCCCGCCTCCCATGATCGAGGAGCTGCAAAAGCTTCAGGATCAGGTCGCACCCATCCCGTTTGAGGAGATCCGTCCTCTCATTGATGAGTACTGTCCTGATATCGGTGCCGCGTTTGAGGAGATCGACGAGGTGCCACAGGCTGCGGCATCTCTTGCACAGGTTCATCGCGCCGTGCTGAAGGGCGGGACCGAAGTGGTCCTGAAAGTGCAGCGTCCCGGCATCGGGGAGGTGATCGAGACCGACCTCATGATCCTCAGGTTCCTTGCCAGGCAGGTGGAGATGAGGTTTCATGATATGCGCGTATACAACCCTGTCGGTATGGTGGAGGAGTTCTCTACCCAGATCCGTAAGGAGATCGACTTCGTACGTGACGGCATGAATGCAGAACGGTTCGCGCACAATTTCAGGGACTTCCCTGGTGTAAAGATCCCGAAGATCTTCTGGGAGTATTCAGGGACCCGCATGCTGGTGATGGAACGGATTGAGGGTGTCAGGGTCGATGATGTGGCGGCGATCAGGGACCTGGGCGCAGATCCGGTTGAGATTGCGAAACGCGGGTTCCACTGCTACCTCAAACAGGTGTTTGTCGACGGTTTCTTCCATGGGGACCCCCATCCCGGCAATATCCTGGTCACACCCAAGAGGGACCTCGCCTTCCTTGACTTTGGTATCGTGGGGGTGTTGAGACCTGAAAAACGGGAGGTCTTTATCGATCTCCTCTCTGCCCTCGTCGAAAATGATCCTGATCTCCTCATTGATGCGTTCAGGGGGCTTGGGATCGAGATCAGGGATGAGGATATGGAGATGGTCAAGGATGACCTCTACCTGGTGGTGGCAGACTACAGTGAATTCCGGATCGGGCAGGTGAATATCAGGCGGATGGTCGATGAGATTACCACCGTACTCCGCCGCTACAACCTCAGTGTCCCGCTCAGCCTGATGCAGGTAATAAAAATTCTCTTCATGACCATGGACACCGGCATCCGGCTTGACCCGCATTTCAATTCCACGACCGAGCTCCGGCACTACCTGACTGAACTCAGGGCGCGGAAAACCCTCTCGCCTGATGTGGTGAAGAAGGCGGCGCACTCGGTGAAGGGCGTCCTGGAAGGGGCATTTGAACTTCCGCGGAATGTCAATGAGGTGCTCAGGAAACTCTCAACCGGTAGTGTGAAGCTCGAGATCGTCGATACCGACCTGGTAAAGCTCCAGAGATCCCTCGACCGTTCGAGTGACAAGATCCTTGTCGGACTGATCACATCCGCAGTGGTCATCGGCTCATCACTCATCCTCCTCGCATCCCATGTCACACTGCCGGATCAGGTGGTGGTCATCGCATTCATCGGGTATGTGCTGGCGCTTTTCATCGGCTTTTTTGCCCTGTACCATGTGATCTCAGGCAGTGTGGAACTGAGGTGACCCGGCGGGCGACCTCTGGGGAGCGGGTCTGTACACCGTTTCCCTGAAACGGTGTGTCACCGGCATGCGGGCGGTGACTGAATCACCGGAGGTGACATGTGCCACACCTGAACGGCGTGACTGAATCACCGGAGGTGACATGTTCGAACACCGCCCCTACTGGGGTCGGTGTGCTGCACACCAGTTCTCTGAACTGGTGTTCGAACACCTCCTCACAGGGAGGTGTGCTGTGAAAAGAGGGCTGCCTGCTAAAACGGCAGCAGTCGTGGTTCACACCTTTCCCCTAGGAAAGGTGTTCAAACACCGCTTGTTCCAGGCGGTGTGTTTGGTATGTTATTCCTGTACCGTATCCTCTCTGAAGAAGAGGTTGCAGTGGCAGTTGCCCTCAGCCTCGATCTCGTCCCTGTGGTAGACACAGGGGCAGATGATCTCGCGGTCTTTCCCGGGATCACCGCTGCGCAGACGGCACGGGCAGTACCTGGATCCGAAACGTATGGTGTTTCTGGTCAGTCCGCGGAGAACCGTGTTCATCTGCCTGGTGTCAGGGTTCAATACCCACCCGTTTTCTGCGGCATACTCCTCCACCCACGCGGCAATCTCGGACAGTATCTCTGCTTCGTTTACAGGTTCATCCGGCATATCTGTCATCTCCCTCCAGCTATCTCAGGCGTGCTCTTCAATATGGGCGATCATCGAGTCAAAGATGCGCCGCCCGTCCTCTGATCCAAGGACCTTCTCTGATGCCCGTTCAGGGTGCGGCATCATCAGCAGTACATTACCCTCTTTGCTGAGCACCCCTGTAATGTTTTCGATTGATCCATTGGGGTTGGCTGCTTCAGATATGGTCCCGTCTCTGTCACAGAACCGGAACGCCACCCTGTTCTCCTGATTCAGGCGCCGGATTACGGCGTCACCGGCGATATATCTTCCCTCTTTATGGGCGATGGGTACCTGTATCACCTCGTCTTTCCTGTAGTGCGAGGTGAATGGCGAAGAGGTGTTCTCAACCCGCAGGTGCACCTCTCTGGAGATGAATTTCGGGTAGGCATTGATCGTGAATGTGCCTGGCACAAGTCCTGCCTCTGACCCTGTCTGGGCGCCGTTGCAGATACCGAGCACCAGTTTTCCCTGTGTCGCATGTCTGCAGATCTCTGCCATGACCGGCGTACGTGCGGCGATTGCCCCCGCACGCAGGTAGTCTCCGTAACTGAACCCGCCAGGCATGATGACCGCATCATAGTGGCGTTTCAGCCCGTCCCTGTGCCAGACAAGGTCTGTGTCAATGCCGCAGACTTCCTGCAGGACATACTGTGTATCCAGGTCGCAGTTGCTCCCGCCGAATTGCACGACCGCAAACCTCATCCCATGACCTCGACGGTGTGGTCATGTATCACCGGGTTTGCGAGCAGGCGTTCACACATCTTTTCTGCCTGCGCCCGCGCCTCCCCCTCATCAGGGGTGTCAAGGGTGATCAGGAAAATGCGTGCTGTTTTGAGGTCTTCTGTCCTGAAACCCAGGTTTGTCAGGGCATGCCGGATCGCATGCGCTTCCGGGTCGAGTATGCCTGGCTTGAGTGTGATGGTAATCTTCAGGGTGTATCTCATCTTCCGCCTCCTGGTATCTCCGGCGCAATGCGTCCCACTACTGTGGCATATCCGGCGATCACGTCGCCTTTGTCAAATCTGTAGAGATCTTTGTCCAGGGATTTGCCGGTTTTTTTATCCCAGAGACGCATGCTGTCCATGCTGATCTCATCTGCCAGATATATGGTGCTGTCGGATCTTCCGAACTCCATCTTGAGATCCACCAGTGTTATGCCGCATTCATCGAGATATGCGGAGAGGTGCATATTGACTGCAAGGGCGGTCTCCTTCAGAATATCCAGTTCTTCAGGCGGGAGGATGCCGAGTGTGATGATGACCTCGTCATTGATCATCGGATCATGGCGCGAGTCGTCCTTGTAGTGGAGAAAAATCACGGGCGGGTCGAGCGGGGTGCCCTCCTCTACCGGGTAGTCCCTCACCATGGAGCCTGCCGCAACGTTTCTGACGACGACCTCAAGCGGGATCATCTCCATCTCCCTCACGACCATGACAGTCGGGGTCTCCATACGTATGTAGTGTGTCTCAATCCCTCTCCCCTCAAGGTATTCAAAGAAGAATGAAGAGACCTGCGCGTTGTAGCGACCTTTCCCCTCCAGCACGTCATGTTTCTTCCCGTCAAAGGCGGTGATGTCGTCCTTGAATCTCATCATCAGTTCGCCGGGGGTATCAGACCGGCAGATCTGTTTTGCTTTTCCTTCATACAGCACGGAGTCTGGTTTCATAATCTGCTCTCCTGGATGCGTTGGTGCAGGCGTTTGATCAGTGGTCCGATTCCCGGGGAGTACCAGCCCCTCTCTATGAACTGCGGGTAGATGCAGAGGCGTTCCCTGAGAGTGGCGCCGCCGGCGAGGTCCTGCAGGTCATCGATCTGCGGCCAGGGGTGCTCGGGGTTCACATAGTCGATGGTGAGCGGGGATACGCCCCCCAGGTCATCGACACCGCAGCCGATGAGGCGCCGGGCATCGGCAAGGTTGGGTGGGATCTGCACCGCTATGTCGTCAGGCAGGATCTCCCGCGCCATGGTGATGGTGGCGCACATCTCATCAGCACTGACCACAGGGGCGCCCTCCATCGGTGTCCCCGGCTTTGGCAGGAAGTTCTGGATGATGACTTCCTGGATGTGCCCATGGCGTCTGTGCAGGTCTCGGATCAACTCAAGCGACTCCTCTCTGTCAGCCGCCGTCTCCCCTATGCCGAGGAGAAGACCTGTGGTGAATGGTATGCGGAGCCTGCCTGCATCCTCCAGCATGGCAATCCTCACCTCAGGCACCTTCCCCGGCGAATGCCTGTGCGCCTCCACTTCTGCCGTCGTCTCGAGCATCAGACCCATGCTTGCGTTCACCTCACGCAGACGCTCCATCTCCTCGAATGTCAGGATGCCTGCATTGGTGTGCGGCAGGAGACCTCCCTCAATGGCTGCCTGGCAGAGGCTGTAACAGTAGTCGAGTATCTCGGTGTGACCGAATTTCGCAAGTTCGGTGGTGAATCCCGGCATGTCGCCGGGGCGTTCGCCGAATGTGAAGAGGGCTTCGGTGCAGCCAAGCCCTGCGCCGTGCCGGATGGTGCGGAGCCCTTCGTCAGGCGGCATGACGCACCTGTCATGCACCTCTGTGCGGAAACAGCAGTAGCTGCACCTGTTCCGGCACACTGTGGTAAGCGGGAGGAATATGTTTCGCGAGAAAGTGATCACCCTGTGGTGCATACCAGTACAATGTGATTTTTATGTATTCAAAGTTCCCGCCGGACAGGAGGGCTATATCGGGATCAGGTTCCATGCCCTCACGCTGCTGGCATGAAGGTCGTGCTCTCACTTGGCAGGTGTGATCGATGGGATCATCACCCGGCTTGACCAGGGCTGGCTTGAATCTGCAAAAATACATGATTTTCTGCGTAAACACCACGGATTCTACTCTCCCGGAGAGGATATTGATGGCGAGAGAAAGAAAAAAGATATATCTGATACAGAATAGAGTCTCAGATATGGGAGGGGTCTGCGCGTGAGATCTACGATTCTCATCGTCGATGACAATGATCTCTTGCGGGATCTCCTTACCCTGATGCTGGAGAAAGGGGGTTACACTGTCATAACTGCAGGGAGCTGCGAAGAGTGCTGTACTCTCCTGGAGACTGCCACACCCGACCTGATACTGCTTGACGTCATGATGGAGCCCCATGACGGCTGGGAGACGCTGCGGCGCATCAGGGCACATTCCCTGACTGCGGATATCCCTGTGCTGATGCTGACGGCAAAACAGGTCACTCCAGCCGATGCACTTGCATATGCCGATGATATCGACGGCTACATCATGAAGCCGGTGACCAGATTCACCTTGCTGAAATCTCTTGAGTACAGGATAAAACGGGAAGAGTCCCTGAAAAGAGAGATGGAAGACCTGCGGCAGTCAGGGAAGGACACGGACCTCGTCAGTGAATACGGCAGCCTGGAAAAGAGAGTGGAGTCATACCGGCAGATCTGTGAATACATGGGGGATTTGTTCCTGCCTGAGAATCGCGATGACCGTTTCCCTGAGCCTGTCGTGGATGACTTCCTGGAGAAGACGAAGGCGCAGGAAGCGCGCCTGAAGCAGGTCAGGAAAGAACTTGGCATGGCATGACCGCACTCCCTGAGAGATGCGCAGATCATCGCTACCCTTTTAAGCTTCTCACAACAACTTTTTTCAATGCAGGTTCACGCCATCATCCCTTTCAAACCATCCAATCCCAAGACCCGACTTTCCTGCGTCCTTGACCGGAATGAGAGGGAAGCCCTGGCGCGGGCGATGCTTGATGACGTCATCGGTGCGGTTGGTGCGGCAGGGTGCCGCATCACCCTCCTCTGCACCGAACCATTTGAACACGCGCTGGCAGAGACGGTGGTGCTGGATGGGGGGCTGAATGAGGCGCTCAACCAGGTGCTCTCAGGGATGGATACCCCTGTCCTTGTCATCATGTCTGACCTCCCCCTCGTGAATCCCCGGGATGTCATTCAGATGCTTGCCACCGGCGCGGACGTGGCGATCGCCCCTGGGAGGGGTGGCGGGACGAATGCCATCTTCATGAGATCGCCGCAGACCTACCACGTCGATTTTTATGGCGCCAGTTTTCTGGATCACCTGCGCATAGCTGAGGAGAATGATCTCTCATGTGAGGTTATCGACTCATTCAGGCTCTCCACGGATGTGGACGAAAAAGAGGATATTGCAGAGGTGCTGATCCATGGCAATGGGATGTGCCGTAGATTTCTGGAGCAGTCAGGGTTTGTTCTCTCTATTGAAGAGGGTAGGGTTGGCGTGAAGCGCAACGCCCATGAACAGACACTCTGATGCATCAATCGAGGCGATGCCTGCAGTGTCGCTGCAGGGGATGCCGAGCCCCCTGATCACCACTGCCGGCACGGACTCATCTGTCTCGCCCATGACCAGTTCTGCGGCAGAGGCAATGCAGTCGGCTACCGCGCGTTTGGTGACCAGAAGTTCCCTGCCAAAGAGATCCTTCTTCCCGCGTTCGTCGATGACCGAGGTGATCCCGGCGCACCCGATGGCGACCCCGCTGCATCCAAGCCTCATCGCATGAGTCCTGCTGTCTGCGATGACCACACCTACGCTGACACCGCAACGCCGCCTGATATCCTCCCTGATTCGCTGTGCGCTTGCATCCGGGTCCGCAGGGAGGAGCACCACCGCGCCGGGCGGTGCATTTGACCCGTCCACTCCTGCATTCGGGAGGAGAGTGCCGTTTTTCATGCAGAGAAGGAAACCCTCGATCCCGCCGATCACCTCGTCACTCTCCTGCAGGACGATCTCCACGAGCCGCGGGTCCATCAGGTAGCGCTCGCCGAGTTCGAGAGCCCTGTCTGTGGGTGTGACCTCCCTGATCATGACCACCTGCCCTTCGGCAGTGGCAATGGCGGATTCTGCAATCACGAGGATGTCCTCATCAGTGAATGAGCCGCATCCGGCTGTTTCGCATGCCGTCAGGATGTGCGCGGTGATGTCGTCACCTGCCCTGACGATGCCTGTTTTCAGACCATATACCGTGTATGCGGTGTTCATGGCGCACCCCTCATCCTTGACACGACCTTCAGGAGGTCTGCCGTCTCTGCCACATCATGGCACCTCACCACTGATGCCCCGTATTCGATGAGCATCGTGGTCAGTGCGAGAGTGCCTGCAAGACGCTCCTCTGTCTCTCTCTGCAGGAGGTCGCCGATGAATGACTTCCGTGAGACCGCCGCAAGGAGTGGGCGGTCGAATGCAAGAAATTCACTGAAGTGGTTGCATATCTCCCAGTCATGCTCATATGTCCGCTCATCTGTCCATCTCCCCACACCAGGGTCCAGGACAAATTCGTCGATCCGGTGACGTTCACACCGGCTGACGACCACCTCAAGCGCCTCCACCGTCGCCCTGACACCCAGGGCGTCGCCAGGTCTGCTGACCGCCGCCATGGTGATCACGGGCAGCCCTGAATCTCCGGCGATGCGGGCGTATGCCTCATCGGACAGCCCTGAGATGTCATTGATGGCATGGATGTCATGGGAGAGGCAGGCACTGAGCACCTCGGGATGCATCGTATCCACCGAGACGCTGATTCCCGTGCCATCCAGTTCGCCGAGGGCGGCATCCATGCGCCTGATCTCTTCGCTGACCGGGATCAGCGGCGATCCCGGTGCCGTGCTTCGTGCGCCGAGATCGATGAAATCCGCACCCGCCTCACACATCCAGACAGCCTTTTCGAAGATATCTTTTCTGGGTACGTATGAACCTGAAAAGAAAGACTCAGGGCTGCAGTTGATGACACCCATCAGGCGTACCGGTGCATCTGAGCCGATTCTGGTGTTGCTGATATGACAGGAATGCATTACCTCAACTTCACTGCTTTTAATGTGTTCTCCATCAGTGTTGCGATCGTCATCGGTCCCACACCGCCGGGCACCGGCGTGATCGCCCCGGCTTTCCGGGAGACTGCTGCAAAGTCCACATCGCCGCAGAGTTTTCCTGTGGCATCGTAGTTGATCCCGACATCGATGACGGTTGCACCGGCTTTCACCATCCCTGATCTGATGAAGTTCGGTTTTCCGACAGCACTTACGAGGATGTCTGCGCGCAGGGTCTCGTCTGCGAGGTGCTCTGTACGGGAGTGGCAGATGGTTACCGTGGCATCTGCATTGAGGAGCAGGGCTGCCATCGGTCGCCCCACCTCAACACTCCTCCCTATGACCACTGCGTGCTTTCCCTCAGGGCTGATCCCATATTCGGCGAGCAGGGTCGTGATGCCCAGCGGGGTGCATGGGGCAAATAGCGGTCTGCCTGAAAAAAGACGTCCCAGATTGTACGGGTGGAAGCCGTCCATATCTTTGGCAGGGGATACAGATTCAATGACCAGGTCGGTATCGATTCCTGCCGGGAGTGGGAGCTGGACGAGTATCCCGTGTATCTCAGGGTCGTCATTCAGGCGGGTGACAGATGCCAGCACGTCTGCCGTGGATGC
>DARA01000008.1:0-13626 GCA_002503135.1 Methanomicrobiaceae archaeon UBA207
GCCAGGCACCACCACCACTACTCTCTCCAGGTGTATCATGACGCTGCGCCTGTTGCAGACTACCGCTTCAGCAGGTTTCGTGTGGGGCGGCGGGAAGGGAGCATGGTGAAAGGTCTTCAGATCTCAAACCAATCGGTTTATGACGATTTGAAAAGATATATTGATGCGGTACCTTCCAGAGACGAAGGAGATACACTGGTCTTTGATGGAACGCAGCGAAAACGGTACTTCCTCGGTCCCGACCTATGAGGCATGAGGCAGCATTCCGTTTCAGTGCGGATTATGCCGGGGCAGTCTACCATTCGGTTGCTCCCGAGCAGGGTGACTACGGCAGCCGGTCAGTGGTGAATCTCAGGCTTGAGGACGATGCGACACTCGCCCTGAATATCTCTGCCACAGATGTCTCTGCACTGAGAGCGGCACTGAATTCCTGGCTGCGCCTGATAAATGTAGCAAAAGAGATGCAGGAGATTGTAATTGATGAATGAGAATATCTCTCCAAAAGTTCAGAACCAGCTTGCAATGCTGCAGCAGATTCAGCAGCAGCTGCAGATGGTGGCATCACAGAAATCGCAGTTTGAAATGGTGGTGCGGGAATCCAATAAGGCGATTGAGGAACTGAAAGATGTCGCGGACGATGCCGAGGTCTTCATGACCGTTGGCAGTGTAATCGTGCAGAAAGACAGGGATTACGTCGCCAAATCATTGAATGAAAGGGTTGAGACACTTGAAGTCCGTATAAAGTCCCTTGAAAAACAGGAGAAGGTGTTCCAGTCCAAGTATGAGGACCTCTCTGCCCAGATAAAAGCGGCACTGGAGAAGCAATCCCCTGGCGCCGCCATCTGATCAGGGTTTCTTCTTTTTTCCTTACCTTTTTTCCTTAGCTTCTTCACTCCCGGCATACCCTGGTCGTAGATCACCGGACACGGTGCACCAGGTTGATTGCATTGATCATCGCCTCAATAGAGGCAAGGACTATGTCATCGCCTGACGAGCTGGCATCAAAGATACGACCCCGCTCATCCTCGACAGTGATGGTGACATGCCCGATTGCATCGCTGCCGCCTGATATCGCTTCAATATTGAATTCCTTCAACTGGATCGCTGCAGGCGAGATGCCGAGGATCGCCTTCAGGGCAGCGTCCACAGGACCATTGCCGACACTGCTGTAGATGTGCTCAACGCCATTGATCTCTGCCTTTATGCTCGCTGTCGGGATGACATGGTTGCCTGTCATGACAGCAATATCCTCGAGCTTGATTGCTTTCTCGTTGGCAGGGATCTCCATGATGGTTTCAGCGATGCTGTAGAGATCAGCGTCTGTGACGCGTTTTCCCTTGCCTGAGATGAACTTCACTCTCGTGACGATCTCATCCAGCTGGGTGTCAGTGGGTGTGATATGCACATCTTCCAGGAGCTGCCTGACTGCGTGCCGCCCCACATGCTTTCCAATCTTGAGGCGCCGGCGGTGACCTACCATTTCAGGTGTCATGATGCCTGGTTCAAAGGTATCTGATCTCGCGATCACGCCATGCGAATGGATGCCGCTTTCATGGGCAAATGCATTGTCCCCCACAATGGGTTGAATCGGCGGGATGCTGATGCCTGAATACCGCGAGACGAGGCGCGAGGTCTCAACCAGTGCCGGCGTCCTGATGCCTGTTGAAATGCCGTAAATCGACTCGAGTGACATGACTGTCTGGGCGAGGTCTGCATTCCCTGCACGCTCACCCAACCCGTTTATTGTCACCTGCACCTGTGATGCGCCTGCCTCAACGGCTGCAAGCGTGTTTGCCACCCCCAGACCGAAGTCATTGTGGCAGTGCACATCGATGGGGCAGTCGACCTCTGCGGCGATGCGGGTAATCAGGTCACGCATCGCATGCGGCGTGATCACACCGACTGTGTCCGGCACATTAATGATCGTCGCCCCGGCATCGGCTGCTGTCCTGAATACCTCGATCAGGTAGTCCCAGTCTGTGCGCGTGGCATCCATTGCTGAGAACATGCAGGCGCCGATGTGGTCGCGGACATAGGTGATGATCTCTGCGGTGGCGGCGAGCACCTCTTCTCTGCTCTTCCTGATGGTGTACTCGCGCTGGATGTCGGATGTCGGTATGAATACATGCACGATGTCCACATCGCAGTCGAGACAGGCGTCCACATCCTTCTCCAGGGAGCGCGCCAGCCCGCAGATTTCTGCGTCCAGCCCGAGTCCTGAGATCTCTTTTACGGTCGCGCGTTCGGCATCCGATGACGCAGGGAATCCTGCCTCGATCATATGAACGCCGATGTCAGAGAGCTGCCTGGCGATCTCGACCTTTTCATCAGTGGTGAACGAAACACCGGGCGTCTGTTCGCCGTCTCTCAAAGTGGTGTCAAAAACAGTAATCTTTTCGCGTGCTGTGCTAGTGACAAAGAAGGCAGTACGCACGGTCTGCCTGATTATCCATGCGTTTCATATAATATGTATCTGACGCCCGGCTATTTAAAGAAAGCGCAGCTCTGATTTAACCTGAAACTAGCGCCTGCCAGTTTCATCAAACAGCGCCTGACGCTTCAGGCGTCATGCACGTTTTCCCCAATCTCTCCTGAAAAACGATATCTTTAATACTGGCAATTTCCAAGTTAGTTAGCGCAGTGACCCGCCTTAACTCAGGCTGGTAGAGTGCGCGGCTGTAGTATGGTTCTCGCCCATGTTGGCGAACTGCGCGGCTACCGCGATGTCCCCGGTTCGAATCCGGGAGGCGGGATCACGTGTGTGCCCAGGTAGTGTAGTGGCCCATCATGTCGGCCTGTCACGCCGACGACTCGGATTCGAATTCCGACCTGGGCGTCCTGAGTCAGTACCTGACTCCCTAACACTTTTTTGTAAATTTTTGCACTCCATTCCTTCCTGAATATATTCTTTCCTGAATGGCTGCCTATCCTGAATGGGAGTGTGTGGTACAGACTCTGTCCTTATGGCGGAGCATGGCACTTCACGGGTGCTGGCGATATGAGCGCCCCCGGGGTCAGCAGGGCTCTAAACAATTCGAAGCGGCTCCGGCACATGGCAGGGTGCGGACTCTGTCGGGAAGATGGAAAAAAAGGAAAGAAGCGGATTGGTGAGCCGCTTCGACTCAGACGTTTGTCTGTTCAGAAATTGAAGTGGCGCCCTACGATCTTCAGTGCGCAGTAATCGCCGCACATAGTGCAGGCATCGGCGTCTGCAGGCATCCTCTCAGCCCTGATCCGGCGGGCGCGCTCAGGGTTGATGGCGACCGCGAACTGGCGTTCCCAGTCAAGGTCACGACGGGCATGCCCCATCTCAAGGTCTGCGTCCCGTTTTTTGAGTTTGATCATATCCCCGACATGCGCTGCAATCCGTGAGCTGATCACCCCTTCATACACCTCCTCAGGTGTCGGGAGGGCGAGGTGCTCTGCCGGTGTCACATAACAGATGAAATCCGCACCATGGGATGAGGCGAGCGCAGCCCCGATGGCGGCGACCCTGTCATCGTAGCCGGGCGCGATGTCAGTGACAAGCGGTCCCAGCATATAGAATGGCTTGCGGTTTGTGAGGCGTTTCTGGAGGACGACATTCGTCTCGATCTCATCAATGGGGATGTGCCCTGGACCCTCCACGATCGCCTGCACACCAAAGTCGTGCGCCTTGTCGGCGAGCTCTGCATTGATGATCAGCTCCTGGACCTGTGCCCTGTCTGTGGCGTCGTGGACCGCGCCCGCCCGCATGCCATTGCCGAAGCTCAGGGTCACCTCATGCTCCTTGAGGATCTCAAGAAGGTAATCAAATTCCGAATAGAGTGGGTTCTCCTGTTCATTGTGGATCATCCATGCAGTCATGAATGCACCGCCGCGTGAGACGAGACCGCCGTGCCGTCCCTGGTTTCTGAGGCGTTTCATGGTCTCAAGAGTGATGCCTGTATGGATTGCCATGAAATTGGTGCCCAGTTTTGCCTGGTCGGCGGTGGCGCGGAAGAGGTCGTCGGGCTTCATATCGACCACTGCACCATATTTCCGCGCCGCCTCGATGAATGCCTGATAGAGGGGTACACTCCCCACAGAGAGCGTTGTCGCCTCAATGACGCGCCGCCTGATCTCAAGGAAGTCTCCGCCTGTGGAGAGCTCCATCAGGCTGTCCGCCCCTGCCAGCTCAGCCTGGCGCACCTTCTCGATCTCCATATCGACATCGACGATATCTGTCGATGTACCGATCGAGGCATTCACCTTTGTCCTGAGACCCTCCCCGATACCGCAGAGCTTCACGTCCCTGTACGGGGAGACCGGGATGACGATGTGCCCGTTCGCTATACCTCTCCTGACGAAATCTTCGGTTACGTCATCCAGTGCAGCGACGGTTTTCATCTCCTCTGTGATGCGCCCACTCTTTGCATCCTGTATCAGACTCATACTCATCCGTTGGGTAAAATAGGATATAAAGGCTTGTTTTTTTGTTTTCCCGCTAAATTTTGCTTGTTTTCTTATCAAGTAAATTTGTTTACCTTTTAGAAAGGGTACTTGTACTCCCTCCTCCTCACCTCATACGGTCTCCAAAGATAACTTCAATAAATCTCCAGTCAGAATAATAGTAGATACGGTGATTTTTTGAAAGTCAATTTCGGAGGTTTCGTCCCACTCAGCACCGTTGACTGGCGGGGGAGGGCGGTCTGTACGGTTTTTTTCCGTGGCTGCCCGGTACGCTGCTATTACTGCCACAATAGATCGATCCTGGATGGAGAGGACTACAGAGATGTTGAGGAGATACTGGCTCTCATCAGGTCGTCACGCACCCTAATCAGCGGGGTGATCTTTTCAGGTGGCGAAGCGACGATGCAGAAGCAGCCGCTCCTCCACATGGCAGGGGCGTGCCGGGAGATGGGTCTGGATGTCGGCATCCAGACAAACGGCGTGTTTCCCCAGGTGCTCCAGGCACTCATCGATGCACAGGTGATTGACAGGGTGGCTCTGGACATCAAGACGCGGTGGGAGAAGTATGACAATCTCCTGAAAAAGAAGTATGCAGAGGAGGTGAAGCGCTCCCTGGCGATCTGCAGGAAGGCATATGATGAAGGCGCACTGCGCGAGTTTGAGGTGGTGCTGACCCTCTTCCCAGGCTCTGAGGATGATGTTCCCTATGTCGCGAAGGAGGCGGAAGGTGTGGACCTTGTACTGCAGCAGGGAGTATACGGTTCGGTTCGGCCATTCACCCTTGATGAGATCATCCCTCTCGCTGCGAAACTGGGAAGGTCTGTGAAGATCAGAACACGTGAGGAGGGTGAGGTGCTCTATGACAACAATCATGTGGTCATTGCAGATTCGATCGTCCTCACAGATGTGGTGAAGCCACGGAAGCAGGTGTAATATGAAGGTTGTTGGCGTAGTCGGGCTCCCTGCATCAGGCAAAGGTGTGTTCTCAGAGGTCTGCCGGGAGATGGGCATACCTGTTGTGGTGATGGGGGACGTCATCAGGGATGCCATCCGGAAAGCCGGTCTTGAACTGAATGATGCAAATGCAGGGAGAGTCTCGCGGGACCTGCGTGAAAAGCATGGCATGGCTGGAGTTGCATGGCTGACCATCCCGGCAGTTGAAGGTCTGGACGCCCCTGTTGTCGTGATCGATGGGATACGCGGCGACAATGAGGTCGGGCTCTTCATGGAGCATTTTCCTGATTTCCTGCTGGTCGGCGTGGTCTCTACATTTGAGAACCGGCTGAGCCGCCTTCAGCAGCGCGGTCGCCCTGATGATACAAAGACCGCCGAAGACCTCAGGGCACGTGATGAGCGGGAGCTTGGCTGGGGGCTTGGGCGTGCACTCGGGCTTGCTGCAGTCACCCTGACAAATGATGGCTCGCTGGAGCAGTTCAGGAGAGAGATCCGTGCTCTCCTGGAGAATCTCCTGGAGGGTGGTGCCGAATGAGTCAGGAACCGTTCTTCTCATCTTCTTCAAAAGTATGGGAGAACTATGAATGGGTCTTTGGCATCGAGGAGTGCGGCTACAGCGGCTGGGAGATCATGGCTGACGGCAATTACCGCCTTGAAGAGCCTGATAATTTCAGGAGGATATCCGAGGTCGTGGATAGCACCTCACTCAGGGTGACCGTCCATGCCCCGTACAGTGACCTGAACCTTGCCTCACTGAATTATCCCATCTGGCGCGAATCTCTCAGGCAGATCTGCACCTGCATAGAGCATGCCGCGCCACTGACTGACAGGGTGACATTCCATCCCGGCTATGTCTCACCTGTCGGCAGGATGATGCCTGACAAAGTCTGGGACCTCCAGAAGACGGCACTGGTTGAGATCGGGACCTGTGCAGAGGAATACGGGGTGCTGGCATGCCTTGAGAATATGATCAATATCAGGGAGTTCCTCTGCCGTGATCCCGGGGAGATGTTCGGCATGACCGGGGAAATTGAGGGGATCGGCGTCACGCTCGATATCGGGCATGCAAACACCACAGGGCATGTCCGTGAATTTCTCGATCACATCGGGTCTGTCAGCCACCTCCATGTCCATGACAACCACGGGGACCGTGACGAGCACCTTGCACTCGGTGCCGGCACCATCGACTGGGAGTGGGTCGGGAGATGCGTTGCTGCCGGCTACTCTGGCGTGGTGGTCGTGGAGGGGCGGTCCATCCCTGAGGCGCAGCAGAGCCTTGAGGTCATCAGGAGGTGTTTCGTATGAGCGGCGAGACCCTGCAGGTCTATTTTCTCGGTACTGCGGGCGCCCTCCCCACACCGAAGCGGAATCCGCCCTGCATCATGATCAGGCGCGGCTCGGATACGCTTCTCTTTGACTGCGGTGAGGGCTGCCAGCAGCAGATGATGCGGGCGCGCACTGGTTTCACCATAGATGCCGTCTTTGTCACGCACTGGCATGCAGACCATTTCCTTGGCATATTCGGGCTGGTTCAGACGATGGCTTTCATGGGCAGAGACACTCCTCTGGCGATCTATGGTCCGGAAGGGGTGCATAAATACGTAGAATATGTCAGGAACATGGGGAGGTACACCCTCAGATTCCCTGTGGATGCTGTACGCCTTGACGACGGTGACACCGTGGATTTCGATGGCTATTCGGTCCATGCATTCTCCACTGACCACTGCATCGAAAGTCTTGGCTATGTCCTCAGGGAAGATCCGAGACCAGGCAGGTTCAACAGGGATCGGGCGATCGAGCTTGGTGTGGCGCCGGGACCGCTCTTTGGAAACCTGCAGCGGGGTGAGACTGTCAGGGTGGCGAGAGACGGTGCTGCTGCCGAGGTTCACCCCGAAGACGTCCTCGGAGACCCGCGACCAGGCAGGAAAGTCGTATATACCGGGGACACCCGCCCGGTAACCCACAGGATCAGGAACCTGGCAGCAGGTGCGGATCTCCTCATACATGACGCAACTTTTGATGACCTCGCGGCTGACCGGGCAGCAGAAGTCTGCCACTCAACCGCAGGCGAGGCAGGTGCGGCTGCAGAGTCTCTGAAGGCACGGATGCTGGCGCTGGTGCATGTATCGTCACGGTATACGAGTACAGGAAACCATATACAGGATGCAGGGAATAATTATTCAGGTGAGATAAAGGTACCCGATGACCTGACAATGCTTGAGATCGGGTACAGGAGCTGATCATGGTATTACCGGAGTGTGAAACAGATGGTGCTGAACCTCACGAACCTCACCCTCCGGGAGAGGCTCTTTCTGACAGGGCTTGCAGCTCTGCTCATCAGTGCCGTCACCTCCAGCTTTGCAGGGATATATCTCAGTGAAAGCAGCGAACTCCTGGAACTGATCCCTGGTCTGATGGTGCTGGTCCCCCCCCTCCTCAATATGCGGGGGAGCATCTCAGGCGTGCTTGCGTCACGCCTCTCCTCTTCAATGCACCTCGGCGCATTTGAGATCAGTTTCCGGAACGGCGCGGTCCTCGGCGACAACCTGCGTGCGTCTTTCGCGATCACCATTCTTATCACATTCGTTGTCGGGGTTCTCGCATATGCCGTATGCGCCATCAGCGGTCATGCAGTGACAGGTCTCAGGGACCTCGTCGTCATCTCGGTTACAAGCGGCATCATCTCCGGGCTGCTCCTGATGCTGATCACTGTGGTGATCACAGTTGCCAGCTACCGCCACCAGCTCGACCTCGATATGATCGCGTCCCCCACGATCACCACAGCCGGCGACGTCATCACCCTTCCCGTGCTGGTTTGTTCTGCCGCAGGTGTCGTTGCATTGCCTGAATCCATCCGTACAATCCTGTTCATCTCTGTCATGCTCATTGTTGCCGGGGCATTTGTCTACAGCATCTATGGCAACAGGAATGTCTGGTGCATTGTGAGGGAGGCGGTCCCCCTTCTCATCCCTCTCTCTTTTCTGGGTGTACTGGCAGGACTGGTTTATACCGCAGACCTTGACTCATTGATCGGCTTTGCAGTCTTTCTCATCCTCATACCACCTTTTGCCGGCGGCTGCGGTTCGATCGGCGGCATCCTTGCATCAAAGCTTGCAACAGAGATGCATACAGGCGCCATCAACCCGAGCCTGCTGCCCGGGCGTGAGGTCATACCGCATTTTCTTCACACATACCTCTATACCCTGATACTCCTCCCTCTGATCGCAGTCATCTCACATGGCGCAGGTCTTGTTCTGGGTATGAATTCACCTGGTCCGGGTGTGGTGGTCTTCATCACTCTCGTCACAGGCATGATCCTGATGACGCTGGTGAATGGCGTCGCCTATGCTGCAGCAAGCATGTCATTCAGGTACGGGTTTGACCCTGACAATTTCGGCATTCCTGTGATTACCAGCCTGATTGATCTCCTTGGGGCTGTTGCTCTCACCAGCGTGATTAATATAATGATATAGAGATAATGTATGAGAGACAAAGTGTGTATTGAGATATGACAGAACTCGATTATCAGCCAATGAGCTTCAAGGATGTTCTCATCGAGATGAAGGACATCTCTGAACTGATGGTTGACCTCTCATATTCGGCCATTCTGTTCGATAGCAGGGAGATCGCCCTTGAAGTTATAAATCTCGAGGAGCGTATGAACCAGATGGTGTACCAGGCGAGAATCCAGAGCATCCTTGGTGCACGGCGGGTCGAAGAGGCGGAGGCGATGAGTGGGATGCTTCAGGTGGCTGAGGCTGCAGAAGATATCTCAAATTCCGCCTCAGAAGTCGCAAAACTGATCCTCAAGGATATCACGTTTCCTGCGCGACTGAGGGAGGCGCTTCCCGAAGCAGAGGAGATGACCGTGAGGGTGGCTGTGGCGGAGGGGTCGCGAATTGACGGGCGTACACTCGGGGACCTGAAACTCCAGAGCAGTACCGGGATGAGGGTGATCGCGATCAGGCGGGGCACTGCCTGGATCTATGATCCTGATAAGGAGACGCATGTCGTCTGCGGTGACGTTCTTATGGCAAAGGGTCCGCAGACAGGGGAGAAGCCGCTCTATGAGATCGCTGGTGCGGAATATATGCCTGAGACCGGGGCAGGCGAACCCGAACCCATGAGCGGTCTTGACAGGGCGGTTTCGGTCATGGTTGAGATGAAAAACATCAGCGAGCTCTCGGTCGGTCTTGCCTACACCGCACTCCTGTTCGACAACAAGGAGGTCGCCCATGAGGTGGTCTCACTTGATACGAGGATGGATGATATGCGGTACCAGATGGATCTCTGGATACTTGAGGAGGCGAAACGGATAAAGAATGTCGAGTCCCTCAGGGGGCTTCTCTATATGTCCTCGTTTGCAGAGACGATCAGCAGTGCCGCAAGGGCGATCGTGGATGTCATACTGAGGGAGATTGAAGTCCTCCCTGTCTTCAGGAAGATCATCCGTGAATCTGATGAGATCATCTCACGTGTTGCCGTCACCGCGTCGTCACCGCTTGTGGGCATGAGCCTGAAGGAGGTCTCGCTCGGGACTGTCACCGGCATGGTGGTGCTTGCGATAAGGAGCGGAGACCGCTGGATATACAGACCTGGAAAAGATGTGAGGCTGAAGGAGGGCGACACCATCATCGCAAAGGGGCGCAGGGATGGCGAGTGCAGGTTGTTTGACCTTGCTCTTGGCAGGAAAACAAATCAGAATGCAGCAGATATGGAGCGATAAAACATGGATGAGCGCGGCGATACCGTTGTCTACCGTCTGGGTCAGGACTGTGATCTGGATGATCTGGAAGAGGGAAAGATCTATGAAGGAGTGGTGCAGGGCTTTGCCAATTTCGGCATATTTGTCCAGCTGAACAATAGGCTGAGAGGGCTGGTCCACAAGAGCAATGTAATGTCCCAGCACAGGGAGCGGGATCCCGTCCTTGTTGAGGTGCTGGAGATCCGCAGCAATGGGAATATTGATCTCAGGGAGACGGTATGTGATGCCTATCAGATCAGTGAGGTAGTCAAGAAGCGGACCACGACCTCCATATCAGACCTTGGTTCAAGGATCGGGCGTTATGTACATATTGATGGCGAAATCGCCCAGATCAAACAGACGTCGGGTCCGACGATATTTACCCTCGTGGATGAATCAGGGACTCTGAATGCTGCGGCATTTGTTGAAGCAGGAGTGAGGGCATACCCTGAGGTCGGGATCGGGGACATAGTCTCTGCCGCAGGCGAGATTATGCAGAGGAACAACCAGCTGCAGCTGGAAGTGAAGTCTCTCTCCCGGCTTGAGGGTGCGGATGTCCTGCGGGTCAGGGACAAAATTGAACAGGCGCTTGACGAGCGTTCAGAACCTCCGGAGGTCCCGTTTCTTATCAGGAGTGACCTCCTGGAGAGGCTGAAGCCTGAGATGCGGAAGGTGGCCAGGTATATCAGAAGAGCCGTTTTTACTGCACAGCCCATCATCCTCCGCCACCATGCAGACGCCGACGGCATTTCGGCGGCAGTTGCCATTGAACAGGCGGTCACTGCCCTGATAAGGGAGAATGGTGCGGATTTTGACGGCGAGTACTATCTCTTTAAAAGGGCTCCTTCGAAGGCTCCGTTCTATGAGATCGAGGACATCACCCGGGACCTTGATTTTGCACTCAAAGACCGGGTCAGGTTTGGGCAGAAGCTGCCCCTCATCATCCAGATGGACAATGGGTCGACCGAGGAGGATGAACCTGCTCTCATGAGGGCGCAGGTATATGGTCTCCAGGTGGTCGTCGTGGACCACCACCATCCCGATGAGGTGGTTGACAAATACCTGGTCGCGCACGTCAACCCGTACCATGCCGGAGGCGATTTCGGCATGACCGCCGGGATGCTGGGGACCGAGATCGCCAGGATGATCAATCCATCAGTTGAAGAGAATATCCGGCACCTCCCTGCTGTTGCCGCCGTTGGTGACCGCAGTGAAGCGGAAGAGCGGGGCAGGTACCTTGACCTGGTGAAGGAGACCTGTCCTGAGGAGTGGTGCATGAAGATCGCACTCGCTCTCGATTACCAGCAGTTCTGGCTGAGGTTCAATGACGGGCGGGAGATCATCAAGGACATCCTCAACCTGAATGGAGACCCGGAACTGCACAGGAATCTGGTGAACCTCCTCGTTGAGGGAGCGGAGAGGGCGATCGAGATGCAGGTGGAGGCGGTCATGCCGCATATCGAAGCGCGATCGCTCCCCAATGGAGCGTGGCTCTTTCAGATCGATGTGGAGATGTTTGCACACCGGTTCACCTTCCCCCCGCCAGGCAAGACCTCAGGCGAGGTGCATGACCGGCTCTGCCAGAAGTACAAAGGCGATCCCGTGGTCACCATCGGTTTTGGACCAGATTTTGCTGTGCTCAGATCCCGGGGTGTCCTGATGAATATCCCGGTGATGGTCAGGGAGCTCAGGGATGAGATCGCAGGCGGCGGGGTCACCGGCGGCGGGCACCTGGTGGTGGGGAGTATCAAGTTCCTTGAAGGGATGCGCGAAGAGGTGCTGAAGGGGCTGACAGAGAAGATCGGCGAGGCTCCCATTGAGGAGTGATCTCCTGCCGCCTCTCCTGTCACCTGTTCTGCCATTTACTCTGTGTTTTTGAATTATAACGGCGAACGTCACTTTTTGGACTATACTTTTTGAGGTGCCTGATGCATCCAATACCTGATGCACCCAATACCTGATGCACTCATACCGCCACCGCTGCTGTTTTTGACTATAAATCAGAGATTTAATGGGAGTTGCAGATTCCTAATCTGCAACATCGACAAAGATCAGTGCCGGCTGAAGCCGGCTGAAAAATAGCAGGGGAAATAGCAGGGGAAATAGCAGGGGAGTTCAGGCAGGGGCTGTGTCCCTGTAGAACCATTCCCTGTATATGATGGGGGTGATGACCGTGGTGAGCAGGCTCATCATCACGATCACAGCAAAAATGTCCTGGGTGATGAGATCCTTGCTGAGACCAAGGAGTGCGACGATCATCGCCACCTCTCCCCTGGGCGACATCCCGAATCCGAGGATCATGGAATCCCTCCATGACATCCCAAGCAGTTTGGCAGGCAGCCCGCACCCGATCACTTTTGTTATGATCGCGACGAGTGTGAGTGCGACCAGAAACAGGAGGGTCTCCTGGGTGATTGTATGTATATCTACCAGAATACCGAGTGATATGAAGAAGATCGAGGCAAATATGATGTACAGGGATTCCGTACTTTCATGGATGCTTTTGCTGTGCACGAGCTCCACACTCCCCAGTGCGACCCCGGCAATGAATGCTCCGATGATGCCTGACGTGCCTATGAGTTCGGCGCATGTGGCATAGAAGAAGGCTATCGCCATCGCAGAGATAAAGACGAATTCAGGGTACTTCTTCGCAATTTTTGTCCTGTCCAGGTTTCCCAGCATCGGCGCGAGGACGCGCACACCTATGGCGCCGGCGATGAGGATGAACGCGACCTCCTTTGTGAGGATCAGGGCAATGTTGAATGCCGAGAGGGTCCCTGATACGATGTCGGCGGTTATCGCAAGTGCGATCAGGCTGAGCACATCGTCAATGACGGCTGTGCTGATGATGGCTTTTGCTACATCTGTATGGAGTACACCGATCTCCTTGAGAACATTGGCAGTGATCGCGATACTGGTCGCCGTCAGGGCGGTCCCCACAAATATGGCGCTCCCGAACCCAAATCCAAAGAGGAGCGAAAGATAGTACCCGCCGACCCATGGGACGATGATGCCGATAAGTCCGATTATGCCGTACCTGATATCCATCAGGTCCCTGAGTTTAAATTCAAAGCCAATGACAAAGAGAAGGATGACCGCCCCCAGACCGGCGAGTGTCTGGACAAAATCCGTGTATGTGATGAGCCCAAGCACACTCGGACCGACGATGAGACCCACCAGGATCTCCCCCACCACAGCCGACTGGTTGATCCGGGCTGCGAGAAGATACCCGGCAAGGGCGATAAAGAGCAGGAGCGTCATCTGAAATTCTATGGAGTAGGCGAGGGTGGCAGACATGATTTTAGACATTGGGCAATTCGTCTATATATAGTATATAGATTCCGGCATATGCTGCTGCGTCTCTGTTCTGCTCTCTCATGCGTGACACATGTCACCTTTGGTGACTCAGTCACGACCCACACGGTTGTGGCACATGTCATCTCCGATGACTCAGTCACCGCCCGCAGGCCGGTGACACACATCACCTACCGGTGCCA
>DARA01000008.1:13972-20145 GCA_002503135.1 Methanomicrobiaceae archaeon UBA207
TGCCACACATCACCTACCGGTGACTCAGTCACCGCCCGCAGGCCGGTGACACATTAAAATGGAAAATGCTATAGAGACGTGAAGTAACCCCATATATGAGCACTGCATGCAGGATGAGACCGCATCGTACAAAAAAATCATATTGATTGCTATTCTGGTGGGGGTTATCTCTGGAATAGGTGCGCTCCTCTTTTTTGAAGGTCTGAAGATCGGGACGCATTTTTTTATGGGGACGGTCATGGGCTATCATATGCCCCTGGAGGGGCAGAGCATTGCAGAGATTGCGCAGTGGTCGCCGCCACCCGCTATCTGGCTCATCATTCCTGTCATCACTCTGGGCGGTCTTCTCTCAGGGCTGCTTGTCTATTCGCTTGCCCCCGAGGCAGAGGGGCATGGCACTGATGCCGCAATACAGGCGTTTCATGGCGAAGGGAAGGTCAGGTGGAGGATACCTGTCCTGAAAGCAGTCACATCCATACTGACGATAGCAACCGGTGGCAGTGCAGGCAGAGAAGGACCCGCAGCTCAGATCTCTGCCGGGTTTGGCTCAATTGCCGCTGATATTCTCGGTCTCACTCCCCGCGAGAGGAGGATCGCTCTTGCAACAGGCATCGGGGCAGGGATCGGTACGATCTTCAAGGCGCCTCTCGGGGGGGCGATCCTGGCGGCAGAGATCCTGTATACAAGGGATTTTGAGTCTGAAGCGATTGTACCTACTTTTCTTGCGTCTGTCATCGGTTATTCGATCTTTTGTTCATTTGATGGCTTTGAACCTGTATTCAATACGGCAGACCTCATCTGGAGCATCGCCCAGATCCCGTTTTTCCTCCTCCTGGGAGTTGTCTGTGCTGCGGTGGGGCTGTTATATATTCATGTGTTTTACGGCACCCAGAGCCTCTTCACAACTGTTTTTGAGAGGCTCCATATCCCTCCACACTTCAAGCCATGTGCCGGAGCCTTTGTGATTGGAGTCTCTGTCGTCGCGCTTGCCCACATCTCGCCTGACGCGTTTACGCTGGCTCTGGCAAGTATCGGAACCGGGTACGGCTTTTTGCAGCTTGCCCTCTACACGATACTTCCCCTGAGCGTCCTCATCCTGTTGCCATTTACGAAGATCCTCACCACCTCACTCACAATCGGGTCCGGCGGGAGCGGCGGTGTCTTCGCGCCCGGGCTTGCAATCGGAGGTGCAACCGGCGGTGCCATGGGTACATGCCTCCACCTCATTTTTCCTGCACTCGTTCCCCTCGAGTCAGTGCCGGTCTTTGTCATTGTCGGGATGATTGCCCTCTTTGGCGGGATCGCCAATGCCCCCATCTCTGTGATGATCATGGTGGTGGAGATGACAGCCAATTTCTCGCTCCTGATCCCGGCGATGGGTGCTGTCGCCATCTCGCAGGTGCTCACCGGGGAGCGGAGCATATATGTGGAACAGGTGAGGACCAAATCGGAATCTTCAGCTCACCGTGGAGAGTATATAGTAATCATTCTGGAGGAGATACAGGCAGGCGATGTGATGACCAAGAGTGAAAACCTGATCACACTCACTCCCGAGGACCCCTCGGAGAAGGTGATAGCCCTCATCAATGAGACCGGGCATACAGGATTTCCTGTGCTGAAAGACGGGAAACTGGCAGGGATACTCACTATTGGTGATATGCGGCAGGTACGTGCAGACGGGAGGATACACCTTCCTGTGGGGGAGGTGATGAGATCTGACCTGGTAACTGTCACACCGGACCAGTCTCTTGAGGTAGTGCTGAGACTGATGATCGACGCCCGGATTCATCATATGCTTGTTGTGGATAAGGACGATCCCCGGAAGCTGCTGGGTTTCGTCACCTCAACAGATCTCCTGAAGGCATATGTCCACCGGCTGACTACTGAATATGGATATTCGGGGTGACTGCGGTCCTGCAGTTTCAGCTCGTCTCTGGGGATGGGGGCTCTTCATCATCGCCGCCGCTCACCCCACTGATATTGTCCTCAGGGCATGATGCACAATGCGATATGGTTAACAGCATTGCTCCAGAGCTCAGAATGGTTGCAGAACGGGCTGAAGAAGAGATAACCGGATATGATGGGTTGGGGGGAGAGAACCGGAAAAGGGGAAGGGAGATGGGATATTATCCAGATAAGCCATCAATAGACTTTATCATGTTCGCCAATATCAATTAGAAGAATTTTGCTTTTATCGGCATCTAAAAATTTAAAAATAACCCTGTACTCGTAATTAATTTTTGCTGACCATAATCTGGATAATGTTCCTGATAATGAATGTGTTTTTAATTGTGGATGGAATGGATCTTCTTTTAGAAGGTTTAGTCTTTGTTTCAGGCTGCCGGTATGATTTTTATGTTTCCTTGTCCACTTTTTACAATTTTTCTTAAATTGTTGATCCCAGTACAGTTCAGGCATATTTCATCCTAAAAGTTCGTCTATTGAACCTGAACAGACATCTCCGGATTCATAATTTGCTATTGCTTTTTCTGCCCTTTTTTTAAAAGCCATCCGTCTGGATTCTATCAATCTTTTTTCCATAACTGAAATTATATATTCCTGATCTTCCAAAGGAAGGGTTTCTATATTGTGTAATACTTGTTGTATCTGAACTGATTCTGTAGCCATTTAATATATCTATGAAGTGTCTTGCAATTAAATTTTTTCGTTGCAGATGTTGTCCATCCGGCACTGTTGGAAATTATAGTGATTAGATTATTAGTGTGGAAGGATTGGCGGTAATTTGCCTTGTGGGGGTGAAGGGGGCAGAGTAGGATGTCACATTCCCCCGGAATGGGACGGAGTCACCACAGGTGACAGATGTCACACCCCACGGGGCGTGACTGAGCCGATGAAATCGGCGGAAGTCCCCGTCCTTCCGGTTGGGGAAGTCTGTCACATGGCGAAAGCCCTCAGATATATCAGTGCACTGACGCCCACCAGCAGGCTCCCGACATATAATTTAATCCCCTGCACCGACATTTTTTGTGCGATGGCAGGGGCGATCTGCCCTCCTATGAATACGCCTGGTGCGACCCAGATCATGATCTCAAAAATCAGGTCCTTCTGGGCTACCAGGCTTGAAGTAAAGTCAGGGGTCAGGCGGAAGAGCAGGGCGCATATATTTACCACAAAGATGATCAGCACAGTCGAGCCCACCGCCTCTGCAGGTGATCGGATTCGGCTGTGCCTGAGGATGCAGGGCATGACCAGTTTCCCCATCCCGGTTGCAATCAGACCTTTCAGGAATCCGCCAAGTGCAGCCCGCTTCCAGCAGATCCTGTCTGTGGTCTCAGGTTCTGCAGGCTCTTTTCCGGAGTGGCAGCGCCAGCAGTGATGGATCAGGTAAGCCCCGTATATGAGGATGAAACTTGCGAAGATGATCAGCAGCATCTTCACAGGCGCAAATGGAATGAGCAGGGTCCCGAAAATGGCTGACGGGACTGCAATTTTCAGGTAGTCTCTGACGACATACCAGTTGACAGTCTTCAGTTTCAGGTTTTTGATGATCCCTGAACCAAACCCGAAGATCATGGTCAGGAGGGCGAGCCAGAAGGTTGTTTTCGCGTCGATTCCGAGCCAGATCAGGTATACGGGAATCCAGAAATTCGTGCCGGAAATGCCAGCTGAGATTGCAAGAATTGCGATGATGATCGCGATGGGAAAGAGGTGGATGTAGATCAGTGGAATTGGCATGGAAAATCTCCAACCATTGTCCACACCCACCCCTCAGGCAACGCCCTATGACTCTCTCCATCCTCGCTCATACTGCCAGCCCCTCACAAAGTTCTGTGATCAGCCCTTCATCGCCGCGGAATGGCGTCGTACATCCTTCAGGTCCACTCATCAAGAGTCCTCACTCCCTTTTCTGCTGCATTCTCCCCATATACCGGCGGAGGATAATAAAGCCCGATGATTATCCATGTGGGCTGCAGGGCGTGCATGCCCATGAAGAAGTGGATGTTCCTTGAAGCTATGTGTTCAAACATCTTTTCATGCAGCTTCTCCCAAAGAACGCCAATATCCTGATAATAGTTCCACCAGCTTCGATAGGCTTCAAATATTTCCCAGTCCTCACACATGATATCATGTGGTCTGCCGTCTTTCAGGCAGGGATTCTCTTCTTGGCACCCTGCGCATCTGAAGCGATATGCAAAGATATGCGGGATATTGTCAATAATTGGGATTTTTGAATCGTCTAAAATATTTTTCTGATACTCTTTAGCCACCGGCGGGGGTGTGAGTCTCTCTCTCGTATAAAAGTCAATAATTTCAGTGGGTCTAATCAGACCAAGCGAGGTCTTGTCATCAGAATATGCATCATACAGGGATTTCATGGATGGTGCAGTAAGGGGCAGGACATACTTATTTCTCTCTTCCCATGGCGCTTTTCTTTTTTTGTACTCCGAGAGTCGCCTGTCAATGATTCGGATTGAATCCTCCCTGACTTTGTAACTCTCTTTTCTGCCGAGTTTCTCGTCAGCCGCCTTCCTGCACTCGACCTCGATCCAATCGTACTTCTTTACCTTATTCTTCCCGAAATAGATCCGTGTGTTTATCGGATACAATCTGATAAATTCCCCTGTGTCGGTAATTCCTGCTGTACAGACGACCTGACGATGTTTTTTGCTATATTCAGGATAGGCTTTGACTGTCACAAGCACCCGCTTCGTCTCCCAGGTCACAGATCGACAACCTCCGTCCCATCATTGCGCAGGAAATTGGCAATAACTTCCCTGTGGCAGTCACCTGATTCCTTCTCAAAGCACATCAGCGCCACCTTCCCTTCAGAGGCGAGTCTGCTGATCATATCAAGTTCGCGCTTCTTTGAAGGCAGATCCTCTGCATACTCGTCAAAAAGTTTTTTAAAACCATTCTTGTCAAGGTCTTTTCTTCTGCCCCCTTCAATGCCAAGGGATGGGATATGCAGATATGAAATGCGCAGTTCCGGAAGGTATCTCGACAACTGACCCTTGGAAAAGCCGTATTTCATGCTGAATGCATTTTTCCTCACATCAATAAGGGTGTTGATCTTGTTTTTCAGCAGAACCGAGAGGAACTGATCGATGTTTCTCCCTTCATAGCCGATGGTGGTTGCTCCCCTCTCATCACAGACATAATCCATCTTTTTCTCGATCTGGCTGAAAATGGTGTACTCCGGATATCTCTCATACACATACTCCATGATATCTGAGGCACTCATCTCACCAAATGTAGATATGTGGTAATTCAGTGTTCTGCGTATAGCTGTATCCGGGTCCGGGTAGATCTCCCCTGCCAAAGAGACTGTTTCATCAGACAACTCCACAAATCCCGCTCTCTCAAGGTGCGCCAGATCATTGTACAGGTCAAAAGAAAAGGGACCAAACTTGTATGGAACAAAATCATAGACCCGGTTCGCCTCAGAGACAAGGAACATGCGTTTGACCAGTTCCATCCTGGAGATCCTTCCAAAATGCCTAATGAGGTAGAGCATCGCTCTCTCTCTTTTCTTTACCATTGCCATTTTTATTTACCCATACTGCCGCTATAAAGAAAATCTATGTGGGGTGTGAAAGTAATTTTTCTCATTGAACACACTCTCAAATCACTGCCTCACTGAGAGATGTGCACCAAATGCGGGTGCACCTTCTCATACTACCAGCCCCTCACAAAGATCTGTAACCGGGTTTTTATCGCCGTAGGAGATGCCGTAGTCCCTGAGCACATTGCAGGAGTTCCAGAGATGCTGAACGATTGCCGCTGAATTGCTCATCTCACCCACCAATTTTTAGATATCTCTATTGAAGAGTACATTTTCGAGTTCCAAGAACCAGTCAATTTTCATTTTTCTACATTCTGCAATAAATTCACAGAGAATTATTCTGAGAGTGTCTCTGTCTTTTCCATCAATGTTTTCTCTAATGATGTTCTGTACTTGTTTTTCAAGTGATCCGGGTACGAAAAAGATGCGATGTTTCATTGAGTCTTTTGTCAGATAGAAATTCTCTGTTTTTTCATCAAGTATATCCCGGTTGAAGCGAGCGGATGTCTTACGTTTTAATGTTCGGAGGTTATTTGAATTGCTATCAAGGCAGAGAATCATCATATATCGTTCATCTTTGTCTTCATGGAGGTTGATGAAATTGTCAATGCACTTTGTGTTTCCACCCTCGTCTTTAATGAGAACTTTA